>NZ_JBSGQV010000017.1:0-57381 GCF_053606025.1 Streptomyces sp. NPDC055254 | reverse complement strand
CCCCGCCGCCCCCCCCCCCCCCAAACCTTCTTTCACACGCCCCCCCCCCCCCCCGGGGGGCCCGCCCACCCCGCCCGCCCCACGCCACACCCCCAACCGCCTCGGGCACCTGACCAGCCGGATCCCACCGCCTGCGACACACGTCACGAGGTCTTGGGGCGCGGATGCTGTGAAGACGGTGCGCTGAGAAGCTTTTGGGGCGCCCGCGACCCCCGGCCTGCCGCGGGTGCGCGACCGGAACTACTGCTTGTTCGTTGTTTTGTCGGCCAGGCAGTCTGCCAGCGACGCACGCCGGCGCGATTGCGTTCGCTCACTGCCCGGGTGGCGGCGCGGGCGCGGCCCGTCAGGGCTGGGGGGCGGAAACTCCTGTGCGGCCGAGGAACTCGGCCAGGCCCCGGCGGGTGGCGGCCAGGGCCACGCGGCCCTCGGCCTTGAGGACGTACCCCGGGGGCTGCCACAGAGCCCCGGCCCCGAGGCAACGGCAAATCCCTCGGACTCGCAATCCCGGAATTGGAGCCGGTCGGGTGGGTCAGGGTCGGTTGTATTGTTCGCAGTTGAGTGCATTCGTGTGCGCATCGTCAAGACAGATTCTGACGGACGTGGCCCCGCCGGGCATATTGATATGGAACGGGTACGTCCCGTCGCACTGGCTCCTGGTGCTCCAGGTGCCGAGATCGTTGCCAGAGGTACCGTACGCGCTGAGCCACATCCTGTGGCAGCCGACGGCCCGGAGTTCCCCATCGGCCCCGACCGACCGGTTGTACCAAGTCAGGGTGCCGCGGGCGTAACTGGCACCGACCGTGACGTCGAAGGAGGTGGTCGGGTAGGAGGTGGTCTGCGCGCCGGCGGCGGCGGGAGCACCCAGCAAGGTGCCCGCGGTCAGCACGACGAAACCGAGGGCTGCGGCGAGATGAGTCTTCATGCGATCTCCAGAATGGGGACTACAGGGCCCGGCACGCGGTCGCGTGCGGCATCAACCGGGCGAAGGGGAACCGGTCAGCGGGCTGAGGGGCGACAGGAGGCCAATGGGAGCTGCGCCTCGCGATCTGGATGGCCGACCGCGACCTCCCCGGACGGCCCACCCAGAACACCGACAACGTCCTGGACGACTACCAGATCCGCCGCCACCCCGGTTGGCACCGCCACATGACTTTCAGCTGACAGGCCATCACCACAAGGACCGCTGCAGTACTAGTGCAGGCCGTCGATGCAGTAGCCGGCGCGGTAGCAGGTCTGTCCCTTGAGGTAGTTCTGGTTTTCGTCGGTCATGTAGATCCAGATGTTGTCGGACCCGCCGACGACGTTCGCGGCAAGAGCAAAGTCCGCCGACCCGGATCGATTGCACCAGGTGCTGCTGCTCTTGAAGTCCAGCGAGGTGCTGCCTGCGAACGCCCGCGCGTAGACCCGCCGACACCCGGTGGCCTTGAACGATGCGTCGACGCCGACCGACCGGTTGGACCAGCTGGCCGTGCCTTTGTAGTAGCTCGCCCCATACTCGATCGAGACGGTTGCGGCGGCGGCGACGGCGGCGTTCGCGGGTGTCGCCGCGAAGACCATCCCGGCAACCGACGCGGCTGCGGCCACGGCCACGCCGACCTTCCCCGTGCGGCTCTTCACCTTCGATGTGTCCTTCAATCCCACCATGACAACCACTCCCCAGGTTCTTCGGGTACCGGATGCGCAACCTCACCGTCGTGCGGAGGCGACCGCCTCAGATCGGGCAGTGAACGTTGCTGCCGTTGTTCGGCAACACGACTCAAGCACGCGTGGACCTCGCGCCGGAAAGCATTCGAGCCAGTTCAAATCCATCGCGACGGCTGCTAGCGTCGGGGCGGTGCTCACTCTGCGTTTAGACATCGACACCGTGTCCAGGACGCGGTTGGCCCCTTCCCCTGCGTCAGAGTCCATGGCGTGGCTGAAACTCACCGCCGCGTCGGGACGGCACCCGGTATTCGGAGATCCCGGACCACTCGCCCGCGCGTCCCTTGCCCATCCGGACGTTGCCCTGCTCGCGGACCTGTTGCCGCAAAACGGCGACACCTACAGACCTGACCTGCTCACCCCTCAGCCAGGGGCGGACGCGCAGCGTCGTGACCTGCTCGACGAGCAGATCGCGCAGATCGAGGCGGCAGCGCAGGACGACCTCGAAACCCAGGTCCTCACATACACCCGGACCCACTGGAACAGGCCGCTGCTGGCCGCGACCCGCCGGATCGCGGAGTCGGGGCGGATGCAGCGCCATCTCGCCAACGGTCTCGCCCGGTTCTGGCGCGATGCCCTCTCCGAAGGCTGGCCCGAACTGCGCTCGATCATCGAGCAGGACATCGCCCACCGCGCGACGGCCATCGCCACCCATGGCGTCGGCCGGGTGCTCGGAACACTTCACCCCGACATGGAGTGGGCAGGCGACGCGGTCACCCTCGCCAAGTCGTGGGACGGCGAAATCGACGTCACCGGCCGGGACCTGGTCCTCGCCCCCGGCGTGCTCAACTGGCCCGACGTCATCATCCAGGTCGACACCCCAGGGCAGTTCGTCCTCTACTACCCCGCCCAGCGGATCGGAGCCGGCCGGGATCGCAAGTCCGGAAGGATCGCGCAAGTGGTCGGCAACACCCGAGCGGCCCTGCTGGCGGACCTCGAAACCGCCCGGTCCACCGCGGAACTCGCCGCCCGGATCGGATGCACCCCGGGCACCGTCTCCTACCACCTCAGCGCACTGCACCGCGCACGCCTCGTCACCAAGGTCAGAGACGGGCGCTACGTGTTGTACCAGCGGACCGCACATGCGTCAGGTCTGCTGGAAGAAGCCCGCGTCTAGGACGTGTTGTGGACGTCGTCGGTCTTCTGGGTGGACTGTCCGGGGAGGTCGTGGTCGGCCATCCAGATCGTGAGGCGGGCCGCGCCCGGCAGCACGGACGACCGGCCGACTGCGCCACCTCACCGTGGCGCTGCCGCTTTCTGGGACGGCTCCCCGAGATCCTGCGGCTGGAGCCGAGGGCACGAACCAGGTCCAGCGCATCGTCATGGCCCGCAACCTGCCGTAGAGGCCTGACCCCGCCGGACGTGAGGTCTCCCGGTCCATGGCCGGGGGACCGCGCGTGTTCCGATCGGCGGCGCACCCCCTAGGCTGTGCGCCGGTCGGCCCCAGGCGCGGGGTCCCAGGGGGCGGGGAAACAGGATGTCCGTAGAACGTCACATAGCGGGGATGCTCCAGCAGATCGCCCGTCAGCAGGACATCGTCGAGATCGCCCCCCAGGGCTCCACGCCGAAGGCGGCCGCCCTGGCGCACGTGGCGGAGCAGTACGGCTACACGTACGGCGTGGCGTACAGAACCGGGTTCAAGAACTCGCTCGTCCAGGTCCGGATGTACCGGGACCCGCAACCCGACGCACGCGTCCGCGAGGCGGCCACCATCACCGCCCATCCGCAGGCGGGCAACGGCGGGCCAGTGCCGGGGCTGGAGCAGGGCTCGCTGAAGCCGCTCCCCGAAGCGGTCGGCGCCGTGGCCGTGCTCAAGGACCTCATCACCTTCGACGTCATGGCCCAGTACGTCGCCGACCGGAGCCAGAAGGTGAAGGGCTACCTCGCCTGCGCGGTCCTGACCGTCCTCCTGCTCATCGACAGGTCGCCGGTCGAAGCGGTCGCCTCCGGCGGAGCGGTCGCGCTGCTCTTCACCGTGGCGTTCAAGGTGGGCGCGATCCGCCGCGAAAAGATCGCACAGCGGCTGACGGACGCCGGGTTCCTCGCGGTGCGCGACGAACAGGGCGGCCGGCGGTTCCTGCGCCCGGGGCAGCAGTTGCCCGGCCACACCAACCCGTTCGCCGTCTGAGGCCCTGGCCTGCGGCGCAGACAGGACTGGGACACCGCCGGGCAGCTGCCGCCGGCCGAGCCGGCTGCTCGGCGTGGTTGTCGCCACGCCCCGGGTGATGACGCGGCGCGGCTCCCCGGCCGTCACCGGCCCGGAGCCGATGACGAGTTGTCGCCACGCCCCGGCACAACGACGGAACGGGTTGCACGCAACCCCGTCCGTACGCAGCGCCGCTGACCGTGCCCACCGCCCCGCTCAGCGGCGGCTCCTACCGGATCCGCTATGTCGGCCCGAGCAGGAGCCAGCCCCGGACACCCGGCCACGCCCGGGACGTCGCCGTCCGGATCGGCCTGTTCGGGAGCGCGCACACACACGCCCGGGTGATGACCACGGACCCGACATGATCGCCGTCGCCCTGGTCCACCCCGACCCCGCACGCTGCGGCGCCCACCGCTACACCAGCAAGTGCCTATACCCGGACGACACCGAGGACCAGGCCGTGCTGCGCCCGCTGACCCGCGCCCGCACGAAGGCTCCGTACGAGCGGGCCCGCCTCGCCGCCGGCGCGCTTCGCATACCGAGGGTATGCTGACGTTCAGCTCGCATACCCTGGGTATGCGAAATGAACTCGGAGGCCCCGCCATGACGAACGCACTCACCACCGCGCCCACGACCGGTCTCGGTGGCTTCTATCCGGTGCTCGCCACCCGGGACGTGGCGGCGTCCCGCGACTTCTACACCCGCCACCTCGGCTTCGAGGTGACCTTCGAGGCCGACTGGTACGTCAGTCTGCGCCGCCCCGACGCGCCGCAGTACGAGCTGGCCCTCCTGGACCACGCCCACCCGACCGTCCCCGAGGGCCACCGGGAAGCGCTCCGGGGCGGTCTGCTGCTGAACTTCGAGGTGGACGACGTGGACTCCGAGCACCAGCGGCTCGTGACGGAGGCCGGCCTGCCGGAAGTACTGCCCCTGCGCACGGAGGAGTTCGGCCAGCGCCACTTCGTCGTCGCCGCCCCCGACGGGGTGCTGATCGACGTCATCACCGTCGTCCCGCCCGGCGAGGAGTACGCCGCCCACTACACCAAGGCCTGACCCCAGGGCCGGGTCAGAGCCATGGGTCGGGCCCCCCGGCCTCTACAAGCTGCCGGATCAGGAGCGGCAGGCCGCCCGGGAGCCAAGTGCCCGGCAGCCCAGGAGCCGGCCACCGAGACGCCGCCTGCCGAGAACACCAGCGGCACCACCAGAAACGACGGCCCGGCCCCCCGGGTACTCACCGCGCAAGAGGTCTCCCAGCTGTTGCGGCAGCAGCAGTTCGGCGTACTTGCGAGCGTCAGGAGCACCGGCCACCCGCACCTGTCGACCGTCCTCTACGACTGGAACGCCGAGGAGCGCGTACTGCGCGTCTCCTCCACCGCCGACCGTCTCAAAGTCCGCCAACTGCGCCGCGACCCACGCACTTCACTCCATGTCAGCGGTCCGGACGTCTGGTCGTTCGCCGTAGCGGAGGGCGAGGCGGAGATAGCGGACCTGGCCGACGGAGCGGCCCCCGGCGAAACGCCGCTGCCCTCTTTCGGGGGTGGCGGCCCTGGTGCTGTCTTCCGGCGGGGGAGTGAGACCGGGCAGGGCGGCGGTGCTGGGGCTGGTCCGGCCGGAGCCCCTTCGGCTGCTTGCGGTGCGGGTCATCGGCGCATGCGCAGGGTGCCGTAGAGGCCGGCGACGGCGGTGATGACACCGGCGAAGCCGTTCTCGCCGACGATGAGGTAGATGCCGGCGCAGGTGGCGAGTAGGGCGATGAGTACGACGCTGTCGTGATGCCGGTTGCGTGGCGTGTCGGTGGGTGGAGCCGGTTCCTGTCGCGTGGGGGGCCGTGCAGGGTCGGGAGTCGGGGTTGTGGGGTCGGGGGTCGGGGGTGTTGCTTCGGTGGGTGTCATGCCTCCAGGAGAGCGGCGCCGGGGCCAGATCCCTAGTGATCCGTACGGGCCCGCATGGACCCGGACGCCGCCCGTCACGGGCCAGTTGATCGCGGGCTGTTCTCGAACGCTGTCGGGCGTCCGGCATCGTTCGACGCATTCCGCGTACGTACGGCCCTGGGCCCTCTAGCGTTGCCTTTCGGACAGGGAGGGTGATCCGGTGACAGACGACGACCCCGGGATCGAGCCGAACGATGCCGCCGCCGTGGACGCGTTCGAGACGGCGCTGCGGGCGTTCGCCGGGGAGCTGAACCGGCTCCACATCGCCCACGGCGCCCCCTCCTACACAGTCATGGCCGGTGCGTCGGTCCGGCCGAGGCTTACCCGGGCCGGCCTCAACGAGATGCTGACCGGTAAGCGGTTCACCTCCCTGGAGGCCCTGCTCGAGTTCGTCCGGGTCGTCACGATCCCCCCGGGCCTCCCGCCCGCCGCGGCCGCGGGCTTCCGCGCGGACCCGGCACTCGCGGCCGCATGGCGGACCCGGTGGCAGGAGGTGAAGCTGCTCCAGCGCGCGTCCCAGCCGGCACGCAAACGCCTTCGTGCCACCGTGCGGCAGACCCTGGACGACGCCGCCCAGGAAGCCGAAGCCCTCCGCGAGGACGCCCGCACCGACGCCGACCGCATCCGCGCCAGCGCGCAATCCGAGGCCGCCCGTGTTCGCGCCGGCGCGCAATCCGAGGCCGCCCGTGTTCGCGCCGGCGCAGAATCCGAAGTTGCGGGCCTACGTGCCCAGGCGCGGCACGAAGCCGACGAACTCTTGCACCACGTCCGCCATACGGCCGGCCAGAACACGCCGCTCACCCATGACGGAGCAGACCTGGAGGACGCTATCCATGTCACCGGGCCCGGCGGACCGCGGTGGCGCCAGGGCCTTGCGCGGCGTCCCGCATTACGTCCGCTGGCCGCGGCGGCCGCGGTGGCCTGTCTGGCGCTGGCCGCGATTCTGGCCGGGGACTCTCTTATGGGGACGTCCGGCGCCTGCCCGCCCGGTCAGAGCCAGGCCGACGCCATGCTCAGCTCCCGAGCGGGCCTCCCGGGTCGCGGAGCTGTGCGGCAGGCGGCGTTTGCCCACCGGCCGGCGGACATCATCTTCATCACCAACCTTCCGGCGCCGCAGGGCTGGCCACAACCGTCCTCCTCTTTATGGACAGGCCCCCCTTCTACGCCGAGCCCGAGCCCGACCCCCAGCCCTACTCCCACTCCGAGCCCTACTCCGACGCCGAGTCCCACCCCGACACCAACCAAGGACGGGCCCGAGGCCTGCACCCCGTAGGCCCGCCACCACTGAGAGGGCGTTCCGTCCAGCCGCGACCGGGAGACCGGGGCACTCGCCGAACGGATTTCCGCGGGGTCGCCCGGCGGTGTCCGGGCCCGTGGAAGCCCGTTGGGCGGGCGGGCGTGTCACCCCGGGGGAGCAGCCCGCTCCCGGGCCGCGTACACGTCCTCAAGGACGGCACAGCTCGCCGGATACTGATCATGGTCGACGCCGGAGCTGCCGACTGGCTTACCGCCACCTAGGGCGGGGAGATCGACCCCGGGCCGGACGTGCCATGGGCCCCAGGGGTCAGCCATGTCAACCCCGGGGGGCCCGTGGGCCGGTTGAACGACATCGCGGCGCCGTCGCGTCACGTGGTGGCCGGCCGGGTCTCCTCCAGGGCCTCCACGACCTTGCGGGCCATCCTTGCGACGTGAGCGGGCAGGTAGTCGTCCAGGGCGCCGACGTCGCATGAGCACGACCCAAGGCCGGGCCCTCTCGTCACGCCCACCTACCTGTTCCTGACCGCGCAGCGGACCTGCCCCAAAGCCCCTGCCATGGCCTGACCCTCTACCAGGCCCTGGACTTCCTCCAACACCTCATCGCTACCTGGACCGGCACCTGCCCAACCTGCCGACAACCCACCAGACAGCCCTTCGACAGCAGCCAGCAAAGCACTACTGAACCGTGTCTTCTGGATCCGCCACAGGCGCCGTGCTCCGTCGGGTTGGATGCACTCCACGGGATCAGCATTGTCGGTAGCGTGATCATCTACTGCATGGAGTGACCATGCGCCCGGCTGGTCCGTACGAGGGCTTCCGGCGGAGGGTGAATGAGGCCGCAATGAACGAACTGACGAAGCCCGAGATCGACCTTCCGGAGGGTGATGCTCCCACCGAGCTGACAATCCGGGACCTCGTCGTCGGGGACGGGCCCGAGGCGAAACCGGGCAGGGTCGTCCGGGTTCACTACGTGGGGGTCACCTTCGAGTCCGGAATGGAGTTCGACGCCTCCTGGGACCGGGGTGATCCGTTCAAGTTCGCCGTGGGTGGCGGCCGGGTCATCAAGGGCTGGGACCGGGGGGTCAGGGGGATGAAGGTCGGCGGCCGGCGCGAGATCATCGTTCCCCCGCGCCTCGGCTACGGCAACCAGTCGCCCTCGCCGTTGATCCCGGCGGGCTCGACGCTCGTCTTCGTGGTGGACCTGCTCTCGGTCTCAGTCTGAGGCCTGCTTCACAAGCGGCAGACGCCACGGCAGTGGGCGTCCACGTCGGCCTGGACCGCCGGGTCGGCGACGGGCGTGCCGGCGGCCGTGCACTCCGCGAAGCGGATCATCTGCGCGGAGACCTCGCGCAGAGCAGGATCTGCTGAAGCCGCAGCAGCCGGCCCTTCCCGTAGCAGCGGCGCCCGATACTCGCGATGTACGCGGGCAGCAGCAGGCCGATGTCCTGGGACCCAACCGGCGGACATCCGGGCCACGTACGCGATCGGCCAGCCCATCAACGGTGTTCTTCCTTGGCCGGGGCTGGTGGTTCCGGCCCCGCACGAAGCCTTGGCAGTCGACGCGGCGTACACCGCGAGTCCGACGCGCGCCCGTCGCTCCGGGCTCGTGACGCAATCGGTCACCCGATCGTTCCGGGCACGGATCATCGGGCCCCGGAAGGGAGGTGATTCCTACGGTGAAGACATCAGAGGGAAGGACACGCACCCGTGCTGGAGCAGCTCAACGAGGCGCTCGACCACATCGAGCGCTGCCTCGAAGCGGAGGCCGGCCGGGAGGTCGCCATCGTCGAAGTCGCCCGGATCGCGATGACGTCGGAGTACCACTTCCGGCGCCTGTTCTCGGCTCTCGCCGGGATGCCGCTCTCCGTGTACGTACGGCGCCGGCGCATGACGCTAGCCGGGGCCGAGGTGCTGGGCGGGGAGCGGACGCTGCTCGACGTGGCCGTGCGGTACGGGTACGGCTCGGGCGAGGCGTTCGCCCGGGCGTTCCGGTCGGTGCACGGCATCGGGCCGGGCGAGGCCCGGCGCACGGGTGCGACGCTCACGGCGCAGTCGCGCATGTCCTTCCGTGTCGTCGTCGAAGGGAGTACGACCATGCGGTATCGGATCGTCGAGAAGGAAGCGTTTCGGGTCGTTGGCAGGAAGGCGCGGGTCCCCCTCGTGCACGAGGGGGTCAACGCGGCGGCCGCGGCACACGTGGAGAGCCTGGACGAGCAGGCGATCGTAAGGATGAAGAAGCTGGCCGACGGGGAGCCGAAGGGGGTCCTGTCGGTGGTGGTGCACCTGACCGACAGTCGGGAGGAGGGCGCCGAGGTGGACTACTGGATCGGTGTGGTCACCGGCCCCGAGGCGGCCGCGGAGGAGCTCGACGCCCTCGACGTACCGGCCGGGGCCTGGGCGGTCTTCGACAACCACGGGCCGTATCCGAGCGCCCTCCAGGAGCTGTGGCGGGACGTGTTCACGCAGTGGTTCCCCTCGAACCCGTACGCGAGCCGGCCGGGTCCGGAGCTGCTGCGGACACAGCCGGTGGAGATCGGCGCGGAGACGGACTCCCAGCTGTGGATCCCGGTCGAACGGGTCAGCGTGAGCAACGGGGAGTGAAGACCGGGACCTGGACGTCGTCTTTCGGACGGAAAGGCGAC
Organism: Streptomyces sp. NPDC055254; assembly: GCF_053606025.1. Lineage (NCBI taxonomy): Bacteria > Bacillati > Actinomycetota > Actinomycetes > Kitasatosporales > Streptomycetaceae > Streptomyces > Streptomyces sp. NPDC055254. Next base: position 47,704 of record NZ_JBSGQV010000017.1, on the reverse strand, counting down.
GTCCAGGTCCAGGGTGCCGGGAGTCCACCCGATGTGCGCGGTGTCCTGCTGAACGCCGTCTTCGGCAAAGCCACGCCGCGGCCCTCCGCGGAGACCACACCACCGCACGCACCCTCCTCGCCGAAGGTCGGCGCATCTTCGACCAGCCGGCTCCCACGAACGGACTGGGCCTCGCACTGCGGGCGGAGGACGAGTACCCGCCGCCCGGCCATGGCTGTTCCCGAACCTGAGCCCGGCGGTGGCCGAGGGCTGTGCGGCAGCCTGTCCCGAGCAGAGAAGCCGTGCTGCGCCGCCGCCCACCCGCCCGACGGGGACCGGCCCGCTTGCCGGGGCAGCGTGCCGGAAGCCCCTTTTCGTCCGCTTGACGATATGGGAAGCCTTCTATTATCGTCATGCTGACGAAATCAAGGGGGTTCGCCATGGCCGACATCACCCGGCGCTTCGGCTGGCGCCATCTGCGCTCCGCGCCCACCGCCCACATCCGCCACCACAAACGCGGCCGCCTCGTCCACGACGGACGGGGACTCAGCTTCTGGTACCGGTCCCTGTCGGCGGCGCTCTCCGAAGTCCCGGTCGACGACCGCGAGCTGGCCATGGCGTTCCACGCCCGCACGTCCGACTTCCAGGACGTCGCCGTGCAGGCCACCGTCACCTACCGGATCAGCGACCCGGCCGAGGCCGCCAACCGACTCGACTTCTCCGTCGACCCGGACACCGGGAGCTGGCGCGGCGCCCCCCTGGAACAGATCGCCACCCTCCTCACCGAGACCGCGCAGCAGCACACACTGGACGTACTGGCCCGGACCCCGCTGGCCACCGCCCTGGTGGACGGCGTCGCCTCCGTACGGGAGAGGGCCGCCGCCGGTCTCGCCGCCGAGCCCAGACTCCCGGCCACCGGAATCGACGTGGTGGCCGTACGGGTCGTGGCGATCCGCCCCGAGGCCGAGGTGGAGCGCGCCCTGCGCACCCCGGCCCGCGAGCAGATCCAGCAGGAGGCCGACCGGGCCACCTACGAACGCCGGGCCGTCGCCGTCGAGCGCGAGCGCGCCATCGCCGAGAACGAGCTGGCCAGCCAGATCGAACTGGCCCGGCGCGAAGAGCAGTTGGTCGAGAAGCGCGGCACCAACGCCCGCCGCGAAGCCGAGGAGAAGGCGGCGGCGGACGCCGTGAGGACGGAGGCCGAGGCAGCCCGCAAGGTCCGCCTGGCCCGCGCGGACGCCGAGGCGGCGCGCGAGACCGGCGCGGCACGCGCAGAGGTCCAGGCCGCATGGCTGCGCGTGCACGACGAAGCCGGCCCGGACACACTCCACGCCCTGGCGGCGACCCGGCTGGCGGAGAACCTGCCGCGGATCGAGAGCATCACGCTCTCTCCCGACGTCCTCACCGGGCTCCTCACCAGGCTCGGACGCCCGGAAGGCGGCACGGGCGCGTGAGCCTGGCCCCGCGGGCGGTCCTCGTGCACCGCAGGACCGAGTACGAGGAACTGCTCGCCCGGCACGGCACGCACGGGCAGGCCGCGTTCTTCCTCTCCAGCCGCGGCCGGTCGATCGACGAGGTGGCCCGCCGCCACGACCGCACGCGCCACGCGCTGCGCCAGGTGGCGGCGGCGGTGCCGCTCACATGGCGCAGCTCCCGCGTGGAGAGGGCGGACCTGGACCGCTTCCTGTTCGCCCCGCAGGACGTGGTGGTCGTAGTCGGCCAGGACGGCCTGGTCGCCAACACCGCGAAGTACCTGCGCGGACAGCCGGTGGTGGGCATCGACACCGACCCGGGCCTCAACCCGGGGGTCCTGGTCCGCCACCGCTGCGCCGACGCGGCTGCCCTGCTGCGGGCGGCGACCGCCACCGGGAGCCGGGCAGAGGAGCTCACCATGGTCGAGGCCGTCGCCGACGACACCCAGCGCCTCCTCGCGCTGAACGAAATCTACCTGGGCGCTCCCGGCCACCAGACGACCCGCTACCGCCTGGCCTCCGACGCCGAGAAGGGCCCGGCCGAGGCCCAGGCATCCTCCGGGGTACTGGTGGGCACCGGCACCGGCGCCACCGGCTGGCTGCGCTCCCTGTGGCTGGAACGCGGCAGCCCCACCGCGCTGCCCGCCCCCCGCGACCGGCGACTCCTGTGGTTCGTACGCGAGGCCTGGCCCTCACCCACCACCGGAACCACGAAGGTCGCCGGCGAGCTGAGACAGGGCCAACAGTTGCAGCTGACCGTGGAGTCGGACCGGATCACGGTCTTCGGCGACGGGATGGAAAGCGACGCCCTGGAGCTGACCTGGGGCCAGAGCGTACGGCTGGGCCTCGCGGAAACATCGCTCCACCTGGTCACATGACCACCCGCCGGCACGGCCGCCCTCGTACTCGGCGACCTCACCGCGGCCTGCCGGCACACCGTCCGAGCTCTGGCCGACGTCCGCTCGTGGGGTTGGACATGCGAGGACCTTGCCACAGCCGACAACGGACGAAAATCCATTCCCAGGGGCCGGGCACGGTCGTCGGCGGCCAGGTGGACCTTGGTGCTCAGGCCGCTGCGTGAGCGTCCGTAGGCGTGGTCGGCGGGCTCGCTGCGGCCCTCGGCCCCTTTTCGCGTGCTCCGGCGGAATGCTGGTGGGCGCGGACGACGGTGGAGTCGACCGAGACGGTCCAGCCGATGTCGTCATCGGCGTCCGCGGCCGCCGGGCACGGCGGTCAGGATGTTCTGCCAGGTTCCGTCGACGGCCCATCTGATCAGCCGTTTGTGGGCCGTCTGGAACGGGCCGAGCTCGTCGGGCAGGTCCCGCCAGGGCAGGTTGGTGCGGTACTTCCACGCGATGGCCTCGAACGCTCGGCGGTGATCAGCCCACCGCCGTCCACGGACCGGATCGGCCGGCATCAGCGGCTCGATCCGGCCCCACATCGCATCAGTGATCACTAATCGGGCAGGCACATCCGATCAACTGACCAACCCAGCAAAGCGACACGCGCTAGCCAGGAGACCCCAGCCGGCTGCTCCCGCGGGGCAGTCGGGCCCTGGTCAGATCGTGACCGGGCCGTGGGCGGTGGCGAACTCGACCGAGACCAGGCCCGGTTCCTCGTCCTCGACCCAGGTGACGTCGATCTGGTCGAGGGGGTGGTCGGCCGGTTCGCCGAGGAAATCGGCGATGGAGGCGGCGTCGCCGGCGATGGAGACCCCGTGGATGGTGGTGGAGGTGCGCGAGTCGGCGCTCGGGCGCTCCTCGACGGGGACCAACCACTGCAGGAAGTAGGGCAGTTGCGGGTCCTCCAGCAGTTCCAGCAGGCCGATCTGCTTCCACCTCAGGTCGAACCCGTCGGGGCGGACACGGTGGCCCTCGGCCGAGGTGCGGCCGAGACGGGCCTCGACCGGGGCGATGTCGTCGACGGAGACCACCCAACCGAGCCAGCCGCCGCCCTCGGCGGCGCGGCGCGCGACCGCCCGGCCGAAGGGTGCGCGGTCGGCGGCGGGGTGGTCGAGTGTGGTGACGACCTCGACGTAGGTGCCGCCGCTCAGCGGGAGAATAAAATTGCGGGTGCCGAATCGCGGGTGCACGCCCCCGTCGACGAACCCGGCGCCGAGGGCCGATCCGATCCACTGGACGGTCGAGACGAAGCTGTCGCGGGCCACCGCATAGGACACGTGATCAAGTCGCACTGCGCCATCATCACCCGACAACCCGCACAAATCCCGACGCCACGCCCGCCGCCCCGGCCGCGTCCGCCGTGGATTCAGCCGTGTGGAGCGGATCGATCATCGTCATCCCGGCGAGGGAGGCCCGATCGAAGCCAGGCAGCAGCGCTGCCGCCTCGTCGAGGCCCACGACGCGCTCGATCAGCCGCTGCGGGGCGAGCCTGCTGCCACAGGATTTCGATCCGGCTGGGTGGCGGTCGCGTGCCGGTGGTGCGGAGGCCCGGGCCGTCCATGGACCGAGCCGAAGGGGCCCAGTGCGGAGGTCGACGCACTGGTGCGGACCGTCCGCGACTGGATCGAGCGCGCGGGGCTGTCGGTGGAGGAGCTGCACGAGCGGCTGGAGCCGGGGCAGTTCAAGGACGAGGCGGTGCCGAAGCTCAAGCAGGTGCGGGGAGGAGAGGAACGCCCAGTCCGTCGAACGGCTCGCGGGCGCACGGAAGTTGTGGCGCAAGGCGCAGGAGGACCCACGCCTCTGCCGGAGGTGAGCGCGGCCGCCATGCTCCGGCTGTCGATGGACCTGGCAGCCGCCCGGCAGTCGTTGCTGGTGAGCGACCAGCGGCAGGGGCAAGCGCTGCAGCTCAGCACGTTGCTGCCGGCACACCTGGGACAGGCGCGCGCCGCCGTGGCCGAGCTGACGTGGGGTCTGGCGGAGGCACGGGGAGCCCGGGGCAGCCTGCCGTCTGCGGCGGGCCCCACCGACGCCCGGCTGCGGCTGGAACTGGCCCGGGAGCGGGAGCGAGACGTGCGCGAGGCGCTGACCCGGGCGGAGCGGCAGGCAGCCGCGGCCCAGGAACTGGCCGAGTCGGCGGTGCGGCGGGTCCGGGAGCTGGAGGGGCGGACGGGACCGGCGGTCAGTGCGGCGGCACTCCCTCACGCCGGTCGGTCGGCTGCCGACCCCCTGGCGTTGGAGAGCGGGGGGCCGGCATGGCAGCAGGCCGACGCGCCCGTCCCCGGCGGCGTGCCGTGCCCCGCCGCCCGGCTCCCGGAGGACGAGCTCACGGCGTTCCTGTACCGGGCGATGCTGCCCGCCGTTGCGGCGGAGCCGGAGGAGCTCGTAGTGGCGTGGTCACTCGTGCCGGCCGCGCCGTCGGGGGCGGCCCGGCACTGCTGGTATGACGTGCTCCCGCTGGGCGGGGGCCGGTCGGCCCTGGTGTCGGCGAGGTGGCCGGCGGCGGCTTGCAAGAGGTGACGATGATGAGGCACCTGGTCACCGCGCTGCGCCAGTACGTCGAGCTGGACCTGCCCCCGGAGGAGGTGCTCGGGCTGCTGGACCGGGTGGTCGGCGGGCTCGGCGGCGGCTCGGCGGTCGGCTGCCTGTACGCCGTGCACGATCCGGAGACGCAGAGAGCCGTCTGTCAGGCCGATGATCCGCTGTCGACCACCAGGTCGGTGCCGACCACTGCGCCGGCTGCGGGCGAGGCGAGGTAGAGCACTGCGGCCGCCACTTCTTCGGCCTCCGCTACCCGGCCGAGCGGGTTTTCCGTCTTCACCCGCTCGGCACGGTCGGCCTCGGTCTCGTTGGGCCGCAGTGACATGGGAGCGGCGGAGGCGCCCGGGCTGACCGCGTTGATGCGGATGCCCTGGTCGATGTGGTCGAGAGCGGCGGCGCGGGTCAGCGCGGAGACCGCTGCCTTTGAGGTGATGTACGCGGCGGCGTTCGGGATCCGCAGGTGTGCGCCCAGGTTGGAGGAGATGTTGACGATAACGCCGCCGCCGTTCGCCTTCATGTGCGCGATCTCGTGCTTCATCGCCAGCCAGACGCCAGTGACATTGGTCCGCAGTACCGCGTCCCAGTCCTCCTCGCTCACCTCGCCGACGGGTACGGTGCCGCGAAGTATCCCGGCGTTGTTGACCGCGATGTCGAGTGAGCCGAAGCGGGTGACGCTCTCGCGTACGAGGTTCTGGATCCGGCCGGAGTCGGTCACATCGGCGGTGACCGCGGCGGCCGTACCGCCGGCGGCCTCGATGAGGCCGACTGTCTCGTCCAGGGAGGCCGCAGTGCGTCCCGCGGCGACCACGGATGCGCCTTCGGCGGCGAAGGCGAGCGCGATCGCGCGGCCGAGGCCGGAGCCCGCGCCGGTGACGAGGACGGTCTTGCCGGTGAAGCGGTTCATTTCGGTAACTCCCTTGAGTGATGGATTACTTGGTGCGGTGGTTCAGGAGGGCTACGACGGCGAGTGCGACCCCCGTCGCGGCCAGGGACGAGGCGTCGCTGCCGAGGGTGAGCAGGACGGCGAAGAGGACGGTCGGGCCGAATTCCATCGCGGTGTTCAGTACGCCGCCCGCGAGCCCGGTCTGCTGTTGCGGCACGCCTTCGGTGGCGAGCACGGCGGCTCCCGCGAAGGAGGCTGCGGTGCCGGTCGGCAGCAGCACGAGGCCCGGCAGCAGCCCGTACACGTACCAGGTGTGCGCATCAAGCCCGGTGAACGCGAGGAGAAGGAGCCCGGTCGCGCCTGTCCCGAGCCCGGCGGACGTGACGGCCCGGGCCCCGTACCGGCTGATGAGCGGTGCTGCCGCCCGGCCCGAGGCGATCAGCGCGACGGCGAACGGCACGAAGGCGGTCGAGGTCTGCAGCGGTGACCAGTCGCGCGCCTGCTGGAGGTGGAGCGAGAGGACCACGAAGGTCATCGCGGTCCCGCAGGCGCTCAGCGCGATGGCCGTGAGGGCCAGGGCTCGCCGCTGGTCGAGCAGGAAGCGGGGTGGCAGCAGCGGGTCGCGGGCGCGGCGCTCGGCGTACAGGAACGTCGCGAGCAGCGCGGTCCCGCCGAGCAGTGGGACGAGCACGTCGGCCGAAGACCAGGGTTGGGCGTCGGTGACGACGAGTCCGTAGCTGGCGAAGGTGATCCCGGCGGTGGCGAGCAGGGCACCCGGCAGGTCGAGAGTCCTGGCCCGGCACGGTGCGGTGTCCGGCAGCAGCCGGGGGGTGAGGACGAGGGCGGCGAGGGCCACCACGAGTGGTACGGCGAAGGCCCAACGCCAGGAAAGCAGCGCCGAGATGACGCCGGACAGGAGATTGCCCGCAGTCGCGCCGAGTACCGAGAGCCCGCCCCACGTGGCCATCGCCCTGCCGTACGCGGCGGGGGAGGGGAAGACGGCGCGCAGCACGGCCATGGCTGCGGGCGCGACGAGGGCCGCGCCCGCGCCCTGTGCGCAGCGCGCCGAGAGCAGTGCCCCGACACCGGGGGCGAACGGGACAGCGGCCGAGGCGCTGGCGAAGAGGACAAGGCCTGCGGTGAGGGCGCGCCTCCCGCCGTAGCGGTCGGCGAGGCGCGCGCCGAAGAGCAGCAGCCCGGCGAAGGTCAGTCCGTAGGCGGCGCTGAGTAGGATCAAGTCGGCGCGCTCCAGGCCGAATTCGCGCCCGATGTGGGGTAGTGGTACGGCGATCGCGGCGAGTGTGAAGATCAGCGTCGTCTGGACGCTGCCGAGTAGGACGAAGGCATGGCGGTGCCGGGTGGTGGCGACGCGGGCGTCTGTGGCGTTCTTTCCCCCCGATTTCATTTCCCTCCATTCTTGACTGATCGGTCCAATATGCGGGCATGAAGAAGTGAGCTGGACGGCCCTCGTGCGCGCGATTCGTTTCAGTCCAGCAGGGTCAGTGCCTGCTCGGTCGCATCCCGCACCCGGGCGGGATCGCTCGACGCCTTGCCGACGATCCGTACGCCCTGCAGCAGGACCAACAGCATGCGGGCCAGCGTGCGCGGATCGCGGTGCTCGGGCAGCTCGCCCTGGGCCCGGGCCCGTACGAGGGCAGAGTGCAGCAGGGCCTCGATGTGCTCCCAGCTGGTTTCGACCCGGCGAGCCGCCGCATCGTCATGCGGTGCCAACTCGGCTGCCGTATTGGTGACGAAGCAGCCATTCAGCCGGGTCCCGGGGGAAGCGGCCTCCGCGGCGAAGCGCCGCACCAGCGCCCGTACTGCGGGCAGGGCGGGTCCCGGCTGGGACAGCTCCGAGTGGAGCGGCGGGTTGCGCGTCTCGGCGTACCGGTCCATGGCCTTCAGATACAGCTCGTGCTTACTGCCGAAGGTCGCGTAGATGCTGGCGCGGCCGATGCCCAGGTGCTCGACGAGATCTGTCAGCGACGTCGCCTCATAGCCGCGCCGCCAGAACAGCTCGAGGGCCGACTGCAGCACGGCGTCCGGATCGAATTCCTTGGTCCTGGCCACATCGAAGATCATAAACGTATCTAGAACGTTCGGTCAATAATTGCGCGCGCCCTGGCCGGCCTTTGCGATGGGGCGAGCCGGGGTCAACGGGGCAACCGTTCACGGCCAGTGACGGGGCGTCGTCAGCGGACGTCCGCTCCCGCGCGGGATGGAGCCCCGGCCGCGACCGCATCGGCCACCGCTGCGGCGTGTGCAGGACTCCATGGCTGGCACCCAGTTCCTCAACCAAGTTCGGGTTGTCGTCGGGTGGTGACGGTTGATGATCTCTGCGGTATGCCGGTGAGGTGAGGTATCCAGAGGGTGGGGCCCGACCGCTGAGCGTCGGGCGTCTCGTGAGGGGATCCGGCTTCAGGCCGGCGAGAGGTTCGCGGCGGGTGAGAAGACCGCGGTGATCGCGAAAGAGCTGCGGGTGAGCGTGCGGTCGGTGGAACGCTGGCGTCGTGCCTGGCTCTCGACGGCAGGCAGGACATGCTTGTGGCCGTGCAGGCCGCCGACGTACCGGGTCAGCGGCAACACCGCCTTGTCGTCGCCGAAGCTGCGTTGCGCCGTGCTGCGGGCTCGGCCGCAGGAGGGAGTGCGGTGCCGACCAGCTCGTCCAGGGAGACTGCGAATTCCTTCGCCAGCTGTAGCACCACCTCCAGGGTGGGCTTGCGCCGGCCGGTCTCGATCCGCGACGGCGTACTGGGCGAGATGTCGGTCGCGCGGCTGACATCGGCGAGTGTGACGCCTCGGCGCTCGCGCACGCCCCGCAGCCGGGGCCCCACCGCTGCCGGCATCTGGGCCACGTCGTCCTCTGCCACAGTCCCTGTTCCTTCCCGCCGTGCCACTTCACCACCCTGTCCTGCGAGCTTGCCGGAATGGCAACGCTGATCGCGCCGAGCGGCCGCCGCGCCGCATGATCGGTGGGTACCCGCCGACCGCCCGCGAACCGAGGAGAAGTCCCCCATGCGACCCGAGCCGACCGCCGCACTCCGCCACCGCACCGTCGAGGCCCCTGCCGGGCGCCTGCACCTGGCCGAGCAGGGCACCGGCCCGCTGATCCTGCTCGTGCACGGCTTCCCCGAGTCCTGGTACTCCTGGCGCCACCAACTCCCAGCCCTCGCCGCGGCCGGGTACCGGGCAGTGGCGATCGACGTACGCGGCTACGGCCGCTCCTCCAAGCCCGCCGCGACCGACGCCTACCGAATGCTCGACCTGGTGGAGGACAACGTCGCCGTCGTGCGCGCCCTCGGCGAGGAAAGCGCGGTGGTCGTCGGCCACGACTGGGGCTCCAACATCGCCGCCGCCTCCGCCCTGCTCCACCCCGGAGTCTTCCGTGCGGTCGGCTTGCTGAGCGTCCCGTACGCGCCGCCCGGCGGCCCCCGCCCCACCGACATCTTCGGCCAGATCGGCGGTCCCGAGCAGGAGTTTTACGTCTCCTACTTCCAGGAGCCCGGCCGCGCCGAGGCGGAGATCGAACCCGATGTCCGGGACTGGCTCGCGGGCTTCTACGCGGCCCTGTCCGCCGACACCATGCCGGCCGAGGGCGAGCCCGACCCGCACTTCGTCGCCCCGGGCTGTCAGATGCGCGACCGTTTCCCCGTCGGCCCGCTCCCGGCCTGGTTGAGCGAGGAGGACCTCGACGTCTACGCCGGGGAGTTCGAACGCACCGGCCTGACCGGCGCCCTCAACCGCTACCGCAACATGGACCGCGATTGGGAAGACCTCGCCCCCCACCGGGGAGCCCCGATCAAACAGCCCGCCTTGTTCGTCGGCGGCGCACTGGACGCCTCCACCACCTGGATGGCCGACGCCATCGACGCCTACCCCACCACCCTCCCCGCCCTGTCCGCCTCCCACCTCCTGGACGGCTGCGGCCACTGGATCCAGCAGGAACGCCCCGAGGAGGTCAACAGCCTCCTGATCGACTGGCTCGCCACCATCCAGGACTGAACCAGGCGGGCTACCTGGGCAGCTTGGCGGTGCGTTTCGGGTGGGCCGCGCCGAGGTAGCGCATGGCGGTCTGCTCGGTGATGCATCGCGCGCGGTGCTGCCGTCGGTGGGAAGGCCCCGGCCCTGCCGCTGCGGCCAGTACGGCCTGGGCGCGGCTGCGGGCTGGATCTCTGAGGCACGGCTGATGAGCTCGGAGAACCACTCGTGCTTTGTCATCACCGCGGGCGCGGACCGGCCCCATCCGGAGGCGGTGCCGCCCCAGGGATCGACCTCGTTGTGGTTCGGCATCTCGTCGAAGTCCGCCATGGCCGTCGACCCCGACAGGGCCTCGGTCATGAGCCATTCGGCGCGGTCCGTCCAGGACGATCCGGCCGACGCGAGGACGCGCTCACCTTCGGACACGTCCACTGGTCGTGGACGTCGATCGGCAGCGCGGTGCCGAGGAGAGGCGATCACCACCCACCGAGCGATGGCCCCAACTGCCGGGTATTCGTCCCGTCGTTCGCGCTCAGAGACGCAAGCCAGTAGCCTGATCGAACGGAGTCCGTGAGACTTGGGGGTGGTGAGTGCAGGCGCCTGCGACCGTCGTGCAGCTCGCTCTGCTCATCCTTCTGGTGCTGCCCGGGGTCACCTATCAGTTCGTCCGGGAACGCCGCCGTGGGCCGGTGCCCGGTGAGCGTGATCTGGGTGAGCGGGTGCTGCGGGCGATCGTCGCGTCGATCGCGCTGGACGCCCTGTACGCCGTGGTGGCGGGGCCGGCGCTGGTTCGCCTGGCTCAAGGCACCGGCGGCGGCTGGGACGGCTTCGTGGAGCGGCCGCGAGTGGTCGGCTTCGTCGCCGTGGTGCTGTTCCTCGTCGTGCCGGCCGTGGCGGCGGTCACCGTTTCCCTGGTGGATCGGCAGCGGCGCAAGGCTCGGTTCCTGCGCACGCCCAGCGCCTGGGACCACGCGTTCCGCGACCGCGAACCGTGCTTCGTGCGCGTGCGGCTCAAGGACGGCAACTGGGCGGGCGGCTGGTACGGCGACCGGTCGTACGCCTCCTCGTACCCCCACCCGGCCGAGCTGTACCTCGAATCGGCGCGCGTGATGGGTGCCGACGGGTCGTTCGGCGCGCGCGTGCGCGGGACGACGGGCCTGCGGCTGCGGGCGGAAGACTTCGACGTGCTGGAGTTCGTCGAAGCCGGAGAACCGGCGGCCGTGCCGGGGGAGGACCGATGATGGCGCACGAACCCGAGCTCTCGCCCGAAGAGGCGGCACTGCTGCAGGAGGCCGCGGAACGCGGCTACACCCCGAAACGCACGGTCGCCGAGCCGGACGAGGCGCCCGGTGGCCCGGCCGGCACCTCGAACGGCAACGAGGACTGACGCGTGGGTGGCGGGCCCGCGAACGGCCTGGCCGAGCGGTTCTGGGAGGCGTTCCACGTGGCCCGGCACAGCGCGGACCCCGCGTCGGTCGAGAAGGCGATCGACCTCGGCCATGCCCTGCTGGCCGCCGAGGACGTGGCCGAGCGCCGCTCGGTCCTGTCGGATCTCGGAGGCCTGCTGCAGACCCGCTACCACCAGACCGGCGACTTCGCGTTCCTGCGGGAAGCCGTCCGGGCAGTCACGGAGGCCTACCTCCTGGCGTACGAAAGCCCGGAGGATTCGGCGGGCTACGCCAACAACATCGGCATGCTGCTGCACACCGCGTTCCGGCAGAACCAGGACCGCGCAACCCTGGCCGACGCGCTGGACTGGAGCCGGACGGCCGTCGACGAGGAACCGTCCACGAACAAGGCTTTCTACCTGGATAACCTCGTCGTCGCGCTGCGGACGGCGTTCACCGTGACGGAAGACCTCGCCCACCTGGCGGAAGCCGCCGAGCACGCGCGGGCCGCCGTCGCATGCTCCCCCGATGACGTGTCCACCGCCAGGAGTCTGCACTTCCTCGCCGTCGTCCTGCGCGACTGGTCCCATGGGACCGGGGAGACCGGTGTGTTGGAGGAAGCAGTCGACGCCGCGCGGCGAGCGGTGGAGCTCACGCCGGCCGGGTCGTCCGACGTGCTCGACCGGTTGAAGAACCTCGCGTACCTTCTCGACGACCACTACCGGGCTCGCGGAGCGCGCGATGATCTGGCCGAACTGCTTCGGGTCCGGCAGACGCTGGTGGCCCACACCCCGGTCACCGATCCACGGCACTCGCAGAACCTCCTTGAGCTGACGGCCACGGAACGGGACTGGGCCGCCCTCACCGGCGAGCGCCCGAATGCGAACCGTGGCTGGGAACGCGCCGACACCGAAGCCGAAGCGTGCGGCCGGTACGCCGCCAAGTTCAAGCAGACCCGGGACTCGGCCCTGCTCGACCGGGCGATCGAACTCGGGCGTTCGGCGGCGGCGGCGACCCCCGCCGGGCACCCCCATCGGGGCGTGCGGCTGGACCACTTCGCCACGGCGCTGGCCACCCGGGGTGAAGAGTTCGGGGACCACGCCGCGCTCGCGGAGGCCGTCAGCATCGAGCGGGAGGCGGTCGCGTGCACGACGGCGGGCCATCCGCTGCGGGTCCAGTTCATGGGCAACCTCGTCGTCAACCTGAACGCGTTGTTCCACGCGACCGGAGACCTGGCCCACGTCATGGACGCGATCGACGTCGCCCGCCGTGCCGCCGAGGCCACCGCCGGGCAGGGGGACCACCCGCGTTCGCTCGGGATCCTCGCCGTCGTGCTGCACACCCGGTTCCGGGTGACCGGCGAGCTGCAGGTGCTGTCGGAGGCGGTCGACCGCGCGCGGGAGTCCGTCCGCCTCGGCGCGAGCCTGGTCCCCGCGCAGGCCCAGCGGCTCTCCAACCTTGGCACCATGCTGTGCGACCGGTTCACCAGGACGGGCGAGGCAAGCGCGCTCGACGAGGCGATCACCGCGCACCGCGCGGCCGCGGACGTGACGGCGGACGACGACCCGGACCGGGCCGTGCGGCTCGCCAATCTCGGCGGTGTGCTGAAGATGGCATACGAGAAGTTCGGCGACCGGAACGCCTTGCGGGACGCGATCGCCGCGCGTCGCGCGTCCGTGGCCGCGACTCCGCAGGACAGCCCGCACTGGCCCGGGTACACCGCGAGCCTGGCCGCCGCGCTCGGCGACTGGTGCACGAACCCCGCCGCACCCGCCGTCGCGCGACGGGAGCCGCCGGATCCGCAACTCCTCGCCGAGGCGATCGGCCTGGCCCGGAGCGCGGCGCGAAGGCCCGAGCAGGACGCCTATTCCCGGGCGGATTTGCTGACCCACGTCGCCGACGTCCTGGCGCTCGGCTTCCGGCACCTCGGCGACGGCGACGCGCTGACCGAGGCGCTCGGCTGCTACCGGGAGGCCGCGGCGTCTGCCGGCTCGCCGACGCAGAGCCGGGCGGAAGCGGCGGACCGGTGGGGCGATCTGGCCGCCGAGGCCGGGCAGTTCGACGTGGCCGCCGAGGGGTACGCCGCCGCGGTCCGGCTGCTGCCCCGACTCGCCGGGCGCCGCCTGGGCCGCGAGGACGCCCAGTACTGGCTCGGCCGCTTCGCCGGGGTCGCCGCCGACGCGGCCGCGTGCGCGCTGGCCGCCGGCGACGAGGTGAGCGCGGTGACCCTGCTCGAATCCGGACGCTGCGTGCTCGCCGCCCAGGCACTCGACAGCCGCGGCGATCTTTCCGACCTGCGCGAGCGGGCGCCCGAGCTGGCCGAACGCTTCCGGACGCTCACCGCGGAGTTCGAAACCGACACCACGAGCGACCGCGTGGCCCTCGCCGACGAGCTCGACGCGGTGACCGACCGGATCCGCGCGCTGCCCGGGATGGAGCGGTTCCTACGGCCCCCGCTGCTCACCGACCTCACCGCGCAGGCGCACGAGGGCCCGATCGTGTACGTCAACGTCAGCCGGCACCGGTGTGACGCGCTGATCATCACCCCGGACGGGGTCCGGTCCCGCGCGCTGGACCGGCTGAGCGAAGAGACCGTGAGTCACCGCGTACGCGCTCTGCACAACGCGTTCACGGAGGGGCGGCTGGCCGCCGAGCAGGCGATCCACGACACGCTTGAGTGGCTGTGGGACACCGTCGTGGGCCCTGTGCTCGGCGAACTGGGGCTGACGGCGGAACCGGCGGCGGACGGTCCGTGGCCAAGGATCTGGTGGGCCCCGGTCGGGTCGCTCAGCCTGCTCCCCCTGCACGCGGCGGGCCACCACCGCGACGGCGGGCCCGTGCTCCTCGACCGCGTCGTCTCCTCGATGACGCCGACGATCCGCGCTCTGGGCCACGCCCGCGCGGGCCGCCGCGACGACCGGAACGAGCCGCGGCTGCTGGTGGTCGCGATGCCGCACACTCCGGACGCCCCGGACCTGCCCGGCGCACAGGCCGAAGCCGACCACCTGGCCGCTCTCATACCCGGCGCCACGGTCCTGGTCGGCGCGGACGCGACTCGTGACGCCGTTCTCGACGCCTTGCCGGCCAGTGGCTGGGCGCACTTCGCCTGCCACGGATACAGCGACCCGGACAACCCTTCGGACAGCCACCTCGCGCTGCACGACCACGACCGCGCGCCGTTTCGGGTGCTGGACCTTTCCCGGCTGCGCCTGCGGAACGCGGAGTTCGCGTTCCTGTCGGCCTGCGACACGGCCCGCACCACCGCGCGCCTGTCCGACGAGGCGATCCACCCGTTGGCGGCTTTTCAGATAGCCGGGTTCTCCCAGGTAGTCGGCACGCTCTGGCGCGTCGACGACGTCGTGGCACCAGCCTTCAGTCAGCAGATCTACGGCGAGTTGATCGCGGATCGATCCGGTGCGTTGTGCGCGTCGGCGGCGGTCCACCGCACGGTCAGACAGCTCAGGACGAAGTATCCGAACCTGCCGTCGGTGTGGGCCGCACACGTCCACGCGGGCGCCTGACTACGCGCACTCCGTCGTATCGGAGTTTCATCCGCAGCCGACTCGGCCGGCTGCGTCGGTAGCTGTCATCGGCATCCGCTCATGGCTCCCCTTTGTGTCAAGCCGTGGGCTCATTTTTGATCTCGGGCCCGATGAGCCGCTGAACGAGCTGCGGACCGCCGCCACACGGGCCTTCGAGGTCGTGCTCGGGCTGCGGCCGCCACGTACGAGACCGGTGTTTCGCACCTGACGGAGTCGTACGCCACCGCCGAAGTCGAGCTCGACCACTACCACCAGATCCACCAACGCGTACGCCGAGTCCGCCCCATCCCCGCGCCGCGCCGCGCGCGACCGAGCCGCGGGGCGTCACGGGCGGGCGCCGCCCGTCATGGACATCGCGGGCGTGCCCCACGAGCTGATCCGCTGGACCGCCATCCGCGGAGAGCAGACCCGTGTCCGGAAACGGCACCAGCAGTCCGCGAACCTGCGGGCGTGCCGCCCGGGTTCGCAGTGGTCATGGAAGGTGCCCGGTGCGGCTACGCGGGACGAGGCGTTGTCACGTGCTGTGGCAGGTTCCACCGCGGACCATGTCCAGGTGCATGGCGACCACCGGGCGGGCCTTTTTCGCCGCAGTGGTGGTCTCGGCGTCCTTGCCCTGGCTGATCTGCTGATCGATCAGCGTGAGCGTCTTGGCGTGGCCGGCTTCCTGGGCCATCAGCCAGGCCTTGTCGTAGTCGGGGGTGCCGGCCTTGGAGCGGACGTCGGCGAGCGTGGCCTGCTGCTCACGGGTCGGAGCCCCCGGCAGGGAGACGTCGCCCTCCTTCGCCAGGGCGGAGAGTTCCGCGTCGAGCTTGGTGTGATCGCTGACCAGAGTGGCACCGGCCTGCTTGACGCATGTCGTGGTCGCGTTCTCCTGAGCGTCCTGACCGGCGGAGATCTCCGCCAGGTTGCTCTGGTGGGCCATCTGCACGAAAAGCGCATCGGCACTGCCCGGAGCCGGTGCAGCGGTAACCGCCGACACCCCGGAACACGCCAGGGAAGCCGTGAACACTGCGATCGTCAACACTCTTGCACGCATGGTTCCTCCCAGACCGCGGGCGGCCCGAGCGGGTCGGCAAGACCGCGGCACCCGGCGCCTGTCCATACCGCCCGGGAGCAAACCACACGCTGAAGCCGAAGACAGGACGGCACAAGGTTGGTGTCACGCCTCGTTGGAGCCTTCGAGGACGACGCCGGGGGCCGCAAACCGTGGCAGTGGCGGCGAGGACGGCGGGCCCTGAAGACGGATCCGACCGGGTCTTGGGCGAGAGCCGCCGCCCGGGTGGGAGAGCAGTCGCCTGTGCTGCGGTGCTGCGGTGCTGCGGTGCTGCTGGACCGCAGGCCGTCGTCGGGCTGCCGCCCAGCTGCACGCGCTGGCTACCGGCGCACAGGCGCAGACCCCGTAGCGGGACCACGCCTCGGTGAACCTCGCCCGGAGATCCGAGACGTGCCAGGCCCGGCTGGGGTGGCTGCCGTCCGGCCGGGCCTTGGGGCGGGGCTGCTACAGCTCGTCGCCCTCGACGTCTCCCTCGCTCACCAGGTCTTCCTCGCGGCGGCGTTTGGTCTCTTCGTCCAGGCCGTGGGAGGTTTTCTCCGGCTGCTGGGGACGCGCCGGGGCCCGGCCCGCAGATGGCTGGCCCTGAGTCCCCGTCTTCTCAGGCCCCTTGCCCGATTGCCCCGGCTGCTGCCGATTGTCCTGCATACCGCCCATGACGATGGCTCCTCGCGGTGTGGAAGTCTACTGGCACGCTGACACGGTCAGTGACACATCGCATCCTTTCTGTCACTCGGTGTCGCAAGAGCGAGGGCGGTCCCGGTCGCAGGCGCGGTAGCCCGTCCCGCAAGCCGCAGCGGGATCCCCGCCTGCGGGGGCGGTGAGCACGATGTCGGCATGGGCGCCGTGCACCACAGGTTCTTCAAGCGGCAGATTGAGGACACCGACGGCAAGAACAAGCCCGACCCGAGGCGCCGTTGCCTGTCACTGGGGCGCGCCGGGCAAGGGGATGTGGCGCATCCGCTGGCTGGCCCGCGTCGACTACGGGGAGGACTCGCACCCGCCCGTGCTGCTGGTCTTCAACCATCGGCGCCGACCCCAACCGAGCCGTCCCGCGGCTGCGGGGGCTGACCCGGCCGCTGCGGGCGGGGCACCCGAACGGGGGCGGACTTCCAGAGCTACGACGATCATCGCGACCGGACTACGCAACCTGCGCGCGCACGGCCCCAACGAACCGGTCTTCCTCCGCTTCGGCCGCACCCACATGCAGCCGCTGCGCGACGCGATCGGCAACCCCCGCCGGGACGCCGCCCTCGCCCGCCAGGCAGAGCGGCGCAGCGCTCATCGGCCGACCGCTACGGAGCTCGCCCCCCGGCCGGCGCACCGCGCACGCCGGGCCACGGCGACTCGGCACGTGCTGTCGGTGCCACCGGCTTGCCGGTCCGCGTCTACTCGGTCGCCGTCCGCTCCACCACCAGTGCCGTCACCCTTGCGGGGCAAAGAATGCCTGACAGGCGTACCCAACGCTGAGATTTATTCGAATCGCCGGAATGGCGGAACGCTGGCACGTGGGGATGGGTCTGATTATCGGGCAAGGGGCGAGAGGAGTGGTCCGCATAGGGTAAATGCGCCCCTTGTTCAGGTCGCGTATCTGATGATCTCCGCTGTGAATTCTGATATTACCTGTGCGTCTTTAGTTTTCCTGTATCCCGGCGCGCCCCCTTCCTGCTCGGGGCCGTCCTCGATCTGGCGACTTGCTGCGTAATATGCCGTTTCATCCATCAGGCTTCCCGGGCGATCGGTCAGGGCCCGGCATGCCACGGCCCCTCTAGGAAACGGCCTCTCGATGAAACTGAGAAACCTTCAAGCGGCTCGGCGCCGTGCTTTGTCCGGCGGGCTGGCCTCGGGAATCGCGGCGACGGTCGCCGCGATCATGGTCGCCGTCACTCCGACGATGGCGCTGGCGATCGCCACCCCGGTGCCGCTGGCCACTGCGGCGAGCTACTCCGTGCTGGCCGGCTCGCAGGTTACGAACACGGGCCCCTCTGTGATCAGCCGCGACCTTGGTGTGCACCCGGGCACGGCGATCACCGGATTCCCGCCGGGTCTGGTCCTCGGTGCCGTGCACTCCGCGGACGCTGCCGCCCTCCAGGCCAAGAGCGACCTTGTCGTGGCCTACAACAACGCCGCCGGCCAGGCGACGGACTTCGCGCTGCCGGCGGGAATCGGGATGGGCAACACCCTGCTTCCCGGTGTCCACACGGCCGTGGCCGGTGTCGGACTCACCGGCGACCTCATCCTGGACGCCGGCGGAGATCCGAACGCCGTCTGGGTGTTCCAGATTCCCGAGGCGCTGACTACGGCATCGTCCAGCCGGGTGCTTCTCACCAACGGTGCTTCGGCGTGCAACGTGTACTGGCAGATCGGTAGTTCGGCCACGCTCGGCACCAACTCCACCTTCGTGGGGACGATCATGGCGCTGACCTCGATCAGCGTGACCACGGGTGCGAACATCGAGGGCCGGGCCTTGGCCCGCAATGGCGCCGTGACGCTCGACACCAACCGGATCTTCCTGGGGACGTGCGCGACCGGCGGCACCACGACCGGAACGACGACCGGAACGACGACCGGTACCACGACCGGAACGACGACCGGAACGACGACCGGAACGACGACCGGTACCACGACCGGAACGACGACCGGTACCACGACCGGCACGACAGCT
This sequence comes from Streptomyces sp. NPDC055254, assembly GCF_053606025.1. Classification (NCBI taxonomy): domain Bacteria; kingdom Bacillati; phylum Actinomycetota; class Actinomycetes; order Kitasatosporales; family Streptomycetaceae; genus Streptomyces; species Streptomyces sp. NPDC055254. Next base: position 29,306 of record NZ_JBSGQV010000017.1, on the reverse strand, counting down.
GGTACCACGGGCGGTACGGCAGGCGGGACTTCGGGTGTCCTCGGCGGCGTACTCGGTGGTGTGACGACAGGCGGCGGCCTGCTCGGCGGCCCCCTCGCGAACCTCGTGACCGGCGGCACCTCGGGGAACATCTCCGGCAACACCTCCGGGAACACCGCCGGGAACACGACCGGGGCCGCTACCGCGGGCAATACGACCGGCGGACACACCACGGGTGGAAGTATTACCGGCGGGAACATCACCGGTGGGAACGTTGGCAAGCCTGGTCACGGCAACGGCAACGGCAACGGCAACGGCAACGGCAACGGCAACGGCAATGGCAACGGCAATGGCCACGGCCACGGCCACGGCAACGGCCACGGCCACGGCGAGGGGCCGGGCAAGCCGGGCCACGAGCACGGTGAGGGCCCCGACAAGCCGGGCCACGAGCACGGTGAGGGACCGGGCAAGCCCGGCCACGGTGAAAAGCCCGGCGCGCACCATGGCTATGGCGCCGAGCCCGTGAACTTCGAGCACGAGGTCTTCGAGGGCTAGGCACGGGCCGAACGAAGTCCGCCCAGCGGACCGCGGCGTGCGGCGGAGCCCTCATCGGCTCCGCCGCACACCACCGGGCGCAGCAGGAGGGCAGGACGTAAGCAGCCGATACGAGAAAGGCAGGGTGGGGCGTGTTGAGCGGAATCGAATCAGCGGCCGTGAAGGAGCTCCAACAGGCCGGATCTGATCCGGACCCGCAGGAACAACACGATGAGCGAGTGACGCCGCACCGGCCGGCCCTAGGCGCCCGTGTGCTGGCGGTGACGCTCCGCACCGCGGTGGCCCTGTGTCTGCTGACGACTTTGACCCACGTGGTCCTGCTGTTCCTCCACGTGGCGCCCACCAATTCCGTCTCGAACCGGTTCAGCCCGCAGATCAACGCCTGGGTCTTTCCCCTCTTTGAACAGAACTGGCGGCTCTTCGCACCTGAACCCGACTCCGTAAATCGCACGATTCTCGCAAGGACCGCCCACACTGCCCCGAGCGGTTCGGCTCAAGTGAGCGCCTGGTTCGACCTGAGCGCCGTGGACAATTCGGCGGTTGAGCACAACGTCTTCCCGAGTCACACGACGCAGAACCTCCTGCGCCGCGCTTGGACCTCCTACGCCGAAACACACGGAGGAGACGACACGGCGCACTCGGACCGCGCCGTGATGATGCAGAAGTACCTGCGGAACATCGCCGTGGCCCGCGTCAGGGCCCACCGCGACGGCGCCGCCTTCGACTTCATCCAGCTTCGCGTCCTCACGCAGCCGATCGCCGCACCAGGCACTTCCGCCGGCAACCACCCGCCGATCCCTGCCGACGAACGGCTTCTGCCCTGGTGGAAGGTCACGTCCCCGTGAGAACTGAGCACACCCCCCAGCCCCCGCCCCGCCCGGCCCCGCCGGCGGACCCCACGCGCGACAACACGCACAGGACGGCACAGCGCTGCCTCGCGGCCGTCACCACCCGGCCCGTCTCGCTGTACGCAGTGGCGGTCATGCGGGCCGGCTACGGCATGCTCTACCTGCTCTTCCTCCTACGCGAGTTCCCGCACCGCCACGAGATCTGGGGGCCCGCCTCCCCCTGGACGCCCGAGCTCTCACAGCAGCTCTTCGACCAGACGGGCTGGAACAGCATCCTGGCCCTGTCCGACAGCCGCGCCTACTTCGAACTTTGCTACGTGACGGCCCTCCTCACGTCGGCGCTGTTCATGCTGGGCTGGCGGACCCGTGCCACGTCTGTTCTGTTCGCCGTCGTGGTGACCTCGTTCCATGCGAAGGCCATCTTCATGACGGACGGAGGCGACAACCTGATCCTGCTGATGGCCATCTACCTCGCCTTCACCGCGTGCGGCCGCCGCTGGTCCCTGGACACACGCAGACACCGCCTCCGTACGGCCCGTACTACCGGTGCGCCCGAACAGGTGAAAAGCCGTGTATCGCCCCGCCTCCTTGAAGCGCGCGGCACCTTGACGACGGTCGTGCACAACTGCGCCCTCTTCGTCATGGCGGCAGAAGTCTGCTTCCTGTACGGGTCAGCAGGCCTGTACAAGGTCCAGGGCGCTTCCTGGGGCAGCGGCACCGCGCTCCACTACGTCCTGAACCTCGAACTTTTCCAGCCCTGGCCGGCGCTCTCCCACCTCGTGGACGACTACGCGATCCTGATCGCGATCGCCACCTACACGACGGTGCTCCTGCAAGTGGCCTTCCCCTTCGTGCTTTTCGGCCGGCTCAAGTACCCGGTCCTGGCCATGCTGCTGGGGATGCACCTGTGCATCGCGTTGATCATGGGGCTGCCCCTGTTCTCCGGGGCGATGATCGTGGCGGACGCCGTGTTCCTCCCCGACCGCTTCTACACCTCACTGGCCGCGCTGTGGCGCCGTACGGTCCGGCAGTCGCGCCCTTGGCGGCCGGTGCCCGGTTCCTCGACTTCCGTAAGGGTCCCCCCGCAGGGCGGGCAGCTTGCGCCACCCGGCACACAGCCCGACTCTGCTGGGCCCGGCGGGTGCCCGTCGGCTCGTCCCGCATAGGTCCGGGCTGTCCGGGTGATGAGGCGCTCGGTGCACTCCGGGGCCAGGGCCTGGGCCCGGAGATGGTCGTACATCACGCTGTAGCTCCGGACCTCCGAACGATTCTGCAGGTAGAGGTCGCTGGTCAGCCGCTCGAGATACACCGTCCCCGTCCCCGTTCCTGTCCCGGGCGTATCAGCGAAGTGGAGGACGGAGAACTGTCCGGACAGTCCGGGATGGGCCCCCGCATCGTGGGGGAGGACCTGCACGCTGATGTGCGGTTGCGCACCGAGACGGTTGAGGTGCTCGAGCTGTTCGCCCATGAGGTCAGGGCTTCCCACGACACGGCGCAGCACCGATTCGTCCAGGACGACCTGGAGGCGGAAGGGTCGGGCCGGATGGTGAGCCCGGTGCTGTCGACGCATCCGTACCTCCACGCGTGCCGCAACCTGCTCGGAGGTGGGCTGAGGGATCATTCCCGCGATAACCGCGGCCGCATAGGCGGGGGTCTGCAGAAGGCCGGGGATCACCATGGGCTCGTAGCCTCGCTATTCGGCGTCACCGGGGGATACCGGCAAGTACGACGGCGTCCTTGGCGCCGGCGGCCTCGACCCCAAGCTGCCCTCCGAGCCACCAACCCTGCCCGGTGCGACCATTGAAGATGGCCCCGGCAGGAGACCTTGTGCCCGGCACCGTCGCTGCGGGCACCGGCCGCATGCTGATGGGCCTGACCGTCTTCACCGGCATATCCACGTCGTGTCCCTGGCCGGCGGCTCGGCTTCCAGACCGGAATCGTCCACCGGCTCGGCAGCAGTTTCGTGCAGCGGGCCGACCTGGTGGTGCGGGCCGCGGTGGCCGGGGTGCCGGTACTGCGGCTGGAGATCGACCGCCATCGGCGATCCGTCGCATCGTGAGTCCGGGCGAACAGGCGACCTGGAAGCCCGCGTTACGGGCGACCGCCAGCGGCAGGGCCCCGATGGAAGCAGGCTGGTCGACGACCACCAGCACCGTTCCGTGCTCGGCCTGGAGCCCGTCGAACAGCTCCCGCAGCGGGGCGCGGGCCCAAGTCGCCGTGCACGGGGGCGAGATGGTCACAAGGCGGACGGGACGAGTTCAGGCCTTGATCAACTTGCGTTCTGATGACATGTGAAATATCACATGTCATGCACGCCATCCGGGAATCCCTGGACGGTGCTTCATCTCAAGGAGGACCACCATGAACCGCTTAGCTCTGCTCGCCGCCGGCACCGCAGGTCTGGCCGTTCTCACGATCACCCCGGCCGGCGCCACCGCGCAGTCGGCCGACTCCGTCGCGACCGTCACTTCCTGCGGCCACTCGGGTCTCCAGGCAAGCCTGTCCACGCGGGTGTGTGCCGCGGTCACCGGTAACACCGTCGAGTTCTACGGCACGGTCGGCTTCGCCGGCCCGCCCTCCCATGGCAGCCCGGCGCCCGCCCCGAAGGAACTGATCACGACCCTGTCCGCAGAGGTCGTCGGCAGCGGCGCCGCGCCCAGCACCCAGACCAAGTCGGTCATCTTCACCTTGTCGAACCTCGAGGTGCACGGCCTGGTCACCACCGTCCCGTGCGGCTCCACCATCCGCGGCACCTTCGGCGCGGCCTCGTTCCCCCGCCCGGCCAACCCGGTGGCCCACGAGGTCACCATCACCTGCTGAGTGCGTGACGCGTACTCACCCCGCGGCGCTGCCGCGGGGCCGAGTACGCCGTCCCACGCACGACCCCGTCAGGCACCGCGCCGGGTTGCCGTCCAGCCGTGTTCGAGGAGTTCGAAGGCGCGGGTGCCGGCTTCCCGGGTGCTGCCGGGGGCGCTGCCCTGTGCGACGCGGGGGGCCCGGAAGCGAACCGAGGCAGCGAACCGGACGATCTTGCCTATGACGTCTCCTCGCTCTCCTGCCCCTTGGTTCAGCCGCCGGCATCTCCTGCGCAACGCTCTCGCCGTCGCGGGAGTCGGTGTCCTGGCTCCGGGCGCACGTTCCATGACCGCCGTCCCCGGCGCCGCACGAGACCTGCCGGCGATCGGGCAGACCGTCGCCCTGTCGGGTCCGGCGACCCTGACCCTGAACGGGCAAGACCTCACAGCCGCCCCCGCACCGTTGCACTGGACCGGCAGCCGGGTGGTCAAAGTCCTCGCTGGCGGCGTTGACTTCGTGCGCCTCCGGATCCTCGCCTTCACCGTGGAAGCCGTCCATCCTCAGCTCGGCAAGATCACCCTGAAGCTGCCCGACATCGACGTGACCCCCTTGAGCGTTCTCCAGGTGCGATCAGCCGGGCTGCTCGCATCGTGGCTGATGTCCTTCGACGCCGCGTTCGAGGACGGCACCAAGCCCACCACCCTGGAGCCGGCCAAGTGGACCGCCCAGCCTTCGCCTTGGGGTGATGCGGGTCCGGGCCGGCCCGGGAGCGAGCCCTTCGGCCGATACCTGTTGTCCGCCGGTTCGGGCCAGCCCGGGGCCCGGGGTACCGGGCAGGTCGTCGGGGCGTGGGGGATCACCTCCTGAGGGGCGGCGTAGGAGCAGATAGGTGACATGCGGAATGTTGGGAGGGAAAGCCGGGAAGTTCTGCGAGCAATCCGACTGCACTACACGGAAGGCCGTCATGCGTCGTCTTGCCGCTGTCGTTCTCGCAACTCTGGTGGTCCTTGGTGCTCTCGCCGTGCCGGCCAGCGCTGACACAGGTCTGAGCGTCGGTCCGATCTCGCTGGGTCTGCCAGGCGCATCACAATTTGCGCAGCTCCAGGGCATGAACATCAATGTGGGCAAGCTCCTGGGGTAGACGCGGGCCGGTCAGGGCACGCACCAGGCGGTGTCTGCGAGCCGGCCTGACCCAGCGGCCTCGCGCATCTTGAGTGTCCGTCCCGCCGCGCGCGATCCCCTCACCGTCCGGTGGGGGCATTTTCGCCGCCCTCACTCCGGTCGTCCCGGGCGAGGACCGGGTGCTGCTGGCGAGGTGGGGCGGATCGCCGGTGTGGGCCGGGCCGCGGCGGCGAACTGGCGCCGCCGGCACGTCGGCTTCCCGGCGTCGGTGGGCGGTACGGAGACGAGCCCGGAGTTCGACCGGTCCGCGGTCGTCGCCTGGCTGCTGGCCCACGGCGACATCGCCGTACCCACGGAGGCGCCGTCCGCCGTCCTGGTCGTCGCCGGAGCAGGGGGCGGTACGCGCCAGTTCCGGCTGGAGGACCCCCACCTGCTCCTGGCCGACGACGCCGACGACGAGGACCGGTTGTCGGGCTGGTTCACCGACGAGGACGGCGACGCGCTCGCCGCCCTGTCCGCAGGCACGTTCGGACTGACCGTCAAGCACTTGGCCGCGCCCGGAGCGCCGCCCCTGGCCGTCCTCGGCGAGGCACGCGTGATCGACCGGTTCCGGTCGGGATCGGAGAAGCCTGCGCCTCACGCTGACCTGGCCGGCCGGCCGGCCAGCGCGGCACCGCCACCACGGGCACGTCCGGGGTGGTCCGCCACGGGATGGCGTACGCCGGCCCGGGGGAGGAGTGCGTGTGCAGGCGGTACGACTGCGGCGGCATCATTCCCCCTGTCCTGGCGCCCGGACCACGGGGCCACCTCGCCGGCAATGGAGTGGCACCCCGGAGGCGGGGTCCGTTGCACGGGCCTGTCCCTTGGCCGCCTGGTGGGCAGGTAGTCATGGCCGCAGCGGCCGGTGGCTCCGGAACTCATCGATCGTGTCGCACCTTCGCACTGCTCGCCGGACCCGAGGCCGTGCCTTCATCAGACCAAGATCGTTCACCCGGTATGAAGACCACTGGGCGTGCAGTCGCCGTTCTCGCCCTCGCCGCTCCCATCTGCGAGGAGATGTGATGGCACGAAGGACGTGGGGCCGTGGGGCTGCTGGAGCCCTCGCCTTGACGATGTGCGCGGTGGGAAGCATCTGGGCGGGTGAGCAGGAGGGCGCGACGTGGGGTCTGGCGCGGGTTTCACAGCGCGCGCCTGTGGGGGCCGGGCCGTGGACGTACAGGTTCCTCGGCAGCGCGGGCGAGGGGGTTACCGTGTACGTCCTCAGTACGGGTATCGATGTCACGAACCCGGAGTTCGAGGGTCGGGCCCGTTTCGGGAAGAGGTTCGCCGGCAGCAGCGACGGGGACTGCAACGGCCTGGGTACCCACCTGGCCGGCACCGTGGGCGCGAAAACCTACGGCGTGGCGAAAAAGGCCAGTCTCGTCGCCGTGAAGGTCGCCGACTGCGACAACACCTCCAGCGTCACAGGCCTCATCTCCGCCATCAACTGGGCTGTCAATGACAAGAAGGGAACGAAGGGCAACGTCATCCTCATCGCCAGCTCCGCGCGGCGAGTAATCCCAGCCCTGAACAACGCGGTGCAGGACGCCCACCACAAGGGTGTCCTTGTGGTCGTCCCCTCCGGAGGCCACGGCAGCGACGCCTGTACCGAGTCCCCGGCCAGCGCGCCGAACGCGGTGACGGTAGCCGCCACAACACTGGACGACCGGCTCCTTGACGGCTCCAACTTCGGCAAGTGCGTCGACGTACTGGGCCCCGGCAAGGACATCGTCTCCACTGGGACCGGCGCTGCCGGTACGACCGCCACCAGGTCGGGGACCGCGATGGCTGCCGCCCACGCCGCCGGCATCGCGGCGACCTTCCTTTCCGCCGGATCCCCGGCCCCCGACCAGCTCCGCCAGAAGATCGCTTCCGCGGCAACGAAGAACGCCGTGACGGGCCTGCCGGCCGCGACCCCCAACCTGCTGCTCTTCAACGACGTCTCCCCCTAGACGTCCCTCGCCGGTCAGCCCCCTTGTAGCGGCTCCTACCCCCGGTTCCGGCGGCGGGAGCCGCGGGCGCGTCCTGGCGGGCACCTGGCAGTGCGCTGCCGCTGCGCCGGCTGGGTAACCGCGTCCGCGGTCGTCTCCTGGCTGCTGGCTCACGGCAAGATCGCCGTACCCACGGAGGCGCCGTCCGCCGTCCTGGTCGTCGCCGGAGCAGGGGGCGGTACGCGCCAGTTCCGCTGGAGGACCCGCATCTGCTCCTGGCCGACGACGCCGACGACGAGGACCGGTTGTCGGGCTGGTTCACCGACGAGGACGGCGACGCGCTCGCCGCCCTGTCCGCAGGCACGTTCGGGCTGACCGTGAAGCACTTGGCCGCGCCCGGGACGTCGCCCGTGGCCGTCCTGGGCGAGGGACGGGTGATCGACCGGTTCCGGTCGGGATCGGGAGGCCTGCGCCTCACGCTGGCCTGGCCGGCCTGCGCGGCACCGCCGCGTCAAGGCCGGTGGGCGGGCTGGTGCGCCATGGCGTCGCCTATGCCGGGCTGGGTGAGGGGTGCATGTGCAAGCGCCACGACTGCAGCGGCGTTGTCCCCGTTCCTGGTGCCAGGAGCACGCCGACGCCGTGGGGCCGGCGTTGGAGTGGCACCCCGGCGGCGGGATCGGTTGTAGGAGCCTGCGCCTGGGCCGTCTGGGCGGCCGCAGCCGTAGCTGCGGATCTACTGGGTGAGGTGGGGGACGGAGTCCTCGACCCTGAGCACCCCTGCCCCGGGTAGGCAACGGCGGCGGTGGTCACCAGCACGGTGACCGTCGCCGGTGGACGTGATCGCTTAGAACGACACGTCGATGTAGTCGATGTCGGTGAATTCGACTTCGAGGTGGTCGGCGCGGGTGCCGCCGTCTTTGAAGTAGATGTTCTGGAGGCCTTCGGCGACGATCGCGCGCAGTTCCGGGTCCGGGGCGCCGTGCTGCTGGGCGTCGAAGAGGCGCTGTGCGTAGGCCGGGGGGAGGTGGACGGTGAGGCGTCGCATGCGGCCGTCGTCGGTGGTGCCGATGGGTGCGGTGTATCCGAAGCGGGCGCGGGTCTCGACGGTGATACCGGTGCGGGTGGCGGCTTCCTTGCGGCGGCGGTCGCGGACCTTGGGCTGCCAGCGTGCGCGCACGGCAGCGTCGATGCGGTCGGTGATCGCCTTGGGCGGGGTCTTGCGTTCGCCGGTGCGGTAGCGCTCGACGGAGCGCTGGCTGACGCCGAGCTCGGCGGCCACGGCACTGGTGGTCTTCAGCTTGCCCATCAGGAAGTTGATGCGGCCCTTCAGCGTCTTGGGCGGCTCCCGCGTGAACGTCTCGCGACCCGCGCGCTCCAGGGCGTCGTCGATGTCCCCCACGGCTTCTATTCTCCTTCGTCGGTGACGGCGTCGCCGCCCTTGATGTGGCGGGCGGGGTTGAGGCCCTTCTCCATGAGGTCGACGGCCCACGCCATCTCCTGGACGCCTTCGACCTTCGCGAGGCCCGGGGTCGTCCCGAGGCGGAAGGCACCGGGGAGCGGCTTGCCGGAGGTGGTGTAGGGCAGGAAGTCGAGCGGGGAGGGTCCGGGGCTGGCGTAGACGACGCAGTCGGAGAGGACGCCGAGCGGATACTGCCCGGTGGCCTTCGCGGTGTTGGCCATCTTGCGGTGCATGTTGACCCGGGCCTTGGAGATGACTGCGGCCCGGATGTCGGGGCGCCAGGTCGGCCGCTCCAGAGCCGGCCACCGCTCTCCGTCTCGGTAGTGGCGTCCCTGGGGGCGTTCACGGAGTTTGCCGATGCCGCCCTTGACAGTGGCCTTGATCGCCGCCAGCACAGCCGCCATGCCGGGATCCACGTCCTTGTGGTGCTCCATCGCGGCGAGGAACTGCCGGTCGTCCAGCTCGGTGGTCACGCCCAGGTCGGCGAGTGTGTCGACGTAGGCGGTCTTGAGGCGGTCGTGCCACGGATCCAGGTAGGCGCCAGTCTCCCGGCGCAGGAACGCCTCGATCGGGGCGACGTCGTGGCCGAGTTCCTGGGCGTAAGTGAGGGTGTGGGTCTGGTACCAGGCCGGCCCCGTCGGCCGCTGCCCGGTCGGGGTGAACGGCGACGGCAGGCGCGGGTCCAGCTCGATGTGCGAGAGGTCCACGAGCCAGGAGCCAGGGATCTTCTTGTTGAAGGTCGGGCGGCGGAAGTGGTCGGGTGCGGACAGGCCGACGACCAGACGCGCGGCCGCGGCGAGGAACGCGGTGTTCAGATCCAGGCCGACCGCGTACGGCAGCAGGCACTCCTCGTCGGTGAGCAGGTCCACCTCGCGCACCCACTGGTAGGCCTCCTCGTCCAGGAAGCCGCCGGTCCAGCCCTGCGCGGCGGGGTGTTCGGCGGGGGCCTCCGGCGGCGCGGGGTCCATCGGCTCACTGCCGAGCGAGCCCGGGTTGTAGGCGGACTCCCACCCGCCCGTGGTCTCGTTCTTCACGGCGCGGGTCGGCGGGCGCAGCGCGGTCATCAACTCCAGCCCGGAGGTGGCGGTGGAGCCGCGCGGGGTGATCACCCGGGCCGCGTACGTACCCAGCACCCGGGCGACCTCGGCAGGCTCCATACCCGCGACCCCGGGCCAGGCCCGGGCGTCGAGCGCGTCCCACGACAGGACCGCGAGCTGCACGCACTGCCGCTGTCCGGCCTGCGCCGGCCGGTAGATCCGCGCCCACGGTCCGAAGCCGCGCTTGGTGAGCTTCCACTTCGCCTTGGCGATCTGCTTGATGACCGGGTGGTCGTCCTCCAGACGCAGGGAGCGACGCTGCTCGTGGCCCTCCAACTGCTCGGGCAGGCCGAGCTTCACGGCGGCCGCTGCGGTGAGGACGACCAGCGGATCACTGTCCTTGCCGTTGCGGTTCAGGCGCGGCGCACCGAGCCCGGACTCCTTCAGCGTCCACTCCACCAGCCTCGGGATGGTGGTGGCCGGGCAGTCCAGCACGATCCCGTCCACGCCGTAGGCAGAGCTGTCGCCGTCCAGGACCACGAGCGGGCCGTGCGGGAACCGTGAGTCGACGGCCGGCTGCGCGGCGGCCTTCCTCGCCGGGCGGCGCGACGTCGCCGACGGCCCGCCCGCCTCCAGCGGCGCCTTTGCGACTGGATCCGGTGCAGCGGCGGTGGCGGGCTTGGCGGGTTGCTCCACGGGGCCGGTGAACGCCTCCGGAACCGCAGCCGGAGCGGGTACGGGCGCGGATTCGGTTGTGGACTTAGAGGTGGCCGGAGCGGGGTACCGCTCGGCCCAGCCATCCAGTAGCCGCAGATAGGCCTGCAGCCGCGGCGGGCGCGGCTCGGAGCGGCCGTTCTCCCAGTTCTTCACCGTCTGCGGTGTCGACTTCAACGCGGCCGCGAGCCGGGCCTGTGTAACACCGGCCGCCTCACGCAGCCGCGCCCGCTCCGCCGGAGACGGCAACCGCGGCTCGCCCTCCAGCAGTGCGTCCACCGCGTCGAACAGTTCTTCCTGGCTCGGCATAGACACCTCCACCCCGAACCCTAGCAAAATTAACCCCGCCTGAGTCTTGAATTTAACCCTGTGCGGGTGTTGTGTTTTCGGGATGTGCCGCGGGGCGCGGTACCCAACTGCACGGGTTGTTGGGCCTGGGTGTGGGCGAGACCGCGGCGGCGGGTGACGCGGGTGGGGCAGGGTCGCAGACGGGATCCGGTCGGTCTGTCGGCAGGGACGTGGGAGAGGGCGGTGTGCGGGTGGACTGGGACTGGTGGACGGTGGATTTCGGGGACGCGCACGCCGGTGTCGGCGGGTGCACTCGTCGGCGGCCGCGAACCAGCCCCGGTGTACTCCGACGTCGGGAGCGGTCCGAACGTGCCGTCGACCACGCACTGGTCCGCATACGACGGCCGTGCCCGCCGCCCGCGCGCCGAGGCCCTCCGGGCCGTGTGCGCATGCGGATGGCGCAGCGCCGCCCAGTACCCCCTGGCTGGGACACGATCGGCGACCAACTCCTGTACGAAGCGGACGTCGACCTCGCGGGACCGCTCGCGGACTGGACCGCGCACCTGTCCGTCGTCCGCGATATCGCCGTGCCGCTGCCCGAACGGCTGGCCGCGCTCCTGGTCGAGATGGCCGAGCACCTTCCTTGCCGCACACCCCGCCCCGGCCACAGGCAAGATCAAGTGATTGCACTGGCGGAGGAAATGACGAAGCTTGGTTCCTTTCCCGGATGGCGCGCGTCGCGGCCGCCACGTCTGGACTCCGGGCCTCGCTCCGGCGCTGTTACTTCTCACCGACATCGCACACGGCCGGGATCGGGAAGTGGTTTTGGAAACCGATGACAAATGCTCTCGGTTGTGACCTACGCAGCCAGGTGCCGTGTATCGCAAGGCGGAGGGGGCCCGTGTACTGAACGTACGCGGGCGCCCCGACAACGCGGCGAGGTGCGTGGCGCGGGTCAGGCAAGATCCGGAAGAGACGGCCTAGGCAGCACCCGCCCGGCGTGCGGCGGCGCCCGCCCGCCACTCGCGGCCGATGCCGCGGATCAGAGCGGGGTAGACGCCCAGGTAGCGGAACGGCTTGATCCCCAGCATGTACAGGGCGCCGAGTCGCCCATTCGGTTTCACCAGTACCGCCATCTGTCCGCGGTAGCCGCCGGCCCCGTCCGGGACCCAGCTGATGTGCATCACCCCGTGCATGGTCCGGTTGGCCATCTCCGCCGCCCACTCGTCATGCGTCAGGAAGACGGACGTGAACGGCACGGACTGGGTGTCCGGCCCCCGCGGGCCCTCGCGCAGGTCCGCCGGGAGGCGGTCGCGCAGGGTCGCCACCCGGCCGTCGAGACCGCCGGCGGGCGTGTCCCAGCCGAGCAGGGCGCCGAGCTTCCAGCGGAGGGCGAAGAGCGCCCGCCCCACGGGAGAGGGCACGGGGTCCCCCTCACCGTTCGCGAACTGGGCGACGAGCAGGGCGAGATCGTCGGGGCCGCCCGGCGTGGGCAGCTCCCAGACGTCCTCGACGTGGAAGTCACCGGTGATCTCGTGGATCCGCCAGGGGCGGGAGGTGTGCGCGGAAACCGGAAGTCTCACGAGCGGGCTCCTATCTATACGATGCCGTATAGAAGGCTAGCACTCGTCTATACGCTGCCGTATAGACGAGTGGACGTGAGGGAGGAACATCGTGGGCGTGACCCGCACACCACGCGGCAAGTGGATCGAGGAGGGCCTGCGGGCGCTCGCCGCCGGTGGCCCCGAGGCTGTCCGGATCGAACCGCTGGCGCAGGCGCTCGGGGTCAGCAAGGGCGGTTTCTACGGGTACTTCCGCAACCGGGACGCGCTGCTCGACGAGATGCTCGACACCTGGGAGCGCGCGGTGGCCGAAGCCGTGATCGAACAGGTGGAGAGCGAGGGGGGCGAGCCCAGGGCCAAGCTGGAGCGGTTGTTCACGATCGCCTCGGCCGCCGAAGGGCCGACGATGGGCGTGGCGGCCGAGCTGGCGGTCCGCGACTGGGCCCGGCGCGACGCGGCCGTCGCGGAGCGGCTGCGACGCGTCGACAACCGCCGTATGGACTACCTGCGCTCGCTGTTCAGCGCGTTCTGCCCTGACGAGGACGAGGTGGAGATCCGCTGCATGGTCGCCTTCTCGCTACGGATCGGCGAGTACTTCATCGCCGCCGACCACGGCAGCCGCAGCCGGGCCGAGGTGATGGAACTGACCCGGGACCGGCTGCTGAGCTAGTGCTCTGACCGCATAGGTTCGCCGGAGTGGCGGTTGGATGTGCGGTGACGTCCGATCCGCCGCTGGAAGCCGCGGTGGCCGAGCCTGTCCGTGTGCGCAGACTGACTGACCAGGAAGGGCAGCGGCTGCAGCAGATCGTGCGCCGGGGCAGCACCAACTCGGTGCGCTACCGGCGCGCGATGATGTTGTTGGCCTCGGCCGGCGGGAACCGGGTGCCGGTGATCGCCCAGCTGGTGCAGGCCGACAAGGACACCGTGCGCGATGTGATCCACCGGTTCAATGAGATCGGCCTGGCCTGCCTGGATCCTCGGTGGGCGGGAGGCCGTCCCCGCCTGCTCAGTCGTGACGACGAGGATTTCGTCGTCCAGACGGCCACCGCCCGCCCCACCAAGCTCGGCCAGCCTTTCACCCGCTGGTCGCTGCGCGAACTCGTCGCCTACTGCGGAAAGTCCACGGCCGGGCGATCCGTATCGGCCGCGAGGCGTTACGCGGCCTGCCCGCCCGCCGCCGTGTCAGCTTCCAGCGCACCAAGACATGGAAGGAATCCCCGACCCTGACCGCGAGGCGAAGCCGGACCGGACCGAGGAGGTCCTTGACCGCTTGCCGGACCGGGTGGTTGCCTTCGACGAGTTCGGACCGCTCGGAATCCGGCCCACCGCAGGCTCGGGCCGGGCCGAACGCAAGCACCCCGACCGGGTGCCGGCACCTACCACCGCACCCACGGAGTCCGGTATTTCCACGGCTGCTACTCGGTCGGCGACGACCGCCTGTGGGGCGTCAACCGCCGCAAGAAGGGCACCGGAAACACGTTGGCCGCGCTGAAGTCGATCCGCGCCGCACGGCCCGACAGAGCACCGATCTACGTGATCATGGACAACCTGTCCGCCCACAAGGGCGCCGACATCCGGCGCCGGGCGAGGAAGAACAAGGTCGAGTTGTGCTTCACCCCGACCTACGCCTCGTGGGCGAACCCCATCGAGGCGCACTTCGGACCGCTGAGGCAGTTCACCATCGCCAACTCCAACCACCCCAACCACACCGTGAAGACCCGGGCCTTGCACGCCTACCTGCGCTGGCGCAACGCCAACGCCCGTCACCGCGACGTCCTGGCCGCCGAGCGTAAGGAACGTGCCCGCATCCGAAGCGAGAAGGCATCCGCTGGGGTGGCCGACCGATCTCAGCAGCAGCCTGACGAGGCACCCCCGACCGAACCTCTCCTCTGCGGCGGAGACGCCTGAGCCTATGCCCGGGGTGCGCCGTCCCAGCGCCATGTGGTGAGACGGGGGTGTCCGGGTAGTTCGGCGCGTCCGGTGGCCCACAAGAGGGTGGGCCAGGGATCCGTGGACGACGGTGCGTCCGGAAACAGCCGAGCGAGCACCCGAGAGCACAGATCGGCAGGCGGGCTCCATGCGAGACCGAGCCCTTGTGCCAGGTCGTGCGTGTGCACCAGGGTCTCCACGATCCCCATCGCGGCAAAGCCCTCGGGGTCCGAGACGCCGAAGACGTGGTGAGCGCGGGTCTGCGAGGGCGTCGTGCGCACCATGGCGACCAGCAGCGCGCCGCTCGCTTCCAGGACCTGCAGCAGGCCGACGGGCCCCGCCTTGCGGTCCGCGTGAATGGCGTTCGCTGGGCCGCCGGGACGTCGGCTCTCCCATACGAAGGGAACCTCACCATTCAAGGGCGGTGTTTTGGGGCCCAGTTGCGCAGCGTAGGAGAAGAGGTCGTCGCTGAGGTGCTCAACGGTTTCCCAGCAGTCCCATTCCAGCGAACCGGCCTTGCCTTCCCACGCGGCTGGGGGCGCCTCGCGAAGGCCTGCCACGGCGAGTTGCACGGCAAGGTCGAGGTCGTCCGCGGTGACGGGGGGCTGAGAGAGGGCAATATCGGCTGATCGGGACATGGCAGGACCGTACCGCGACCGGAGGGAGCCACCCCTCCTTTTTGATCACCGGCCCAGCAGCCCGGTGAAGGTTCGCGGTCACAGCACGTGCTGTGACCGGAAAGGTTCACCGGGTCGCGGCGCCCGGCACGGCACGACCAGCACCCGTAGGCGCATACGCTCGACGCGCCGGTGCAGGTGCAGGTGCAGGAGGGTGGAGCAACCCGTCGACGTCCATGGCCGCAACAGCGTGCAGGTCCACCAGGAGATCGCGCTCGTCCATGATCACGTGGTCCAGCGCGCGCTGGAGCACCTCTCCCGCACCCTCGTCGAGCTCCCCAGTGGCACTGATCAGAATCGAGCTGCCGCATGCTGGACGTCCACGTTGATCAATGTTCTGCTCCCGTCACCCGAGGGCTCGGACCTACGGGGCCCCATCCTGGCGCGACGCGGCGTAGGGCCGGTGTGCGGCGCGCTGAGGCACGCGTAGAGCCGGGACCGGGGTGCACCGGGAGGAGGCTGGACCGTTGCTTGGGGGATTGCTTTCAGCGGGGGGCCGAGGATGTGACCGAAGGTGGGACCCTCCTGAACAGCACAGTGCCGCATCCTTCCGGGACCCTCGCTGCCCAGGCCACAGGGGTTGAGGTGGATGCGGGCGCGTGGGGCGGGCAGAGAACGGTGGGCTGCCTGCAGGAGGTGTCGGGTCTTCTTCTCGGCGACGACGTAGTCGGCGTACCCAGCCGCACACGTGAGGAAGTGCAGGTCGTTGAGGTCGTTGTTGACCCACCGGTCCGCAGGGTTGCGAAGTCGGACGTAGGTGACTTCCAGGACTCTCCCCGGGAACGCAGTTGCTCACCAAGACGCTCGGTCGTGGGAGCACAGGCTCCTGGGGTGCGGCTTGATCAGACCCCTCACGGGTGGCGGGGTGGCGCCTGGCAGCAGCGCACGACAGCCTCAGCGCGGCGGTCCGACGATCACCTGGCCGTAGAGGTCGGCGGCTTCGGCGAGCACGTCGCTTGAAATTTCGAAGCCCTCGGGCCGGTCAGTGGTGACGTCACGTCCCGCGTGGCGGAACATGCCCTCGATTCCCGACGGCGTTGTGATCAGGAGGAGGTCCGCGGTGTCGGACGTGATGCGGTAGCCGTGGGGAACATTGCGGGGCAGGTAGACGATGCCTCCTTCAGAAAGTTCCCTCTGCTCGTCGCCCACCCACAGCAGCGCGGAGCCCTGGATGAGGAGGAAGACCTCGTCCTCCCGGGTGTGCAGGTGGAACGGTGGGGCCTCTCCCTTCGTGACGCGGAAGCGGCCCACGGTGAGCTGACCGTCGGTCGCCCGTCCGTCGAGCAGGACCGAGAAGGTGCCGCCGTGAAGCCATTCAAGAGTCTCCTGCTGCTCGGCCTGGGCGAGATAGGGCATGCTCATCGGTCGTCCTTTCGACAAAAGCTGCTGAATTAGGCGGCGGCGTCGCCTGACGAAAGAGCCTGCCCACGACCGTGGGCGGTCCATCGTCGGCTTCGAACCGTCGGTGCACTCGAACGCCATCGGAACCCTCGCGACTGGCACCAGTGAAGTCGGGTTCTGCGGGTGTACACCGGCATCCGCTGGGACACGGCCGATGCGTTCAGTGAATTGCTCCTATGGCAGGCGCCCGGCAGCATCCTGGTGCGTTGCGCTGGCCGCCCGCGCCCCAAGAGCCGATGCCGGACAGATCCGTGAGTTGTCGCGCCGTAGAACCGTCCTGCGGGAGCTGTCGGGGGCGGGCGCCTCCCAGCCGATGCGCGCCAACGGCCAGGTCACAGCCTGTTCCGTCCCATGAGAAGGTCCTTCTTTCAGCATGGCTCCCATGGCCGGATTCGGCATGAGGCTCATCGACATGCCGGCACCGGGACCGGAGCTGGACGCGGAGCCTGGGCCACTCGCCGCCGCGACGGAGCTGGCCGGGTTCAGCGACTCCGTCTGGTGGAGGCAGTAGCCCCCACGCAATGGCCGGTCCACCGCGGCCTAGGCGCGGCGGGGTCCAGGGGCTGGCTCCTGGGATTCACGGTCCGCAGTCGACGACGGGCAAGACCTCCTTCAGGTTCAGCCATGATCGTGCTCTCGTCCGACAACCAGCCGGCCCAGCCTCCTCGACGGGCCATCGTCCGAGCTCACGAGCACCTGACACCTCTCCCCCCGCGTTTGTGGCACCACCGATTGACCCCGGTGCCAGGTGGAGCACTACCGATCCGGCTCGTACGAACGGCCCCTCAGGAATCGGTGGACGACAAACCGCTCACATGGGGAGTTCCGGCTCTGATGGCACGAAGAGCCTCGAACATGCCTTATGGCGCACGAAGTTCAACGAACTGGCTGATTCATCCGTAGCCGCTCAATTGGTGTACCCACCAGACTTCTCGGTGGCAGCCCGAGCCTCGACGGTGCGGGCCGCCACGGCAATCTCGCCTCAGTCGAAGGAGGGGTAATGAACCGTCGGACAAAGTTCAGCCTGGCCGTAACGACCGGACTCGTCGGTGCAGCGCTCGCACTCGCGCCCGCGGCCCAGGCCGACGACGTCTCGATCAGCGGCTACGACAACTGCGCGTCCGGCTGGATCTGCTTCTACTCGGAGAGGGACGGGGGCGGACAGAAATGCCAGTGGTCCCAGAGTTCCACCGACACCCGTTCCCAGTGTTCATGGATGCGAGCCGGCACGAACACCCGGTCCGTCTACAACCGCACCGGTAGCAGGTTCCACTACTACCACAGCGTCAACTACACGAATCGGATCGGCAGCACCACCGCCGGCAACAGGGGAAATCTCGCGGGGACCTACACCATCGGCTCCCTCTGCGCCGGCTCCTGCCCGGGCTGACATCGACCTCCGGTGCGTGTGCCGGGACGAGATCCAGACCGGCGCCGCGCCGATGACCGAGATCGGGCAGTTCGGCCCCGGCGGCCGAGCTCTGTACGACCTGCGCCCCGGCGAGCGGCGCCGCGGGGACTGGTCCGGCGACACACCCTGACCGGTCGGCGGGTGACACCTACGTCCTGCCGTTCGTTGATCCCACACGTCTGTACTGCCGTCACCTGAAGAGATCGACGCCGCCCGCACGCCCAAGGGCGGGTGGACGCGTGCCCAGCTCGCCGAATGGGGCGTTCCATGGCCTGCGGAGAAGGGTTGGAAGGCGGAGACTTGCGGTCGAGTAGTCGGACGGTTCGCCTTGGCCGCCGCCCTCGGGGGCTGTACCCGGGGCGGTGGTCAGTACCCTCTGCCGGTACTCATGAATCAGAAGGCGCCGCAGACCTGCTTGCCATGGCCCTGGGCATCCACCCCGATGACCTTCACCACCGGGCCGTCGGCTTTGTTGCCCCAGTCCGCCACGATCAGGTGCTTGAAGGCGCTCAGGTCCGAAATGGTGCACGCCCGTTCCGTGGACAGGTTGATGAACGTGTGCGTGTCCGCATCGAGGACTGTCTCCTCCGAAGGCTCCAGCACATCGACGCCCTCGTCCACCTGGTCGTAGATGAGCACCTCCTGGTGACTCTTGTTGATGGTCTCCGTCCCGCTTGCCGCCCCCGCGTACGCAGGCGCTCCCATCATGCCGACCACGACGGCGCTGCTCGCAAGGAGCACCGCGGTCCTTGCCGCACTGCTTCGCACAGTGAGTACCACGTCAATCACCCTATTCCTGGCAGGTTCCGACAGGCTGCGACAGCAAGCCCATCGAACGACAACGGCATAGATCAATGCCGCTGACAGCCTGCGTTTCCCCACCCGCCACCGACGAGGACACACCGCACCCCGCACATCAACCACCCCATCGGCGCCACCCGAACCGCCATCCGCAGCACGAGCCTTGACCCGGGCCTTGCCCCCGGACCCTGGACACCGGAGAGACCTGGATCTTGCAGGTCCGGGAGAACGCGTCCCCGTGGATGAAGCACTGCCTGCCGGAGCCAAGGCGGTGGGGTGATGCCCGGCGCCCTGAGGTAGGGCGGGCTTACGGGGCCGGTCGCCCGTCGTGCTCTGGCTACCTCTTCGCAACCTGCGGCGTGTTGCGGTCAAGGGGCAGTATATCTGGCTAATGTCCGCTATCTGCCGTTCCGTCCCTCGGGGATGGCAATAGATCGGATGACAGGGAGATGTTGTGCGCAAGTTTCACCGGGCTGCTCTGGTAGCTGCCGTGGTCGGCAGCGTCAGTGTGTTGGGGGCTGGTGGTGCCTTCGTCCACGCCTATGGCAGTGCCACGGACGTGGTTGAGTGCGATCAGCGCTCCAAGATCACTCACGTGACGTTCCAGAACGGCCTCCTCAATGGCCCGCTCCTCGGTAGCGGCCCGGCGAGTGCGGCCGCTGCCCAGCAGATCTGCAGCGGCAGGGACAGCGTCGGCGTGAATGGCGCTTCCGCCCAGTCGGGCCCCGTCGTTGCAACCACACCCGCCCCCACGCCCACGCCCCCGCCCAGCGGCGAAGTGGTGTTCACCTCCGACGGAACCTTCACCGCGCCCGCGGGCGTCACGTCCGTGACCGCCCGAGTCTGGGGCGCGGGAGGCGGAGGCGGCGGAGCCGGCGGCTACGTCTCGTGCACCGTGCCGGTGACACCGGGCACCGTCTACACGGTCGACACAGGCGAAGGCGGAGACGGCGGCGAAGGCGGTGCACCTGGTGCCGTCGGCACGTCGGGCGGTAACGGCGAATCGGGAGAGGCTGCTGCCCTGCTCGCACCCGATGCCACCGTCCTGGCCAGCGCCACCGGCGGGCAGGGAGGCGGCGGCGGTGGCGTAGGTGGTGGTCCTGGGGGAATCGTCCCCGGGGCCGGCGGCGAGGGCGGCACCGGAACGTGCTCAGGAGCCGGCACGATCCAGAATGGCGGCGACGGTGCCCCCGGCATCCTCGACGCCGGCGGCCAGGGCGGCCTGCCCGCCCAGCCCGCACCGGACGGCCGTGCCGCAGGCGGCGACGGCGGCAATGCCGGAGGTGGCCTCGGCGCCCCCGGCGGTTCTGGAGAGCAGGGCGGCGACTCCTACGTCGTCATCTCATACTGACGTCCCTCCGGGACTTCCCAAAGATTCACCCCGAAGAGCCGAAGTCAGTAGAGGTCAGCTCCAACCTCCAGGTCTGAACCGTTCCACTGGCTCACTGACCCGACGGACGACGAGAGCTGACCCGAAGCCGGACACGCTACGGGCCCGGGGGGCCAGCCATGGTCCCCGGGGCCTGGCTGTGTGAGGTTCCCCGTTGCTCGGAAGTTGCTGATCAGCTGGTCAATAGGGGTTGACGGGTGTTCAGGGTTCGCTGGTTCGACCGTCGCCTGGTCGGCGTAGTACTCCTCCTCGAACTCGATCGGGCTGAGGAAGCCGAGCCGTTCCTGGATGCGACGGGAGTTATAGAAGCCATCGACGTACTCGAAGAGCGCGAGGTTCGCCTCAGCCCGGGTGGTGAAGGTCCGGTCCCGGAGGCCCTCGGTTTTGATGAGCATCCAGAGGTTCTCCGCGAGAGCGTTATCGTACGAATCGCCGACCGAGCCCCATGGATGCTTCAACTCCAGCTCGCAGCACCCGAGTTGTGAGCTTGACCGACGTATATTGACAGCCGTGGTCCGCATGATGAATCAGCTGGCCCGGGCTCGACCTCACGGGACGCGAGGGCGTACTCCAGGGCGGTCAGCACCAGGGCGGCGTCCGCGCGGGCGGAGGTCTCCCAGGCGACCACCCGGCGGGAGGAGGCGTCGCGGACAGCCGAGAGCCACAGGGGCCCTTCACCGGTGGAGATCATGGTGAGGTCGGTGACCCACAACCGGTTCGGAGCCGGTGCGGTGAAGTCCCTATTGACCAGGTCCGGGGCCAGGGTGGCCTTCGGGTTCCGGCGTGTGAACGGTGCGGCGGAGGATTCCTTCGCGGACCCGGCGTCCCAGTTCCGCGCGTAGTCCTTGGGCGTCGTCCAGTCCGATACCGCGGGCGATTTCACAGGCGCGCCAGGAGTGGCAGGGATCGGTTCGCAGGCATCGAGCCCGCACCCTGACCGCATCAGGCTCCGACAATGCCGCGAGCTTCTGGGCTCCGCTCAAAGAAGAGAGATCGGCGCCCGAGTGGCCCGACCGTGCCACCCCGGCGGCGAGGGTGGCGATGGCGAAACTCCCGAAACGGTCGGGGCGCCGACAACGGCGCCTACGTCGTCGCCGCCCCGAGAGAGATCCGGGACACGGGTCCAACCGGTGCAGGCTCTCCCGGACCACAGCCCGGCGCGGCTGTTGTCGATACCGTCCGGGAAGAGGCGTCAGTATGAGATGACGATGTAGGAGTCGCCGCCAGCTTCTCTGGGGTTGTCGGCCTGGGCAAATGCGCCGGCGTTTCCGCCGTCGCCGCCTGTGGCACGGCTGTCGGGCGCGGGTTGGGCGGGTACGCCGCCCGCGCCGCCGGTGGCGCCGATGCCGGGGGAGCCGTCGCCGCCGGGCAGGGTCGTACCGGCTGCTGAGCACATTCCGGTGCCGCCTGCGCCGCCGGCCCACGGGGGAGGAGCAAGCTGATCGCCGTCTTCGCTTCCGCCGCCGCCTTGCCCGCCGGTGGCGCTGGCCAGGGCGGTGGCATCGGGTAGCGAGCAGGCCCCACCGTCTCCAGGCTCCCCGTCTGCGCCGTCCGTGTTGTTTCCGCCGCCTGCGCCGCCTGCGCCGCCTGCTCCGCCTTCGCCCGTGTCGACCGTGTAGACGGTTCCCGGTGTCACCGCCACGGTGAACATGGCGAAGCCGCCGGCCCCGCCTCCGCCCCCACCGGACCCGGGGTTCGAGACGGCGCTCCCTCCGCCGGCTCCGCCGCCTCCGCCTCCCGCGCCCCAGACTCGGGCGGTGACGGACGTGACGCCCGCGGGTGCGGTGAAGGTTCCGTCGGAGGTGAACACCACTTCGCCGCTGGGCGGGGGCGTGGGGGTGGGGATGGTTCCGACGACGGGCCCCGGCTGGGCGGAGGCGCCATTTACGCTGCCCCTGCCCCTGCCCCTGCCCCTGCCCCTGCCGCTGCAGATCTGCTGGGCGGCGGTCGCTCTCGCCGGGCCGCTGCCGAGGAGCGGGCTATTGAGGAGGCCGTTCTGGAGCGTCAGGTGGGTGACTTCAGAGCGCTGATTGCACTCGAACACGTTTGCGCCGGGCCCGTGTCCCCGCTGCCGTAGGCGTGGACGAAGGCGCTGCCGGCTCCGAACACGCTGGCGCTTCCGATCATGGCAGCTACCAGAGCAGCCCGGTGAAGCTTGCGCACTACATCGCCTTGTCATCCGAGTTGCTGCCATCCGTGATGGATGGCACGTCAGATAGCGGCATAGCCAGCGAGGTTTGCAACCCTTTGGCTGCAACACGCCTCAATTCGCGAAGAGGTGACCAGAGCGCGACGGGCGACCGGTCTCGTAGACACGCCCTACCTCAGGGCGCCGCCGGACATCACCTCCGCGCTCTGTGCACCACGGGCCCCGGGCGGTCAGCCTCGACGTCCCCGGGGCCGTTCTTGGAGTCGCATCGTTCAACCGGGCCGCGACCCCGGGTCGGGTGTGCCGGGTCGTTACAGGACGCCGGGCAGAACACTGCTGACGGTGGAGGCGAGGCCGCTGAGGAGGCCGCCGGTCGTGGCGGAGGCTCCATTCAGGCCGCGGCTGTCCCTCCCGCTGCAGATCTGCTGGGGAGACGTTGCGGTCGCCGGGCCGCTACCGAGGAGCGGGCCGTTGATGAGGCCGTTCTGGTACGTCACCTGTGTGACCTCGGACTGCTGATTGCAGACGATTGCGTTGCCGGGCTGGCCCGTCTCCCTGTCGCCGTGGGCGGAAGCGACACCGGCACCGAAGATGCTGATACCTCCGACCATGGCAGTTACCAGGGCAACCTTGCGAAGCTTGCGCACGGCATCTCCTCTTCCTCAGAGTCACTGCCATCCTTTGGATGGAATTACAAACGTGGACGCTATGTGAGATTCGTGCCCTTTTGAGTGCGACACGCCTACGGCGTGGCCTGGGAGACCTCCGCCCGCGCGGAGGCCGCCCTGGTTCTTGGCCCCACCACGTGCAGCCTGCCCCACCGCCCGCCCGCGGCCGCCGGGGGCACACGTGGTACCGCGGGCGCCGGCCGGCTTCCCGGATGCTCGAAGGCCGCGCGGTCCCGAACCTGCCTCCCCTTCGATGCCGCCCTTGTCCCTGCGTCCACGCTCCCCGTTCGTCCACACACTGGCCCCGGCGTCGCGCACGGTTGCCGAGGCAAGCGAGTTCCCTGGGCAGGGCCCAGCAGTGGTGCATCACGTGCAGCTTTGTCGTGGGAGGCGGCGGCCGGTTCGCCCAGCAGATTGCCGCGCGCAGGACACCGCGGTTGAGCACATGAAGATCCGCATTCTGCCGTGGTGGACGGTCAGAGCCATGCCGTCCCGGTTCCCACTGGGCGAGGGTGTGAGGTCTCTCCAGAACGGGATCCCGGCCAAGGCGCCGCACATTCCGGTGTAGGCCTTGTGGCCCCCCGCCCCCGCACAATGCGCCATACCTTGTCGTGGTAAACGGTGATGGCCGCCTGCTTTTCCGTCTCCCCCCGGGGTGTCGCAGGAGGGGCTTCAGCCGGCCGCCGCCCGGTGACCCCTGCCCAAAGGGGACCGCCGGCCCCGGACGCCCCGCGACGCCGGGACAGGGACCGGTGGACTCTCGGCACACTGGGCCCGGTGCCGGACACCCTGATGCTCTGGACGACCCACTACATCAACGCCAGGTGCGAGCAATCGGGTCCGGCCCAGGCGAGCCGAAAAGGACTAGCTGGAGAGGTCAGCCCACCACCTTCTGTCCGAGGACGCCTCGGAGGAGGCCCGCCGCAGTGTTGTGCACCTGCCCGAACGGGTCTTCGATGGTGTCGTGGAGCGTGTCAACGACGACCGGGGCGACGTTGGCAAGGTTCTGCGCTTCGGCGGCACTGGCCTGAGCGGTTCCTGTAGTTGCCAGGGCAGCGCCCGTCAGGATCACGGCTGCAAATGTGCGCTTCGTGGTACTCATGTCCGCCGTAACGTTCACCACCGCCTCAGGGACACGGGAGCGAGGCAACCGGGTGACATCCGGCCCCGACACCACACCCTGCCGTGCGGCGTCCGCTTCAAGATCCACCCCATCGCAAACGACTGTACGACCGTTCCCTGATGCCGAAGCAGCCCGCCCGACTGGGCGTGCCCGGGATGCTGCGTCGCTGGGACCATGCCTCCATGTCCTGCGGATGCAACGCCGGCCTGGCCGTCCAGTCGCATGACGGCGGCACCCGCTACCCCGGGGACCCCCGCCGCCCGGCACGGCGAGCTCTCCTCACCCCCCGGCCACCAGACGCGGGCGGCGCCGCCCGTACGCGATCTGAACTGGGTCACCAACCGCATCCGGGGCTACAGAGAAGCAACGGCATGAGCGACGGGCAGTACCTGTCGTCGCTGGTGGACTGGACCCTCACCCAGCGGGAACAGCTGGGCGCGCGTCCGTACCGGACGTGCCTCGCGCTGTGCCCGGAGGAGGCGCTGGCGGCGTTCGCCGCGGCAGGAGTCCGTCCGGCTCGGCCCTCGTCCCGGCCCGTGCTCGCGCCACGGATTCTGCGCCTGGCCGACGCTGTTCCGCCGCGCAGCCGATGCTGCCCGCACCGAACACCGCGATCCGCGGCCGCTGATCGCCGGTAGGGCAAGGCATGTCGGCATCACTCCTGGGCCGCAGTGGTACCCGAAAGTAGGGTGGAAGGGCCAGCGGTCTCATTGCCGATCTTGTCGTAGGGTGTCGGCGATGCTGGACGTTCAAGGGCATCGATCCTGCGGCAGCGCACCCTCGCTCCGCCGACTTCCGTAAAAGCCCTCCGAGTGCGAGCGGCCGCCTCCTAGCTCCCGGCGGCGGCTGCACCCGTGACGCTTTCAGTTACGAGTTCTGCACGCCGGCACCTTGCCCGGCGCGCCGCGCTCCGGGGGCCCGCCCCGGGGTAGCCGTGGTGAGGGCAGCCTCGTGGACCGGTGGCTCTGGTGAGCGGCTACCCGTGCGCCGTGTCCGCCTGACGGCGGTCAACGCAACTCGCTACGTGTCGATGTTGATGGCGGCGAAGATCGCGGTGCCTTCGGCGTTGGTGACTATGGCAGGACCGGCATTGCGGGAGCCTGGGTAGGTCAAGGCTTTTCTGTGGCCGGGACTGTTGAACCAGGCTTCGATGATCCGCTCGGGTGGGGTACCGGTCCCTCCCTTGAAGAGGACCTCATGGCCGCAGTGTTCGAGGTTCGCCTGCTGCGCGTTCTTCTGCACGCAGGTACGGGCGGCCCGGGCCAGGCTGTCGCTCCGCTCGACCTCGGGCAGCCCGAGCCCACGGCGCCGTTCGTTGAGCAGCGTCAGCAAACGGCCCTCCGCTGACTGATCGGCCGCCGACCGGGCAGGCGCCGGCGCCGCCGACCGGGAAGGCGCGGGCGCCGCCGACCGGGAGGGCGCGGGCGCCACTGTCGTCGGAGGGCGGCTGGGTGAAGGCTTCGGTATCGAGGATGCTTTCGACGGCTTCGCAATCGGCTCCGGCTCCTGAGCCGCCGCCGTCGACTGCACCGGGGACAGCGCACCGGCATTCGGCGGCGTGGTGGGCGAGACGGC
Source organism: Streptomyces sp. NPDC055254 (assembly GCF_053606025.1). Classification (NCBI taxonomy): domain Bacteria; kingdom Bacillati; phylum Actinomycetota; class Actinomycetes; order Kitasatosporales; family Streptomycetaceae; genus Streptomyces; species Streptomyces sp. NPDC055254. The sequence continues at coordinate 3,852 of NZ_JBSGQV010000017.1, read as the reverse complement.
AGAAGGCGGGGCGGCCTTGGGATTCGTGGCTGTGGTGAGGCCGGAACCGGTGAAGGCGATGACGGAAGCGGCTGTGGCGGCACCCATGGTGGCTGCTGCCGCGAGACTCAGCAGCCAGGGGTGCGCCGCCATCCACCCCGCGCCGGGGGCAATGGAGCCGCCCGACGCCTTTGTCGCGGTGCTGCTGGAGCCACTGGCCGTGGAGCCGGAGAGGTCGGCACTGCCCCAACCGAACAACAGGGCGAAGGGAGCCAGTGCTCTGAGACGGGCGTTGAGGTGCTCGATGTCTGCGAATGCTGTCGAGCACCGGTCACAACCGTCCAGGTGGCGCATCAGACCGCGATGGCGCTTGCCTCGGTTTCGCGCTGCCGAACCCATCAGGCCCGCATAGTGCCGGCACTCCGCGTCGCCGCCCTCACGTATGTGCGCCTGGAGGTAGGCCGTGCGCAACCCCTCCTGGGCGCGGGCGAGCAGTGTGGAGACGCCGCTGGGTGTCATCCCCAGCAACGGGGCCACCTCTGCGGTCGCACGTTCATCGACCAGCCGGTGCCAGAGAACCGCCTGCCAGTGCTCCGGCAGGGAACGGAAGCTGCGTATCAGCAGGCGTGTCTCCTCGTTGCGGAGCAGAGTCCGTTCAGGTTCCGTGGTGTCGGGCAGGGACTCGCTCCAGGCTTCGAAGTCCGCGAGCGGTACGTGCGCACGCTGCGCCTTCGCGTCCTGGGCGGCGGTGTTGCGCACGACGACACACAGGTACGGACGCCAGGATCCGGTGGGGCCGGCACCTTGCCGCACCGCGTGCAGGGTGCGCGTGAATGCCTCTGACGCAAGATCGTCGGGTGTGTGTGCACTGGCGAAGCGCCGTGCGTACGCGAGAACGGCCGCACGGTGGCGTCGGTAGAGCTCGGACAGCGCTCGTGCCGTGTCATCCTGCACGCTCCGATCCGCTGGCCGGTCGTCACGGGCTACATCCTCGCGGTGGGAGGCACGGATCATGGCCGTGAGCTCTTCATCAGACAGGTCGGTGGGGTCGCTGGAGCGGGGGAACACGAAGTCTCCGGTTGTCGTACGCCAGTGCTGCGAAGCGACACCCGTGCGCAGGGGCCGTCGCCTGCTCAGATAAACAGATGTGCATAACAGATCCGTAACGGGGTGAGATGGTCGCTCGCCGTGAGGCTCCTGAAGGACGACAGGTCTTTCAGAAACCGCTGCCGCTCACCACGGCAGTGGTCCTCTCACCAGTTGGAAGTACGCATGACACGCCACCGTGCGCCAGACCGCCCCCGCAACCGCCGACGTCAACCCAAGACCGCTCGCTTCTCCACCGTCAATGCCGCATGGCTCGTCCCGGCCGCCGTCGCCCTCTGCCTGGCCGGGTGCGCTGCCTTGGACGATGACCCAGGATGGGGAGGCGGCGGCAACAAGGCGGAAGCCGCCCAGGGATCGGCTGCGCCGGTCGCCGCACGCCCTTCGCTCGTAGTGGGTTCTCCGGCGCAGTCGACGGCGGCGGCTCAGGAGCCGGAGCCGATTGCGAAGCCGTCGAAAGCATCCTCGATACCGAAGCCTTCACCCAGCCGCCCTCCGACGACAGTGGCGCCCGCGCCTTCCCGGTCGGCGGCGCCGGCGCCTTCCCGGTCGGCGGCCGATCAGTCAGCGGAGGGCCGTTTGCTGACGCTGCTCAACGAACGGCGCCGTGGGCTCGGGCTGCCCGAGGTCGAGCGGAGCGACAGCCTGGCCCGGGCCGCCCGTACCTGCGTGCAGAAGAACGCGCAGCAGGCGAACCTCGAACACTGCGGCCATGAGGTCCTCTTCAAGGGAGGGACCGGTACCCCACCCGAGCGGATCATCGAAGCCTGGTTCAACAGTCCCGGCCACAGAAAAGCCTTGACCTACCCAGGCTCCCGCAATGCCGGTCCTGCCATAGTCACCAACGCCGAAGGCACCGCGATCTTCGCCGCCATCAACATCGACACGTGATATCGCAACAAGGAGTCGGCAGGAACTTCCTGGTCGACGAGTGACAGGAGAACGCCGCTGCCTTCTGGCAGCGGGGCCCAGAGCTTCTTCGGCCGTACGGCAGGCACGCCACCCTTTTGCCGACACCGTGGTCGCCGCATCATGCACAAGGAAATCAGGAGCAATGACCGCAGAGAGCAGCCCGCGAAATCCGTCCGCGAACAGCGATGCCCGTAACGGTGGAGACACGGCCAGCGAAGCACGGCGCTCCTCTCCCGCTACCGGCCCAGTGGCAGGAGCGCCCCTGCCCAATGTCTTCCATCCCACCGCACCGGCTCCGCTCGACGAATCCTGGATAGCCGCCTTTGCGGATAAGCAGGTCCCGTTGGATCCGACCGCCCAGAGAGGCCACGATTCCAGTGGCCTCGCGGACCGAACGGAACTGGTGGCCGGGCAAAGGGGATCCGCCCACCGGAGATCGGCACTTGACCGCCGAATCCGCACGGCGCTAGTGGCCGGCGTGAGCGCTGCTGCCTTGACGGGCGCCATGCTGGTCTTCGGCGACGACGAGCAGCGAGCCGATGTCGGGATGCCTTCGGGTGTCGTGCGCTCGCCTGTGGAGCCTCTCACCCTGAGGCTCAACGGAAGCGTGGGGGCAAGTACAGCAGCGGACCTTCCCACCTCAAGGGCCAGTGAATCACCCTCCGCTTCCGCTCCGACGCCCACCAAGACGGCTGCACGGCGGCACAGCGCTGCGCCTGATGTCTCCAGCAGCCCCCAGAAACTCGCTTACGTAGGTGCTGCGTCGGCGCTCTGCCTGGATGCTTCCAACACACGACTGCACCTTGCCGGCTGCGACAGTCGAGCCACCCAGCTGTTCACCTACGGCAGCACCCACGAGCTGCGGACCGCGACCGGCCTGTGCGCCGGGGCATCCAGCGGCGAGTCTCGCGGTGCTCTCGTCGTCGCCGAGGAATGCAACGCCGGCCAGGACCAGCGCTGGACGATCACCGGGGACGGCAGCATTCAGCAAGGAACTCTCTGCCTGGACGCCTTGAACGCAGGGACCGGACCCGGAACCCTGATACAGCTGTGGGACTGCGGCGGCGGCGGCAACCAGGACTGGCGTGCGTCTGCTCCCCGTCACTGACAGGCTCACGGAAAGGTCGGCACTTCGCTGCCCGGACACAGATGACAGCTTGACCCGCTGGCGAGCAACTGGGGCCGCCGGCGTCACACCCTGCGCGGCCTGTTCTGGGGCACTTCGCGGAACTCATCGCCGCGGAGAAATTGCGTCAAGGCCCACGTGCACCACTGCGCCGCCGCCAGGACCGCCGTCGCGTCCAGTGCCGGGGCCAGGTGTGAGTGGGCGGTGGGGTGGCAGCGGGTGGGTGCCAGCGGGATCGTGGAGTGGATGTCCTGGTAGCGGGTGCAGGACGGGGTTGTGGTCGCTGTCATGGGGTGACCAAGCGGATGTTGTGGTGTGGCCAGCAGGTTGGTTGCTGGCTGTCATGGTTTTCGCTGTCCCTACGGCCCGACCGGCCTGCAAGAAAGCGTTCGATCGCGTTCGACCGCCGGTCCACCTCCGCGATCCACCGCCTCCCGCAGACGGTGCACTCCACCACGCCGGCCCCGTCCCGCACGGGCTATCTGGTCCAGGGCCGTGTACGTGGTGGTACCCGAACGAGGGCCGCATTACCGACGTGAAGCTCCAGAAACGCATCATGGCGGGCCGCGCCGGCGTTCCACTCCGACACCGAGTCGTACTGGTAGCCCACCTACGCCGCCGCTACGCGGACCAGCCGACCACGCCATCGAGACGGCAGCCGGATACGGAAATCAGGAGCCCGTAGGCGAACGCGCTCACGGTTGAATGGGCTCTGCCGGGGGCCGGGCGGG
>NZ_JBSGQV010000016.1:89566-140825 GCF_053606025.1 Streptomyces sp. NPDC055254 | reverse complement strand
GTTGCGCCCCCGGTGGGTGGGCGCGCGCCGCGGCCGCGGGGGCCGTCCCCCGGCGGCCGCGGCGTTTCTCATGCCGAGGGGGGCGGAGCGCTCCCGATCCGGGGGAACGGGCTGGTCGAGAAGATCACCTCGACCGGGACCTCGAAGTACTCCGCGATCCTCAGGGCCAGGTGCAGGCTGGGGCTGTACTCGCCGCGCTCCAGATAGCCCACCGTCTGGTAGTGCACTCCGAGGGCGTCGGCGAGCTGCCTGCGGGTGATGGCGCGCTCGACCCGGAGCACGGCGATGCGGTTGTGGACCGTCTCGGCCCCGGCGCCGCCCCGCGTACGCCCTTGCTCACCGGTGGCCCGCCAGGCGGCCGCGGACGCGCCGGTGCCGGGCCGGGGGTCCAGCGTCCCGGCCTCCGGCTCCGGCTCCGACGTGCTCCGGCGCGCCACACCGCGCTTCCTGCCGGATTCCTTGTCACCCAACGCGCTTCAATGCCTCCTGCTGCCGAGCCTCGACCTTGGATCCCGTCTCGCCGCGCACCGTACGGCTCAGGACCCTCGGTGCGATCACCAGCGCGACGACGGCCCAGGCGAGCAGCACGACCGCGGTCATGGGCCTGCGCCAGGAGTCGCCCAGCTCGACCGCGACCGCCGCATCGGGCAGCAGCGCGGCGCGGGTGCCCAGTCCGACCCAGTACACGGGGAAGACCTGCGCGATGCTCTGGAGCCATCCCGCCAGCGAGGTGATCGGATAGAAAATACCCGAGATCGCCATCAGACCCATCGTCGGGAAGATGCCCCACGTGTTCGCGCCGCGCGGGTTCTTCACCATCGCCCCGATGATCAGGCCGATCGGCAGGGTGGCGAGCAGCCCGAGGAGCAGTACCCACAGCAGGTTCAGCCACTTGGCGGGGTCCCCGGTCATCAGGTCGTCGAAGAGGAACACGCTGGGCACCAGGATGATGACCAGCGTGAGCAGGGTGCTCAGCGCGATCCCCAGGACCCGGCCGGCGATGTAGCCGACGAGGCCCTGCGGTACGGTCCTGGCCCGCAGCAGCGTGCCGTCCTCCCGCTCGGCCGCCAGCGCGAACGCCGCGCCGCCCAGTGCCTGGAAGGCCAGAAGCCCGCCGATCATGCTCGGCATGGACAGCGTCGCCAGCGAGAGGTCGGTGCCCTCCACGGTCGAGTTCCGCATGAAGAACAGCACCCCGAGGAAGACGCCCCCGAGGAAGAGGTAGTAGATGATGTCGCCGGGCGTGGTCAGGCTCTGCCGGAACTCGGTCCAGCCGCGCCGCAGTCCGAGCCGTACGGCGTACAGGGTGGGATTCACCGGCCTGCCTCCCGGAACGCGGCGATCGCCTCTTCGGACCGGCCGGACTCGTGCTGCCGGACCATGGTCATGTACGTGTCCTCCAGGCTGGCCCGGCGCACTTCGAGGTCGCGGACCCGGTCCCCGTGCTGCTTGAACAGCTCGTGGACGAACGTGCTGGCGTCGGGGGTGGCGTGGACGAACTGCTCGCCGTTCACGCTCCAGCGGACCTCTGCCTGGCCCGACGTCTGCCGGGCGAGCTGATCGGCGCTGCCGTCCGCGACGATCTGGCCCCCGGCGAGGATCAGAATGCGGTCGGAGAGCTTCTCGGCCTCGTCCAGGTCGTGCGTCGTGAGCAGGATCGTGGTGTCCTCCAGGTCGGAGAGCCGGTGCACCACGTCGTGGAAGTCCCGGCGCGCCTTGGGGTCGAAGCCGACCGTGGGCTCGTCCAGGAACAGCACCTCCGGCCGTCCGACGATGCCGATCGCGACATCGAGGCGGCGGCGCTGGCCGCCGGACAGGGACCCGATCTTCTGGTCCGCCTGGTCCTCCAGGCTGACCATGGCGATCAGCTCGTCCACGTTCCGCGGCCGGGGCCGCTCGGCCGTGGAATAGGGCCGGTAGAAGTCGCCCAGCTGGACCAGCAGCTCCCGGACCTTCCACTTGCCGTGGTCGCGCCATGACTGGAGCACGATGCCCAGCCTCGCGCGCCACTGCTCGTCGCCCTTGGCCGGATCGACGCCGAGCACGCTGACCTCGCCCGCCGAACGCGTGCGGAACCCCTCCATGATCTCGATGGTCGTGGTCTTTCCGGCGCCGTTCGGCCCCAGCAGAGCGAGGACCTCACCCCGGCGGACGCTGAAGTCGACCCCGTTCAGCACGTCCTTGGACCCGTACCGCATGCGCAGTCCACGGATGTCGATCACCCGTTCACCTGCCGAGCCGTCCGGCGCACCCTCAGCCTGACGCGTCTCGCGCAGATCGCTTAACTCTGCCATAGGCCCCTACCTTTCGATCAGACCTCTTAGATCAAAGATAGTATCTCTACTACGACCTGTACAAGTCGCACGGCGAGAGAGCTCAGACGGTGAGCGGCAGCTCGATGACGGCTCCGGTGACCCCGGACCGCAAACGCCGCAGTACGGGGCCGCCCCGCCGCACGGCGGGCGCATCCGCCGCCAGGACGCGCAGCGCGACCTCGGTCTGAAAGCGCACCAGCGGGGCGAGCAGCGACGTGGGCAGGCCCTCGGCGAAGGCGAGCCGCTCCCCGGACCGCCTCCCGGCCGGGTCGAAGACGGAGGGATCCTCCTGGACAGCGGGGTCCCGCTCGGCCGCCTCGACCGCCACCACGACCTGGCTGCCGGCCGCGACGGCGGTCCCGGCCAGTTCGAGGTCCTCGTGCGCGTACAGGGGGACGAGCCGCAGGGGCGGGGCGTACCGCAGCGTCTCCTCGACCACCGCCGGCGCGAGATCCGGGTCCTCGCACAACGACCGCCACACGGCGGGGTGGTCGAGCAGGGCCGCCACCGCGTCGCAGAACAGGGTCGCGGACAGCTCGGACCCGACGAGGGCCAGCAGCATGCACACCGACCGCGCTTCGTCGTCGTGCGTCGTCGCCAGCAGGGCGCTGACGAGATCGTCCCCGGGGTGCTCGCGCCGCCGCGCGATCAGGTCGGTGAGCAGGGACCGCATGCCTGCGACGGAGGCGATCAGCTCGTGTGCCGTACGCAGGTGCGGCGAGCACACGGTGGCGTCCAGGACGCCCGCGGCGCCCCGGCACAGGGCGGCGAAGCGGTCGCGGTCCTCGTCCGGTACGCCGAGGATCTCCCGAACGACGTCGGCGGCGAACGGATCCGCGAGGTCCGTGCGGAGGTCGAACCCGGCGCCCGCGGCGGCGAGGGCGCGCCGCTGCGCCCGCTCGACCGCGGGGCGCCACCGCTCCAGGGCCTTCGCGCCGAGCAGCGGTTCGAGCAGCTCGCGCACGCGCTCGCAGTCCGCCCGGCCGGCCGTCAGGAAGACCTCACCGAAGGGGAGGATCTCGCGCAGCGCGGGCACCTCCCACGGCATGGGCTCCCGCTGCTCGCCCTCTCCGTCCGCGGCGGGCGCGTCCGCGTCGGGGTGGCGGACGCTCAGCCGCCGGTCGCCGAGCGCGGCCGCGGCGACCTCGTGGCGGGCCGTCACCCACGCCTCGGCGCTGCTCCAGTACAGCGGACCGCGTTCCCGGACCCGTTCGCCGAGCCGGTGCGGATCGTCGTCGGCCGCCCGCACCAGAAGGGCGTACGGGTCGTCCTTCGTGCCGATGATCCACTGGACGCCGCGGTGCGTGAGCAGCACACGGCCCAGTTCGCTCTCGGTCATGGTCGCCATGTGCGCAACTCCGATTCTCCGGGGGCCTGCTGGTGCGCGGTCCCGATGTGGGTCATGTCAGGGAGAGCCCGCCGTCGACCGGCAGTACGGCGCCGGTCAGGTAGCGCGCTCCGGGCCGGGTGAGGTGCGTGACCCACCAGGCGATCTCCTCGGGGGTGCCGACGCGGCCCTGGGGCGTCAGGGCGCCGACGTGGTGGAGCATCCCTTCGTACTGCTCCGGCGACATGCCGGCCCGTCGCGCGAAACCGGAGTCGACCAGCCCGGGGGCGACGCCGACGACCCGGATGCCGCGCGGTGCCAGTTCGACCGCCCAGCTGCGGGTGAGGAAGTCGAGCGCGGCCTTGGCGGCGCCGTACACGCTGTTGCCCGGCCAGGCCCGGGAGCCGCGCGCACCGGACGAGCTGATGTTCACCACGGTGCCGCCGCCTTCGGCGGCCAGCGCGTCGAGCGCGCACCGGGTGAGGAGCACGGGGACGGCGAGGTTCGTACCGAGCTGGGTGGCCACCTGCCGCGGGTCGGCGTCGGCGAGGGCGCGGTGGCCCAGGGCCGCCGCGTTGTTCACCAGGACGTCGATCCCTCCCAGTTCGCGCACCGCGGTGTCCACGACCTCCCGGGGCGCGTCGGCCCCGGTGAGGTCGACGGCGAGCGTCCTGATCGTGTCGTACCCCTTGGCCGTGTCGGCGAGGTCGGCGGGCGTGCGGCCGACGACGAGTACGGCCGCGCCCTCGTCGGCGAAGGCGCGTGCGGTGGCCCGGCCTATGCCGGAGCCGCCTCCGGTCACCACGACCGACCGCGGGGCGGAGGGCAGGGGGGCTGTGTCAGTCATGGTTCCTCGCAGGTGCGTCGGGTCCCGTGGCTCCGTGGCGCCGGTGTTCGGCGGTGAGCGACTCCAGTACCGGGACGATGTCCCGGGGGGAGGGAGTGGCCAGCGTCTCGCGGCGCAGTCGGCCGGCCGCGGCGGCGAACGACGGCTCCGTCAGTACGCGCGTGAGCGCGTCGCGCAGGGCGTCGGCGGTCAGGGTCTGCGCGTCCAGGCGCAGGCCGGCGCCCGCCCGCTCCACGAGGTCCGCGCGGATCGCGTTGTCCCACATGGTGCCGGGCACCAGGATCTGCGGGACGCCGTACAGGAGTGCCGTGTGGACCGTGCCGGACCCGCCGTGGTTGATGACGGCCGAGCAGCTCGGCAGCAGCGCGTCCATCGGGACGAAGTCGACGGTGCGGACATTGGCGGGAAGGCGGGTGACCTCGCGCAGCTGGCGGGCGTTCAGGGTGGCGACCACCTCGACGTCCAGTCCGGCGACCGCGTCGATCAGCTCGCCGATGGACGCCTGGTCGCCGCCCATCACCTCACGGTGCGACACCCCGAGCGTCAGGCACACCCGGGGGCGTTCGGGCGCCCCGTGCAGCCAGGGCGGAATGCTGCCCCTGCCGTTGTAGGCGACGCAGCGGACGGGCACGTACGGCAGGTCCACCGGGAGCCGCAGGGAGGTCGGCACCGGGTCGACGGTCCACTGGCCCGTCACCAGGTCCTCGGTGAAGGCGCCGCCGTAGCGCTCCATCACCCAGCCCAGCCACTCCCGCAAGGGGTCCTCGCGCAAGGCCGCGGGCCGCCCGCGCACCTCGGCCAGATAGCTCTCGCGCATCCGGCCGACCAGGTCCAGGCCGAACATCAGCCGGGCGTGCGCCGCGCCGGTGACCCGGGCGGCGACGGCTCCGGCGAAGGTCAGCGGGTCCCAGATCACCAGGTCGGGGCGCCAGCCGCGGGCGAAGTCCACCAGGTCGTCGATCATCTCGGTCGACGAGTAGTTCTGGAAGACCGCCGAGGTCATCGCGGTGAACACGCCGTGCATGTGGTCGTAGCTCAACTTCTCCGGACGCAGTTCGTCCATCGCCAGCAGCAACTGGGCGTCGGGGGCGTCGTCGTCGTAGGTGTCGCGGGAGGCGTCCTCGCGCTCCCGCAGCTCCTCCATCACCTGGTCCTCGTTGAGTTCCCGGCCGACCGGGACCGCGGTCAGGCCGGTGCGGGCGATCACGTCCCCGAGGTCGGGGTGGCTGGCCACGCAGACCTCGTGCCCGGCGACGCGCAGCGCCCAGGCCAGCGCCACCTGGGCGTGGACGTGGTTGCGGGCGCCGAAGGTGGTGAACAGAACGCGCATCAGCGCTCCCGTGCCGCTCGCTCGGCGTACTCCTTGGCGAGCAGCATCGTCGCCGTGCTGTTGCGGCCGAGCGCGTCGCGGACGAAGGTGCGGGCGTCCTGGACGGTGGCGCCGTCACCGAGGACCGCAGCGACCGCGTCGCGTTCGAGTACGACGGTGTGCGTCGAGGTGACGGTGCAGCCGGACGCGCTCTTCTCGATCCGCCAGCGCCCGTTGTGGACGGTCATCAGCGCGGGTGTCCGCAGCTGCTTGTAGACGATGGCGGCGGCGGGGAAGCAGACGCGTACCGATGTCGTCGTGTGGACGTCGCCGTTCGGGGTGAGCGTGTCCATCTCCAGCAGCTGGAGGTTCGGGGTGCTCTCCTCCAGGCGGACCCGGTTCACGTGGGGCAGGCGCTCCTGCCACTGCCCCGCGTCGTAGAGGAAGTCGTAGACGTCGGCGGGGTCGCCGGCCACTTCGACCACGTCGTCGAACTGCAACGAGAGGTCGCCGGCCCCGGCCCCGGGCGCCTCCGCGGCCCGTCGCAGGGCGTCGAGTTCCGCGTCGCTGTTGCGGTCGACGGCCCTGGTGATCCACTCCACGCCCGCCGGGTCGTCGTCGACGGCCCGGAAGTCGTGCGTCAGGCGGACCAGGGTCCGGGAATCCGACTGCGCTTCGATGATCCATTCGCCGCCCATCGCGGCGACCGGCGGCTGGGACACCTCCTGGCGGAAGCTCACCCGTAGCCCTCCGGCGTCGAGGACGCGGCGCGAGGTCCACGTCTTGACGGAGTCGTTGGCGGTCGCCCAGATCCGGATGCGCTCCTCGCCGGAGGTCCGTTCGAGGACCTCCACGTGCACGGTCGGGGGAAAGACCCGCGGCCACGCGTCGACGTCCGCGATCAGGCCGAAGACGGTGCGCGCGGGTGCCTCCACGAGGACGCGGTGCTCGGTTCGGTGGTTGTTCGTCATCTTGCGGGTCTCCTGGTCCTCGGACGGGCCGTCAGTAGGTGCCCAGTCCGCCGCAGACGTTGATCGCCTGCGCCGTGACGGGGGCGGCCTGGTCGGTGACGAGGTAGCCGACGAGGCCGGAGACCTCCTCCGGGGTGGTGTACCTGCCGAGCGGGATCTTGGCCTCGAACCGTTCCCGTACGGCCTCCTCCGTGATGTCCCAGGCCGCGGCGTAGCCCTGCCGCACCCGCTCGGCCATCGGCGTCTCCACGTAGCCCGGGCAGACCGCGTTCACGGTGATGCCGGTCTTGGCCAGCTCCAGGCCCAGCGCCTTGGTGAATCCGACGACGCCGTGCTTGGACGCGGAGTACGGGGCGCCCAGCACCACGCCCTGCTTGCCGCCGGTCGAGGCGATGTTGATGATCCGGCCCGTGCCGCGGTCGAGCATGCCGCCCGTGGTGAGCGCCTCACGGGTCACCCGGAGCACACTGTTGAGGTTGGTGTCCATGACGTCGAGCCACAGCTCGTCGGTGATCTGCGCGGTGGGACCTCCGCCGCTGCGGCCGGCGTTGTTCACCAGCACGTCCACCGGGCCGTACCGGTCGACGGCGGCCCGGACGAAGGCGCCGACCTGCTCGGTGGAGCGTACGTCGCACGCCTGGCCGGCGACGTCGTACCCCTTGTCGCGGAGCCGCTCGACGGTGCGTTCTACGTTCTCGGGGTCGCGGGCGCAGAGGAACACGCGCTGCCCGAGCCGGCACAGCATCGTCGTGACCGCGAGCCCGATGCCGCTGGTGGCACCGGTGACCACGGCGTGCCGGTCGTCTGGAGTGGACATGTCTCTCCTCATCGTTGTCGGGTCACGACCGCGGCCGCGTTGAAGCCGCCGTGCCCCCTGGCCAGTACGAGCGCGGCGGACACGGGTACGGTGCGCGGGGCGCGGACCAGGTCGATCCCGTACGCGGCCACCGGCCGCCGGACGTTCGCCGTCGGCGGGATCACCCCGTCGCGGATGGACAGCACGGCCGTCGCCAGGTCCAGTGCCGCTCCGCCGGCGCCGAGCCGTCCGGTCATGGTCTTGGGCGCCGTCACCGGTACGCCGTGCGGGCCGAAGACCTCGCGGACGGCCTCGGCCTCGGCGCGGTCGAGTTCGGGGGTGCCCGCCGCATCGGCGAACACCACGTCGATGTCGCCCGGTTCCAGTCCCGCCTCTTCGAGGGCGAGTTCGGCGGCGCGCCGCAGGGTGGACGGTCGGCCCGTCCCGGGCGCCGGGTCGAACGTGGACGCCTGTCCGGCGATCTCCGCGTACCAAGTGCGTACGCCCCGGGCGCGTGCCGACTCCGGGGACTCCAGCACGAACAACGCGCCGCCCTCGCCCGGTACGTAGCCGCAGGCGTCCGCGTCGAAGGGCAGGTAGGCCCGCCCCGGGTCGTTCACGGTGCTGATTCGGCCGCCCGCCAGCTGTGCGACCCAGCCCCAGGGCGAGGGTGAGCCGTCGACGCCGCCGGCGATCACCATCCGGACCCCGTCGCGCAGCTGTCGCCGGGCCTTGGCCAGGGCGTCCAGCCCGCCGGCCTGTTCGGTGACGACCACGCCGCCCGGTCCGCGCAGCCCGTGCCGGATGGAGATCTGCCCGGTGTTGACCGCGTAGAACCACGCGAAGGACTGGTAGGCGCTGACGTGCTCCGGGCCTTTGCTCCAGAGGTTGTGCAGTTCCCGGTGGCCGAAGGCGAATCCGCCGGCGGAGCTGGCGGTGACGACGCCGATGCCGTACTCCGGCAGCGCGTCGGGCTCCACCCCCGCGTCCTTGATCGCCCACTCGGCGGCCACGAGCGCCAGCCGGGTCATGTGGTCGGTCTGCGGGAGCAGCCGGTTCGCTATGCCGTGCTCCTGCGGATCGAAATCCGCGATCTCACCGGCCAGGCGGCTGGGGTAGCGCTCCGGGTCGAAGCGGGTGATCGGGCCGATCGCGGCCCGCCCCGCCAGGGTGCTGCTCCAGTGGGAGGCGGCGCCCAGGCCGGTCGGCGCGATGACGCCCATACCCGTGATCACAGCGGTGGGTGTCATGCCGCCGCCCTCTCCGGACTCCGCAGCACCATCGCGCTCTGGAAGCCCCCGAAGCCGCTGCCCACGGTGAGTACGGTGTCCACGCGCTGCTCGCGTGCCGTCAACGGCACGTAGTCGAGGTCGCACTCGGGATCGGGCTCGTGCAGATTGGCGGTGGGCGCGATGGTGTCGTGCTCGATGGTCAGCGCGCAGGCCGCGATCTCCAGCGAGCCGATCGCGCCCAGAGAGTGCCCGATCATCGATTTGATGCCGCTGACGGGCACCCGGTAGGCGTCCTCGCCCAGGCTCCTCTTGAAGGCCGCCGTCTCGTGCCGGTCGTTCTGGAGGGTGCCCGAGCCGTGGGCGTTGACGTAGTCGATGTCGTGCGGTGAGACCGCGGCCCGCCGCATGGCCACGCGGATGGCCTCGGCCATCTCCCGGCCGTCCGGGCGCAGTCCGGTCATGTGGAAGGCGTTGGAGCGGGAGGCGAACCCGCTGATCTCCGCGTACACGTGGGCACCGCGCCGGCGGGCGTGTTCGAGCTCCTCCAGGACGAAGACCGCCGCGCCCTCGCCGAGGACGAACCCGTTCCGGCTGCGGTCGAAGGGGCGCGACGCGCTCCCCGGTTCGTCGTTGCGCGGTGAGGTCGCCTTGATCGCGTCGAAGCAGGCCACGGTGATCGGCGAGATCGGGGCGTCGGTGGCGCCGGCCACCATCACGTCCACCGCGCCGTCCCGTACCAGCTCCACCGCGTGCCCTACGGAGTCCAGGCCGGAGGTGCAGCCGGTCGAGATCAGCGACACGGGGCCCTCGGCCCCGACGTCGCGGGCGACCTCGGCGGCGATCGAGCTCGGAACGAAGTAGTCGAAGAGGTGCCGCCCGGCGTAGGAGCCGTCCACGTGCCAGTGCCGACCGCCGTCGCTGACGACGGAGTACTCCTCCTCCAGGCTCATGGTGCAGCCCACGGCGCTGCCGATGGCGACACCGGTCCGGGCGGGGTCCAGTTCGGCGGGGTCCAGACCGCTGTCGGCGACACCCTCCCGGGCACTCACCACGGCGAACTGCGCGGCGCGGTCCATCCGCCGGATCTGCTGCGGAGTCAGCCCCTCGGCCAGCGGGTCGAAGTCGACCTCGGCCGCGATCTGCGAGCGGTAGGGGCTGGGGTCGAAGAAGCTGATCCTCCTCGTGGCCGTGCGCCCGGCGGTCAGGGCCTCCCAGAAGGGCTTGCGCCCCACGGCGTTGGGAGCGACCACGCCGATGCCGGTGATGACGACCCGGCGGCCCGAGGGCGCGGCCATCAGCGGGACTCCCCCGCTGCCCGCTCCGCCGACACGTACTGCCGGGGGACGTACAGGCCGGGCTCGCTCGTGCTGAGCTCGCGCAACCGCGCGACGTGCTGCGGGAAGGCCGCCGTGCCCACCGCCGCGCGGAAGGCGTCGGCGTCGCGCCAGTGGGCGACGTTGACCCAGCGGGTGGGGTCCTCGGCGTGCTGGTGCAGGGTGTACCGCAGGAATCCGTCCCGGTCCGCCAGGTGCCTTCCCGCCTCGGCGAAGGCCTTCTCGAACTCCTCCGGCGAGGCCCGCACGGTGAATCTGTTGATGAAGGCGACCACCCCGCTTCCTGTGGGACCAAGGTCGTTGGGCTGCATCTCACGCCTCTTTTCAGCTCCGCCGTCGGGCTTTGACGATGTGGCGTCGTCCAACGTGGGCGCCGACTCTCGCAGCCCGCTCAACACCCCCTGGAAGCAGCGCCCTTAGCAGCCGGGCGGGAGGTCGAGCCGCCGTGGAGCAGGAGGTCGAGCGATCGTCGATCCGCTGACGATCGTGGTGCTGGGATGCTCGTCGGCAACGAGCCGCACCGAGAGCCGGGAGGCCCCCTGTGAGTCAGAACCTCGAAGCCGTACGGCGGATGATCAAGGCGTACAACACGGGCGAGACCGACGACGTCCACGAGTTCATCCACCCGGAGTACCTGAATCCGGCCACGATCGAGCACGGGATCGGAGAGGGCCCCCAGGCGTTCGCGATGGCGGTAGCCTGGGTGCGGATGACCTTCTCCGAGGACGCGCACCTGGAGGAGGTCAAGATCGAGGAGCGGGGCGACTGGGTACGGGCGTACCTGGTCCTCTACGGCCGGCAGGTCGGTCCGATGGTGGGCTTCGCACCGACCGGCCGCCGCTTCTCCGGGGAGCAGATCCATTTGCTGCGCGTCGTCGACGGCAAGATCAGGGACCATCGGGACTGGCCGGAGTACCAGAGCACGTACCGCCAGCTCGGCGAGCCGTGGCCCGAGCCGGACGGCTGGCGCCCCTAGAACGAGCCCGTGGAACGAGACCGTGCGAGGAGCCGATCAGATGACCGATCAGATGACCGAACGGCGGACCGTCGATTTCTGGTTCGACCCCGTCTGCCCGTACACGTGGATCACCTCGCGGTGGATGGTGGAGGTCACCAAGGTACGGCCCGTGGACGTCCACTGGCGGGTGATGAGCCTGTCGGTGCTCAACGAGCACCGGGACGACAACCCCGAGGGCGAGTGGGAGGACTACATGTGGGCGCCGGTGCGGGTGTGCGCCGCAGTGGCGGAGCAGTTCGGTCAGCAGGCCCTCGGTGACCTCTTCACGGCGATGGGCAACCGCTTCCACCTGCAGAACGACTGGGGGAACCTGACGGCGGCCCTGGCGGACGCCGGGCTGCCGGAGGAGATCGCGGAGGTCGCCGGGTCCACCGCCTACGACGAGGCCGTCCGCTCCTCGCACGCGCAGGCCGTCGCCCTGGCCGGCGGCGACGTCGGCACCCCCGTGGTGTCGGTCGCCGGGTCCGGCGGCGAACGGGTGGGCTTCTTCGGGCCGGTCGTCTCCCCCGCCCCCACCGGGGAGACGGCGGGGCAGTTGTGGGACGGCCTTCTGCTGATGGCCGGTGTCCCCGGCTTCTACGAGGTCAAGCGCACCCGGACCGAGGAGCCCCGGTTCGACCTGGCCGACTGACGCGGCACCCCGGTCCGGGGCTCACCCCGCTCACCCCCGCCGGTGCACGTGCCGGAGCACGGCCTCGGCGAGCGGGCGGTGCACCGAGGCCGGCAGCGCGTGTCCCATGCCCTCGATCTCCACCAGGTCCGCGCCCGGGATCTGATCGGCGAGGTGGCGTCCGTGCGGCGGCGGCGCGATCGGGTCCTGTGTCGCCTGGATCACCTGCGTGGGGACCCGGACGCCGCGCAGCTCGGCGGCGCGCTCGCGCGGCGGCGGCTGGACCGCGTAGTGCACCTGCGGCTCGCTCAGGGAGCCCGAGTGGTCGATGGCCTGCTGTTCCCACCGCCGGAAGTCGGCCTCGTCGAAGGCGACCCGGTCCCCGGAGAACAGCTTCCACCGGCGCACCCGCCGCCCCAGTTCCTCCTCCGGGCCGCTCACGTCCTCGTTCATGACGGCGAGCGCTTCGAGGAACCGTTCCTGCGGCAGGGGGAGGCCGTCGACCGAGGGCTCCCCGGCGAGGGCGCGCCGGATGTTGCCGGGGAAGTCCACGTCCAGTGCTCCCCCGAGCATCAGCGACATGCTCAGCATCCGCTGCGGGTGGTCGAGTGCGACCAGCTGGCACAGGACCGCGCCCATCGACATGCCGACGAAGTGGGCCCGCTCGATGTCCCAGCCGTCGAGCACGGCGACGGCGTCGGCGGCCAGTCGGAGATAGCCGTACGGGCGCTCGGCAGGGTCCCAGACCGTGGAGCGGCCCACCCCCCAGTGGTCGTAGCGGATCACGTGCAGCCCGCCGGCGGCGAGCCGTTCGACGAACTCGACGGGCCAGCTCATCGCGGTCAGGTTCCCGCCCGCCACCAGCAGCAGGGCGGGGTCGGCCCGGTCGCCGAAGTCCTCGCTCCACAGCTGCGCGTCCTTCGACGTGACGACACGTTGTGCCATTTCGGCACTCCTCTCGGCTCCGGGACCCAGGTCCCGTGGATCGGCGGTGGTGATGCGCGGACGGGCTCAGCGCGGGGCGAGCTCCCAGAGGCAGGAGTCCAGGGGCACGTTGGGCGACACCAGGGGCCCGGTCCTGGAGACGACGCCGAGCCCGGCGGCGTCGGCCAGGTCGGCCCACTCGCGGTCGGTGCGGACCCTGCCGCCGAGGAACACGAGCATGCGCATGTCGAGCACGCTGAAGTACAGGTCCGAGGTCCGCGTCCCGCCGGCCGGCGCCTCGGCCCGCTCCAGCAGGACGATCCGGCCCCCGGGCCGCAGGGCGTCACGGCAGCGCCCCAGGATTCGCAGCGCGTCGGCGTCGGACCAGTTGAGGAGGACGAACGACAGCACCACGACATCGGCGGTCACCGGGAGTTCGTCGAAGAAGTCACCGCCTACGACGTCGATGCGGCCGTCCGTCCCGGCCGCCGCGATGCGCTCGCGCGCCCGCCGCGCCGCTCCCGGCAGGTCCAGCAGGGTGCCGCGCGCCTCGGGCGCGGCCCGCAGGATCGCGTCGAGGAGGCCGCCGGGCGCGCCGCCGACGTCCAGCACGTGCCGGGCCCGGCTCCAGTCGTAGGCGGCGACGGGCGCGGCGAAGGCCGTGTCCTCCCGCGCCGCCATCAGGGAGTCGAAGGACGCCCCGAGCCCCTCGTCCTCGGACAGGTCCGTCCAGAACGGCTTGCCGTACCGCTCCTCGTACTGCGGCCGCCCGGTACGGACCGCCTCGCGCAGGTCGAGGAACGTCAGGTCCGCGCGCCCCACGGCCTGGTCCAGGTCGAGCCAGGAACGCTGCCGCGAGGGATCGTCGTCGGCGAGCAGGTCCCCGATGCGCGTCGGCGCGTAGCGGCCGGGTCCGGTCTCCTGCAGCACCCCGGCCGCCGCCAGGTGGCGCATCAGCCGCGCCAGCGCGTCCGGGTCCGCTCCGGTGGCCTCGGCGAGGGCCTCGGGGCCGGTGGCGCCCGCACGCAGGTGGTCGACCAGCCGCAGGGTGGCCGCGACCCGCAGTGCCATCGGGGTCACCAGGTTCGACATCCGCACCAGGGTGTCGACGGCCCGCTCCTGCCCGCCGACGCCGCCGTCGGTTCCGCCATCGGTCGAGCCGTTCGTGCCGCCGCTCGTACCGCCGCTCGTACCGGTCACGACGCGCTGCCTTCCCGGTCGGTGCCGAGCGCGTACGCGCTCAGGTGGTCGACGGCGTCGGCGTAGGTGAAGGGCTGCATGAACCAGCCCGCGCGGACGTCGCGGTAGTGCCGGGACAGGGGGTGGTCCGTGGTGAACGACGCCCCGCCCACCAGGGTCATGCAGTCCTCGACGATGCTCGCCGCCGTGCGGTTGACGACGAGCTTCGCGTACTGGAAGGGAGCCATCATCAGCCGGCCGCGCTCGTGGGGGTCGATCGCCGCCCGGTGCGCGTAGTGGTCGGCGTTGGTCAGTGCCGCCGCGAGGGCCGTGCGCAGCGCGTACAGCTTCACATCGAGCTCGGCCACCAGGGTGCGGACGGCGGCCGCCGGCTGTCCGCCGCGCCGGGTGATGTCCGCGACGGCGAAGTCGCGTGCCGCCTGCGCGATCCCGGCGTACACCCCGAGCAGACCGATCGAGCTGACGGTCTGGCCCGCCATCGCGGCGTCGTTGCGGACGCCGACCGGTCCGCGCAGGAAGACGTCGGTCGCGGGAACGGGACAGGCCTGGAAGACGACCTCGGTACTGGCGGAGGCCCGCATGCCCATGCCGTTCCAGTGGTCCGGCGCCTTCAGGCCGGGGGTGTCGGTGGGCAGGAAGGCGGAGGCGAGCAGCGGGGGGCCGGAGGTGGGACGGGTCCGGGCCGCGACGACGACGTGGGTGGCGAAGGGGGCCATGCTGACCAGGATCTTGCGCCCGGTCAGCCGCCAGCCGCCGTCGTCCGCGGGCACCAGCTCGGTGGTGACGCCGGCGTCCTTGAGGGCGCCGCTGATCAGCGCCCCTTCCGTGCCCATCAGGCGCAGCAGCCGCTCGGCCAGGGCGCGCCCGGTCGCGGTGCCGTGCTCGCGCTCGTACGACATGGTGATCCCGCGGCTGAACTGCATGTGCAGCGACAGGGCGACGGACGCGTCGGACTCGGCGATCCGTTTCACGGCGAGGCACACGTCGTGGACGCTGCTCACGCCCAGTCCGCCGAACTCCCGCGGGACGGTCGCGCCGAGTACGCCGTCGGCGCCCATGCGGTGGACGGTGTCCAGGGGGAACGTGCCGTCGCGGTCGTGCCCGGTCGCGCCCGCCGCCAGGCGCGGCAGGTGTCTGCCCAGTACCTCCAGCAGCGCATGGCCCTCGGGTGTGTGCGGCTCCGTGAGGTCCCCCGACTTCGCCGCGGCCGTGCCAGTGGCGTGTTCCGTCATGGCGTTTCCGTCCTTTCCCTCCGGATGGAGCCCTCGGGGCGCGTGGCCGCCAGGTAGCGGTCGATGGCGGACCGGTGGTATCCCGGCCCGAATCCCAGCCGGTCGACCTCGGGCACGAGCCGCCGGAGTTTGCGGACCGAGGGGCAGTGCTCGATGCTGTCGTCGGTGACCTGCCAGTGGGCCGTGGTGCCGAGCCGCCGTTCGAGGTACCGCACGACGGCGGCCACCTCCACGCAGTCTCCGGAGGCGACGTTCACCGTCTCGTCGTGCACCCCGGTGCGCAGCAGGGCGTCCACGACAGCGGTGAAGTCCGCCACGTGGACCATGTCCCGGCGCGCTCCGCGCTGGACCCGTACCCGGCCGGCCAGGACCTGGGCGATGAGCGCCGCGAGCAGGCGGAAGCCGGGTTCGTCCGGGCCCGTCACATAGCCGAGCCGCAGGATGAGGTGGCGCACCCCGGAGGCCTGGACCAACCGTTCCAGGTCCAGCTTGTGCTGGCCGTAGCGGGTTGAGGCGACCTGCGGCCCGTCCTCGTCGCCCGGGCCACCCGCTCCGCCGTACATGCTGACGGTGGAGAAGAACACGAGCATCCGGTCGCGCCGCAGGCACCGCCGGATCGTGTCGTCGACGAGCGCGGTCTCACGCCGGTGCTCCGCGTCGGGCAGCGGGTGCGTCGGCACGCCCGCTGCCAGCACGGTCGCTGCGGGGTGCGCGGCCGAGAGCGGTGCGAGGTGCCGTGCGAGGAACCCGTTCCCGATGATCTCCATCTGACAAGGCCGCCCTTCGACTCGCTGGGGGCACCGACCCTCGCAGCGGGATGTCGAGAGACGCTCGAAAGGTGGCGGACGGCGGACCGAGGCGCGCGAGGGAAGTCCGTTCACCCGGGCTCCGCGCGCCTTCAAGGACTGCGGTGCAGGGTGGCAGCACCACCCCATCCCTCTCATGAGGCGAGGAGTCCCCATGCGCGTACTGTTCGTCAACTCCCCAGGCCTGGGGCACATCTTCCCGTGTGTCCCCTTGGCGCACGCGCTGACCGCGGCGGGTCACGACGTGCTGTACGCCCAGGGCGGCGACGTCGACGCGGTGGCCGCCGCGGGCGTGAACGTCGTCGATGTGACCCCGGGGCTCGACTACGCCACGGTGTTCCGGCCCGAGGAGATCGACTTCAGCGTCGACGGCGGGGACGAGTTCGTCGCCGCGCTCTTCGCCAGGGTCTCGGGCGTCACCGTCGACCGGGTGGTGGAGGTCGCCCGTGCCTGGTCACCGGATCTGGTCGTCCACTCACCGCTCCAGGGAGCCGGCCCGCTGGTGGCGCGGGCGATCGGCGTGCCCGCCGTGTCGGTGGTCACCGGTCCGGCCGACAGCGCCCCGCGCATCGGCGACCTGATGCGCGACCACATGAAGGAGCACTACCTGCGGCACGGCGTCGCATCGGAGCCGGCGCCCGGTCTCCGGCTCAACTCGATACCGCCCAGCCTGCTGGAGCTGCTTCCGCAGCGGGTGCGCGCGGACGACGACGTCCCGGTCCGCTACGTGCCCTTCAACGGCAACGGCGAGCTGCCCGGCTGGCTCCTGGAGCCGCCGGGGCGGCCGAGGATCGCCGTCACGCTCGGGTCGATCGCCGGTCTGTGGGGCGGCCTCGCCGTGCTGGCACCCCTCGTCGCCGCGGCGGCGGACACCGACGCGGAGTTCGTCGTCACCCTCGGCGGCGGCGACCCGTCGCTCCTGGGTGAACTGCCGTCCAATGTGCGGACGGTGGACTGGCTGTCCCTCGGTCCCCTGTTGCGGACCTGCCAGGGGCTCATCCACCACGGCGGGTCGGGCACCTCGGCGGTAGCGATGGCCGCGGGCGTGCCCCAGTGCGTGATGCCGCTCAGCCCGGACCAGAAGGACAACGAGCGCGCGGTGGTCGAGCGGGGCATCGCGATCGGGGCATCGGCCGAGACGATCGGGACGGCCGAGTTCCATGCCCTGCTGCACGACGAGGGGCTGCGGGCGGCCGCGGCCGAGGTGCGCGACGAGGCGGCGGCGATGCCGTCCCCCGCCGCGCTCGTCGGACGCCTGGAGTCCCTGGTGTGAGGGGACCGGCCGGGCGGGTCGCGGGCGCCGGAGCGCGTCAGCGGCCCGGCGGCCGCACGGACAGCGCGTGGCGGAACACGTTCCCCGGGTCCCACCGCGCCTTGACCTGCTGGAGCCTGGGGTAGTTGTCCCGGTAGTAGAAGGTGTGCCAGGGGACCCCGGAGGTGTTCCACCGGGGGTCGGCGAGGTCGACGTCCGGGTAGTTGATGTAGGCCCCGCCGTTGGCCGCGCCGGGTACGGGGACTCCGCCGGTGTCGGCGTACACGTCCCGGTACAGCTCGCGCACCCAGGCCAGTTGCGCGTCGCCGGGCACGCCGGGCCACCAGGAGGTCTCGTACGAGGCGCTGAAGAGCGAGTCGCGGTGCGGGGTCGCCGTCGCGGCGGCCGGGACCGTGTTGATCCTGCCGCCCAGGGTGGACAGGTACACGGTGGACGCCTGGTGCTCGCCGTCGGTCCGGCTCAGATAGCGGTGGATGGTCCGGATCTGCGTCTCGGACCAGGGAGTGCGCAGGAGCGCGGCCTTGGACTTGAACGGGTACCGGCCGCCGGCGTAGGGGTCCACGGTCAGCGTGGACTTCATCCACAGCGCGGTGGCCTCCTCCGTCTCGTGGCGCACCCCGGTGTCCGCCGTGATCGCGGTGACGTACTCGCCGAGCAGCTTCGTGCCGTGCGGGAGGGAGCCGTCCACGTTGGCGACGAGGGTGAACCGGCCGTTCGCCCGGTGGTTGAGGATGAACCAGCTGCTGAGCGGTGCGTAGCGGGAGCCGGTGCCGGACTCCTTCTCGTGCCAGGTGCCGTGGTTGCGCAGGATCCGCACGAACGCGGCCTCGGTCATGTCGGCCCACGACCAGCCGATGGTGACGGACCGGATCGTCGGCGGGGGCTTGGGCAGGAGGGTCGTGGGGTCGCCGAGGCGTACCCCGGGCGAGCGCATCAGATAGCGGGTGACGATGCCGAAGTTCCCGCCCCCTCCGCCGGTGTGGGCCCACCAGAGATCGTGGTGGGGGTCGGCGGGGTCCCGGGTGGCCAGGACGGTGCGGGCCCGGCCGCCGCGGTCGGCGACGACCACCTCGACGCCGTAGAGGTGGTCCGCGACGAAGCCGTGGTGGCGCGAGAGCCCCCCGTACCCGCCGCCCACGATGTGACCGCCGGCGCCGACGGAGGGGCACGCACCCGCCGGTACCGTCACGCCCCAGCCCAGGTAGAGGGTGCGGTACACCTCACCCAGCGTCGCGCCGGACTCGATGGCGAAGGCCTGGTGCTTGGGGTCGTAGTAGACGGACTTCATCTCGGAGACGTCGACGACGATCTGGACGTCCGGGTCGTCGACGAAGTTCTCGAAGCAGTGTCCGCCACTGCGCACGACGATCCGTTTGCCCGTCCGCAGGGCGTCGTCCAGCGCGGCGACCACCTGGTCGGCGCGGTGGACGAGGCGTACGGACTCCGGCCGGGCGGAGAAGCGCCCGTTGTAGCCCCGTGCGACCAGCTCCTCGTACCGGGGATCGGCCGGGCGGATGTCCTTGGCCGGGGGCGGGGGAAAGCCGCCGCCGACCCTGGTGTCCGCCGCCGCCGCTCCCGTGCCGGCTCCTGCGAATGCCGCGGCACCGCCGGCCGCGACGCCGCCCGCGATGAAACCGCGGCGCGATACATCCTTCATCGCCACTCCCCCTTTTTCGTTGCTGTCACTCGGTCTTGTGCGCCGCTGCGAGCCGTTCGAGGACGGGTACGACGTCGCCGGGCGCGGGCATGCCCCTGGACTCCTGGCGCAGCCGGGCGGCGGCGCGGGCGAAGGAGGGTTCCTCCAGCAGCCGCCCGAGCAGAGCGCGCAGCGTCGCGGCATCGGCCCGCTCCGGTTCCGCGACGCGGATGCCCGCTCCGCGCTCCTCCAGCAGGCGTGCCTTGTGGTCGGTGTCCCACACCCCGTCGGGCAGGATCAGCTGGGGCACCCCGCAGCTCAACGCGGTGTTGAAGGTGCCCGCCCCGCCGTGGTGGATCACTGCGGAGCAGCTGGGGAGCAGGGCCTCCAGGGGGACGAAGTCCACGACGCGGACGTTGTCCGGCACCTCGGTGACGGACGCGAGCTGGGCCTTGTTCAAGGTGGCCACCACCTCGGCGTCCGCTCCGGCCAGGGCCGCGAGCACCTCCCCGAGCGGCACCCGGTCGGCGCCGAGCAGCTCGCGGTGCGAGACCCCGAGGGTCAGGCAGATCCGCTTGCGGCGCGGCGGCTCGCGCAGCCAGTCAGGGAGGACGGAGCTGCCGTTGTGGGTCACGAGCCGCATCGGTACGCGGTCCGGGCCGTCCAGGAAGCGCAGGGAGGGCGGCAGCGGGTCGATGGTGCGCTGCCCGACGACCAGGTCCTCGCTGAACTCCCCGCCGTAGCGCCGCATGGTCCAGCCCAGCCACTCCTCCATCGGGTCCTCCCGCTGCCCCGGGGGCAGCCGGCGCACCGCGTCCAGGTAGGACGCCCGCATCCGGCCGATGAGGTCCAGGCCGAACAGCAGCCGGACGTGGGCCGCGCCGCTGACCCGGGCGGCGACGGGACCCGCGAAGGTGAGCGGGTCCCAGACGACCAGGTCCGGCCGCCACCACCGGGCGTGGCGCACCAGGTCGTCGACCATCGCGGGCGCGGAGTACTGCTGGAAGACCTGGGTGGCCATGGCGGTGAAGACCCCGTGCATGTACGCGTACGACAGCTTCTCCGGGCGGATCTCCGTCATGTCCGTCCAGTACGCGAACCGCTCGGCCACCGCACGGTAGTCGTCCGCGCCCCCGGCCCCGTCGCGGGATTCCGCCTCGTCGTGCTGTTCGTACGACTCCATCTGCGCCGCCTGGTCGAGCGGGGCGCCGGCCGCCACGGCGGTCAGACCGGTGCCCGTGATGTCGGCGGCGAGATCGGGCTGGCCGGCCATGTGGACCTCGTGGCCCGCGGCCCGCAGCGCCCACGCCAGCGGGACCTGCGCGAACAGATGGGACTTCGCTGTGTGGGTGGTGAACAGGACCCGCATGGGGCACCTTCCTCGGCCGGCGTGGTCGTAGCGGGAGCGCGGGTGCTCACAGCACGCGGACGTCCGGGACGTAGAGGATCCACTTGCCGCCGGAGGCGCGGAACCGCTGTTCCTTGGCGATGATCTCCTCGGCGTGGTTCCAGGCGAACAGCACGGCGTAGTCCGGGTACGGGTTCTCGAAATCCGCCCGGGACCGGACCGGGATGTGCGAGCCCGGCGTCAGTCGTCCCTGCTTGTTCGGCGTGGTGTCGGAGATGAACGAGATGAGCTCGGGCCCGATGCCGCAGTAGTTGGCGACCGTGGCGCTCTTGGCGGTGGCCCCGTAGCCGACGACCGTACGGCCCTCGTCCCGCAGCCCGCGGAGGAGCGCGACCAGCTCGTCCCGGGCCCTTTCCACGCGGCTCACGAAGGCCTGCAGGGTCGCGAGGTCCGACAGTGCGCGCCGCTGCTCCTGCGCCAGCAGTGCGGCGACCGCGGGCGAGGGGGTGCGCCGCCCCGAGCGGGCGATGGTGTACCGGACCTCGCCGCCGTGCACGGGAAGCCGTTCCACGTCGACCAGTTCGAAGCCGAACCGCTCGACCATGGCGCTCACGGAGGAGGCGGAGAAGAAGTAGTAGTGCTCGTCGTAGATCTGGTCGAAGGAGGCGAGGTCGACGATGTCGGCGAGGTACGGGTCCTCGAAGACGAACACCCCGTCCGGCGCGAGCAGTGCGTCCACTCCGCGGAAGATCGAGTCCAGGTAGGGGATGTGGCAGATCGTGTTGGCCGCGAAGATGACCTGCGCGTGCCCCTCGGCCTTGCGGATCTCGTCCGCGGTCGACTCCTGGAAGAATTCGGTGGCCACTCGGATGCCCTGGCGCCGCGCGATGTCGGCCACGCTCTGCGACGGTTCGACGCCGAGGTGCCGGACTCCTGCCTCGGCCAGGACGCGGAGCATGACGCCGTCGTTGCAGCCCAGCTCGACCAGGAAGGCGTCCTTCCCGGTGAGCTCGGTCTCCAGGAAGTGCTGCGCGGTCGCCTCGAAATGCCCGCGCATGACGGAGGATCCGGACGACAGGTAGGGGTAGTGGCTGTTGAACATCAGATGGCGCGGCACTTCTTCGACGAGCTGGACCATGGTGCACTCGCCGCAGACCCCGACGGCGAGCCGGAAGAAGAACTCGTCGCCGAGGTACTCGGGCTCAAGGAGCCCGCTGGAGAGCGGTTGCTGTCCGAAGTCCATGAACTCGTGCAGCCGACCGCCGCAGATTCGACAACTGGGCACGGTGGATGTCCTCTTCCTTGAGTAGCGGATGGGCGAAGGGGCGATCGTCAGGGTGTGCGGGGGCGGATGTGCCCGGCACGGGGCCTCACAGCCCTCCCGGCCAGTCGCCGTCGGTGCGCAGCAGGGCCCGGGCCAGGTTCTGGTAGAAGGCCACGACGCCCGGTTCCTTGGGGCTGAGATGGCCGCGCGCCGCGAAGCGGGACCCCACCGCGCGCTGGACGGCTTCGAGTCCGTTGCGGTCCTCGCTGTTGATCATGCCCGCGTACGATTCGGCCTGCCGGCGCATCTCGTCGAGGTCGGCGCCCTCCAGCGCGGCCCGCGGCACGAGGATCCCGCCGCGGACCAGCGTCCGGTCGATCGTCCGCGGGACGAGGCTGAGCCAGATGACCATCTCGCCGGCCGCGGCAAGGCTCGCCGCGGGGAAGACGAAGACGCCGTACAGATGGGACTTCTCCGCGTCGGTCAGCGGCAGGGAGCGGGTCTCCTGCGGCTCGGTGAACGGGACGAGCAGGCGCAGCCCCCACGGGGAGTCGACCCGTAGGTCCGTGTCGGACCCGCCCGGCGTCGACGGCTGGAGGGTCTGCGGGTGGAAGCCCATCACGTGGTAGTTCTCGTGGGCGTTCTCGACGGCGACCTTCCAGTTGCAGGCCCACTCCTCGCTCCAGGACCCGAGCTGGGCCATGCCGTCGAGCCGGTAGTTGGCCAGGTCCGCGGAGATCCGGCCCAGTTCGGGGGCGAGGGGCGCCGCGGCCGCGTCGAGGTTCACGTACACGAAGCCGTGCCACTCCTCGACCGCGAAGGCGGGCAGCCGGCAGCTGCCGGGGTCGAAGTCCGGGTTCTTGCGCATGTGGGTCGCGCCGATGAGTCGGCCGTCGAGTCCGTACCTCCACAGGTGGTAGGGACAGGTGAAGGAGTCGGCCCGGCCGGCGGCGCCGGGCTCGACGAGCGGCATCATCCGGTGCCGGCAGATCGGTGACATCCCGTGCAGCGCACCGGCCGCGTCGCGGGTGACCACCACCTGCTCGCCCGCGATGTCGACCGAGACGTAGCTGTTCGGCTCGGCGAGCTCGTCGCGGTGGGCGATGAGCACCCAGGAGCGCCCGAAGACGCGGGTGCGTTCCAGCTCGTAGAGCTCGGGCGAGGTGAACGCGCGTGGTGGCAGGCTCAGTTGGGGTGCCCGGTCCAGGTAGCGGCGCAGTTCCTCCAGCAGTGCGGCGACCTCACCGGACGGCGACGCGGCGCTGTCGTCCGTGCCGTCGCGCGTGCCGTCGACCGCACTGCCGTGGCCGGGGCGCGCCGTGCCCGGGTGCTTCGCGCCGGCGGTCCGGTCTGTGCTCACGCCTGTGCTCACGGTGGGACTCCAACCTGTGCCGCGGGTACGTGGTGCCCCCACCGTGGCAGGGGGGATTCGAACCCCGCTCGACAGCTCGGCCCGCACCCCCGACGGGCCCCCGGCCCCCGCGCGTCCAGCCGGTCTCCGACGTTCCTCTAGCAAGGGGCCCGACGATCGGTGCTTCCGGACCCATGTCCCCGCCAGGCGCGCAACGAATGAGGTCGCCGTGTACGGAGCCGAACTCGCCGAGATCTACGAGCTGATCCACCGCAGCCGCGGCAAGGACTACCTCCAGGAGGCGGCAGAGGTGGAGCGGCAGGTGCGCGAGCGCAGGCCGGACGCCGCCACCCTGCTCGACGTGGCGTGCGGGACCGGGGCGCATCTGCGCTGCTTCGACGGGCTGTTCGACGAGGTGGCCGGGCTGGAGCTGTCCGAGCCGATGGCCCGGTTCGCGCGGGCGGCGCTGCCGCACGTCCCGGTACACGTGGGGGACATGCGGGACTTCGAC
The DNA here is from genome assembly GCF_053606025.1 of Streptomyces sp. NPDC055254. Classification (NCBI taxonomy): domain Bacteria; kingdom Bacillati; phylum Actinomycetota; class Actinomycetes; order Kitasatosporales; family Streptomycetaceae; genus Streptomyces; species Streptomyces sp. NPDC055254. The sequence continues at coordinate 117,521 of NZ_JBSGQV010000016.1, read as the reverse complement.
CTCGGCCGCACCTACGACGTCATCACGTGCATGTTCGGCTCGATCGGCTATCTGCTGACGGAGTCCGCGCTGGCCGACGCGCTGCGCCGGTTCGCACGGCACCTGACGCCGGGCGGGGTGCTGGCCGTCGACCCGTGGTGGTTCCCCGAGACGTACCGGCACGGTCATGTCGCCGGCGCCACGGCGACGGACGGGGAACGGACCGTGTCCCGGGTCTCCCACTCCGTACGCGAGGGGGCCGCGTCCCGGATGAACGTGCACTACCTGGTCGCCGACACCGCGTCGGGCGTACGGCACTTCCACGAGACGCACCTGATCGGCCTGTTCACCCGGGAGCAGTACGAGGCGGCGTTCACGGCCGCCGGTTTCGGCGTCGACTACATCCCCGTCGAGCCCGCCGGCCGCGGCCTCTTCGTCGGCGTCCCGTCCGCCGGCTGACCCGGCGGACGGGGGCGGGCGGCGGTTCAGGGCCTGCGGTCGAGTTGCTCGTGGGCCTCGTCGAGGAACTGGTTCAAGGTCTTGATCCGGGTCTCCGCGTCCGGCATGCCGATCGAGTACTTCACCTCGACCTGGCTGATCGCCTCCAGCAGGGCGAGGGAGTCGTACCCGAGGACCTTCAGCTCGACGTCACCGACGCCCTCCGCGTCCAGGTCGACCTCCTCGGCCTCGCCGGCGCACTCCCGGAAGATCTCGACCAGGACCGGCAGGGTCAGTTCACTCATCACATCCACCTCTCTGCTCGTGGGCTCTCTGCTCGTGGGGAAGGATGCGCTCGCCGCCGAGCGCCGGGGGCGGCCGGCCATCAGGGCGCCGCCTCCCACATGTCGCGCAGGGAGTCGCGCAGAGCGATGGCCGGGCGCCAGCCCAGCACCCGTTCCGCGTGCCGGATGTCGGCCTTGGTCCAGCCGCCGCCCTTGCTCTCCACCGCCCCGCCGGTCTCCTCGATCGTCTCGGGCGGGAATCCGGCCACCTCGACCAGGGTCGTCACCAGGTCGCGCATCGTCGGCGTCTCGCCGCGCCCGATGTTGAACACCGCGCCGGGGGACCCCGCTCCGGCGGCCCGCAGGACCGCCGAGGCGACGTCGCGTACGTCGATGTAGTCGCGGGCGGCATCCGCGATCATCAGCTCCAGCCGCGCCCCCGGTGTCACGGCGCGCAGCCGGTGCAGCACCGTGCCCAGGAAGCTCGCCTCCGACGGGTGGGGTCCGCACACGTTGACCGCGCGCAGGACGACCCCGTCGACGTCACCGGCGCGGGCCGCCTCCAGCACGGCCTGCGAGCCGGCCAGTTTGGTCCGGGCGTACGGGGTGCTCGGATCCGGCGCCACCGACTCGTCGATGCTGGTGCCGGTCGGCACGAAACCGTACTCGTGGATGCTGCCGACCTGCACGAAGCGGGGGCGCGTCGGCAGCGCGGCGACGCCGGCGAGCACACGGTCCACCAGCCGCACATGGGCCCGGTGCATCGCCTCCTCCGTCACCGCCCATCCGCCCGTGGCGTTGACCACGACCTGCACGTTCCGCGAGGCCAGGAGCTCGGTGATCTCCCCTGGGGACGCCGCCGCGAGGTCAAGCGGGGCGAAGGGGCGGCCGGCGGTGTGCGGGGCGGGCCGCCGGGCCACGCCCAGCACCTCGTGTCCCGCGTCCGAGAACGCCGCGCTCACCTGTCGTCCGATGCTGCCGGTCGCGCCCAGCACGGCGACCGTGCCGGTCCGGCTCGCGTCACGCGAGGTCACCACGCCGTCCTCCCTTCCTCGCCGCCCTCGGTCGCCGCGGCTCTCCCCCGCGGCGGTGTCACGGTTGCCGGTCGTCACGGGTGACCCGGCGTTCACGCACCAGCAGTTCGCCGTCCACCCGCACCAGCACGTCGTCGCACACGCACATCAGATGGAGCCGGGGGCTGCCGCCGCGGGGCGTGGCGATGATCTGCGCGTACGAACGGACGCTGAGCTCCCCGTCCTCGCCGGGCCGGACCGACACCATGCCGAGCAGGTGCCTGTGCACCTCGCCGGCCTCGGCCAGGGCCGCGGCGGCCTTGTTGACCCCCGCGGCCAGGGCGGTCCGGCCGACGACGGGTTCCGGTAGCGAGGGCGGCGCGAACGATCCGTCCTCGGTGAAGGTCAGGGCCCAGCCCTCGCCGTCGCCGTCGTCCAGCAGGTGCATGTGGTGGGCGTAGAACTGCTGCACTTCGGCATACAGGGACTCGACCGACGACGGGGTTCCCATCGGCATTGCCACCGCGTCCTCCTCACGTTCGCCCCGTTCGGGTGGGTCCGAACGGGCGGCACCCGCGAACCATTCCCGACGTCCTTCGACATCGGCTCGAACGCGGCGCGCGGGAGCCGAGCGAGGCTTGAGCGCTTCTCCGTCCGGGCCGAGCAGCATCTGGCTCGTCAGCGCGAGCGGTGCGGTACGGAGGAGGTCCGGGTGCGGTTGATCGACCTGTCATCGGCGGTGGACGCCGCGGCCCACGAACCGGATCCCGTGGTGCACGAGGTACTGACCCCCCGCCAGGGGGCGGAGCACATGAGCGCGGAGATGCGGACGCACTTCGGGCTCGCGTTCGATCCGGACGAGCTGCCCGACGGGGAGTTCCTGTCGCTCGACCGGATCACCCTGACCTCGCACACCGGCACGCACGTCGACGCGCCGTCGCACTACGGCTCCCGGGCCGGGTACGGCGACGGCGTCCCCCGGCACATCGACCGGATGCCGCTGGAGTGGTTCTGCAGGCCGGGGATCGTCCTCGACCTCACCGACGCACCGACCGGTGTCGTCGGCGCGGAGCGGCTGGAGAAGGAGTTCGAGCGGATCGGCCGCACCCCGGCTCCGATGGACATCGTCCTGCTGCACACCGGCGCCTCGGCGCGGGAGGGCACCCCGGAGTACTTCACCGAGTTCGCCGGGCTGGACGGGCCGGCCGTGTCCCTGCTGCTGGACCTGGGGGTGCGGGTCATCGGGACGGACGCGTTCAGTCTGGACGCCCCGTTCACCGACATCATCGAACGGTACCGGCGCACGGGCGACCGCTCGGTGCTGTGGCCGGCCCACTTCGTCGGCCGCGACCGGGAGTACTGCCAGATCGAGCGGCTGGCGAACCTCGACGCCCTGCCCGCGCCGTACGGGTTCACCGTCGTGTGCTTCCCCGTGAAGATCGCGGGCGCGGGCGCGGGCTGGACCAGGGCGGTCGCCATGGTCGACGAGTGACCGGGCCCCCTTCGACCGACACCGACAGGAGAGCAGATGTACGGACAGGAGCTGGCGGAGGTCTACGAGATCTTCTACCGCAGCCGGGGCAAGAACTGGCCGTCGGAGGCCGCCTACGTCACGGCACTGGTGCGGTCGCGGTGTCCGGGGGCGGATTCCCTGCTCGACGTGGCGTGCGGGACCGGGGCGCATCTGGAGACCTTCGGGACGCTGTTCGAGCACACCGAGGGCCTGGAGATCGCCGAGCCCATGCGGGAGCTGGCCCATCAGCGGCTGCCGGAAGTGACGGTGCACCCCGGCGACATGCGCGCCTTCGACCTCGGCCGCACCTTCGACGCGGTCGTGTGCATGTTCTGCGCCATCGGCTACCTGGGCACCGTGTCCGACATGCGGGACGCGGTGCGGTCGATGGCCGGGCACCTGCGCCCCGGAGGGGTGCTCGTCATCGAGCCCTGGTGGTTCCCCGAGGACCACGTCGAGGGCTACGTCGCGGGTGACCTCGGCCGGGAGGACGGCCGTACCGTGGCCCGGATCTCGCACTCGACCCTCCAGGGCCGCGCGACCAGGATGGAGGTGCGGTTCCTGGTCGGCGACCGCGACGGGATCAAGGAGTTCACCGAGGTCGACGTCCTCACCCTGTTCACCAAGGACGAGTACCTCGCCGCGTTCACCGACGCGGGGTGCACCGTCGAGTTCCTCCCCGGCGACCCGACCGGCCGCGGTCTGTTCGTCGGTGTACGGCAGTAGGACCCAGCCAGGCGCGTGCCGGAGACGAGCGGAGACAGTGACTCAGCCATGACCACTTACGTATGGGACTACCTGCGCGAGTACGAGAACGAGCGCGATGACATCCACGACGCGATCGAGACCGTGCTGCGGTCGGGACAGCTGGTGCTCGGCGCCAGCGGGCGCGGTTTCGAGGAGGAGTTCGCCGCCTACCACGGCGTCGGGCACGCGGTGGGCGTCGACAACGGCACCAATGCGATCAAGTTGGGGCTCCAGGCGATCGGAGTGGGCCCCGGCGACGAGGTGATCACCGTCTCGAACACCGCGGCGCCGACCGTGGTGGCCATCGACTCGGTGGGGGCGACACCCGTCTTCGTCGACGTCCACCCCGACACGTACCTCATGGACGTCGAGCAGGTGGCCGCCGCCGTCACCCCGCGCACCAAGTGCCTTCTCCCGGTGCACCTGTACGGACAGTGCGTCGACATGACGGCGCTGCGGGCGGTGGCGGACGAGCACGGCCTGCTCGTCTTCGAGGACTGCGCGCAGGCCCACGGCGCCCGCCGGGGCGGGCGGCTCGCGGGCACGTGGGGGGCCGCGGCGGGGTTCTCCTTCTACCCCACCAAGGTCCTCGGGGCGTACGGCGACGGCGGCGCCGTCATCACCTCGGACCCGCAGGTGGACGCCGGCCTGCGGCGGCTGCGGTACTACGGCATGGAGGAGCGCTACTACGTCGTCCGGACGCCGGGGCACAACAGCCGCCTGGACGAGCTGCACGCGGAGATCCTGCGCCGCAAGCTGCGCCGGCTCGACGCGTACGTCGAGGGCCGGCGCGCGGTGGCGCGCAGATACGCCGAGGGACTCGCCGGCACCGATCTGGTGCTGCCGTCGATCGCGCCGGGCAACGACCACGTCTACTACGTCTACGTCGTGCGCCATCCGCGGCGGGACGACATCATCGAGGCGCTGAAGAGCTACGACATCGTGCTGAACGTGAGCTACCCGTGGCCGGTCCACACCATGACGGGCTTCTCCCACCTCGGATACGCCAGGGGGTCCCTGCCGGTCACCGAGTCGGCGGCCGGCGAGATCTTCTCCCTGCCCATGTACCCCTCCCTCGACCCGGCGGTGCAGGACAAGGTGATCGGCGCGCTCCACGACGTCCTGGGGACGCTGTGAGTCCTGTCCCCACGGGGCGGGGCGGCGCCGGGGGCCACCGGGTCCGCATGGGCGTCGTCGGCTGCGCGGACATCGCGCTGCGCCGAATGCTCCCGGCCATCGCGGCGGCCGATTCGGCCGAGCTGGTCGCGGTGGCCAGCCGGGACGCCGCGAAGGCGGAACGCACCGCGGCCCGGTTCGGGTGCGCCGGCGTCAAGGGCTACCGGGCGCTGCTGGAGCGGGACGACATCGACGCGGTGTACGTCCCCCTCCCGCCCGCGCTCCACTTCGAGCTGGTGGCCGAGGCGCTGGAGGCGGGCAAGCACGTGCTGTGCGAGAAGCCGCTGTGCACGACCCACGCGGAGGCCGTCGAGCTGATGGGGCTGGCGCGGCGGCGCCGCCGGATCCTCGCCGAGAACTTCATGTTCCTGCACCACTCCCAGCACGCCGGGGTCCGGTCGCTCGTCGACGCGGGCGCCATCGGCGAACTGGAGGTGCTGTCCGGCTCGTTCGGCGTGCCGCCGCTGGATCCCACGGGCTTTCGGTACGTCCCCTCGCTCGGCGGGGGCGCCCTGCTGGACGTCGGTGTCTACCCGCTGCGGACGGCGCAGATGTACCTGGTCGGCGAGCCCGAGGTGCTGGCGGCCACCCTGCGGGTGGATGCCGCGACCGGCGTGGACGTGGCCGGTACGGCCCTGCTGTGCGCCCCCGACGGCGTCGCGGCGCAGCTGGAGTTCGGCTTCCGGCACTCGTACCGGTCGCGCTACGCGCTGTGGGGCCGCGAGGGGCGGATATCGGTGGAGCGGGCGTACACCCCGCCGGAGCCGCTGAAGCCGGTGGTCCGGCTCCAGCAGCAGGACCGGCTGACCGAGCTGGCGATGCCCGCGGACGATCAGGTGCGCAACGCGCTGGCCGCGTTCACCGCCGCCGTCCTCCGCGGCGGGGACGGCCCGGTCGGCGAAGCCGAATCGCTGCTCCAGGCCCGGCTGGTCGAGGACGTCCGGAAGGTCGCCAGGATCGTCACCGGTTGACCGGCCCCGGCCCGGGCGGCCCGGGACCCGGGACCCGCGACCCGCGACCCGCGACCCGCGACCCGCGACTCTCCCGGCGCCGACCTTGGGGAGGCGACAGCGCGGAGCCGTCCTGGAATACCCTGCGGGAAGCGTTCTCGCCCTTGATCGTCCCGCTCCGAAAGGCACCTCGCCCATGCGCGCACCCACGAGACCTTCCGCACCTGGCTGCGGAGCACTTCCGGATGCCGCCCCGCGAGGTCTCGGCCGCACCGATCACGCCGGCGCCTGATGTCCGACTCCGCCGCGGTGGCGCCCGCCCGGCCGACCCGGCGCGACTGGCGCCACGGCCTGCTGCCGCCCTTCGCCGCCTGGGTGGTCGCGAACCTCATCACCTGGCTGATCGCGAAGCTGTCCGTGGCCGGCGACGGCTCCAAGGTGGCCTTCTGGTCCACGGGCGGCCGCCAGCGATGGGATTCCGCCCACTACCTCTCCATCGCCAAGACCGGCTACGAGATGTTCTGGTGCCGGGAGCGCTACGAGAACTTTCCCGACGTCATGTGCGGAAACGTCGCATGGTTCCCCGGGTATCCCATGTCGGTGCGGGCGGTGTCCGCCACCGGGCTCTCCTACGAGATATCCGCGGTCGTCGTCACCGAGCTCTGCCTGCTGGGCATGTTCGCGGTGCTGTGGTGGCTGCTCGGCTCCCGGCTGACGTGGGCGACGGGCCTCACCCTCGCCGTCGGCACGGTGTTCCCCGGCGGTATCTACTTCCACGCGACGTTCCCGATCGCCATGGGGACGCTGGCGCTGCTCGTGTGCGTGGTCGGACTCAAGCGCGGCTCCTGGGCGCTCGCAGCCGCCGGTGGCTTCGTGGCGGCCTCCTGCCATCTCGTGGGGGCCGTGGCTGTCGGCATGCTGCTCCTGAGCGCGTTCTTCGCGTGGCAGAAGGACACCTGGCCCCGGCGGTGCCTCAAAGCGGGCGCGTCCGCGGCCCTCGCCGGCTGCGGCGTCCTGTGGGCGAAATGGCTGATGTGGCAGGCGACGGACCGCTGGGACGCGTACGAGACCATCCAGGAGTCCAGCTACAAGCAGGGTGACCTGCGCCAGCCGTTCGACGAGATGCGGAAGGCCTTCCAGTTCCCGTTCAGCGACTGGTACAAGCCCAAGGGCGACATGACGTGGCTGGTGGAGCACGGTCTGGCCGCGCACCGGACCCAGCTCTGGCTGAACATCGCGTTCATCCTGCTGGTCCTGGTGACGGCCGCGGTCCTCCTCGTCCGCCGCCGTAGCCTCGACGTCGAGGAGTGGGCCGCCCTGATCCTGACCGTGGCGATCTTCCTGCTGCCGTTCTTCGCCGGTGCGCAGATGTCGTGGTACCGCAATCACGCGCAGATGTTCGTCGCGCTCGTCCTGGTCGCGCGGATGCCCCGGTGGGTCCAGGTACCGCTGCTGGCCGCCTGCGCGGTCCAGTACGCCCTCCTGGCGGCGATGTTCTTCGCCGGAGTGCTGGTGTAGCCGGGCTTCACCGCTTCTCCTCGTCCGTGTCCCGGGCGATGAAATAGGTGGGCCGGCCCTGGACGGCGGTGTAGATGCGGGCGACGTACTCGCCGAGCATGCCCACGCAGAAGAGCTGGACGGCGCCGAAGAACAGGACCGTGATCATCAAGGAGGTCCAGCCGGGCAGGGTGTTTCCCGTGATGTGGACGGTGAGCGCCCAGACGAAGAACGCGAGGCAGACGAGCAGGCTGAGGGCGCCGATCGCCGTGGCCAGGCGCAGCGGGAGCGCCGAGAAGCTGGTGACGCTGTCCAGCGCCAACAGGATCATCTTGTGCAGGGGGTACTTGGTGGCGCCGGCCGCCCGCTCTTCGCGCTGGTAGGTGATGCGGCCGCTGGGGAAGCCGAGCGAGGGGATGAGCAGGCGGTAGATCTGCCCCTGGTCGGGGAGGGTCTTGAGGGTCTCCACGACGGGCCGGGACAGCAGCCGGAAGTCGCCCGCCTGGGCCGGGACGAAGGATCCGGCCAGGCGGCGCATCAGCCAGTAGTAGGCCCCGGCCGTGCGGCGCTTGAAACCGGTGTCGGTGGAGCGGTCGGTGCGGACGCCGTAGACGATGTCCAGACCGTCCGCCCGGGCCAGGGCCAGCATGTCGGGGACGAGCTCCGGCGGGTCCTGGAGGTCCGCGTCGATGCTGACCACATAGGCTCCGCGGGCGCGGTGCAGGCCGGCGGTGAGGGCGGCCTGGTGGCCGCTGTTGCGGCGGAGGGTCACGACGCGCAGCTCGGGCCAGGCGGTGCGCACGTCCTCCAGCAGGTCGGGGGTCCGGTCGGTCGAGCCGTCGTCGACGGCGAGGACCTCGTACGGTTCGCCGCACCCGTCCAGGATCGGTCGCAGCCGCGCCGCCAGGGCGGACAGGACCTCCTCCTCGTTGAAGACGGGCACCACGATCGACAGCACGACCGGTCCCCTCCACGTGTCATACACAGCACTCATGATGCGGGAACGGCCCGGAGCCGGCGGGGAGACAGGCCGCAGGAGGCTGCGGCGACACGCGGGGCTGGACCCACGACCGGCCCGGCGCGCCCGCAGCTGACCCCGCCACGGCGGAGGGGCCGGACCCGCGGCCGCCGGGCCGCGGGGCCGGCTCCGCCGCCGTGGCGGGGCCGGGAGGAGTCAGGTGTTCAGAAGGCGGTTGAAGAACGACCGGTAGCGCTGGAGCGCCAGCCGCAGGTCTTCGGTCGCGACCTGCTCACCCTGGCTCCACTGGCCCTCCAGCCCCTGCTTGTGGTCGGAGAAGGTGCGGGCCAGGGTCTGCATCACCTCGGCGACGAGCGCGTCCGCGGACCTGACCGCCTCCTGCGGATCGTCGACGAAACGCCCCTGGATCTCGCTCCAGCTCCTGCGGTAGTCCGCGGTGTCCTGCGCGCCGAGCAGCGGCTCGTCGACGCCGCGGCCGGTGTCGGCCGGGCCGACGTCCGCGGCGCGGTCCGTGGGGCTGTCCTCGCGGCTCCCGACGATCTCGTTCCCGTCCTCGTCGGTGGCCGTGTCCCAGGTGGCCTCCCCCGGGTACACGGGCGTCGTCCGGGCGTCGTCCGATCCGTCGCCGAATCCCCTCGTACCGGTGTCCGTACCAGTGTCCGTACCAGTGTCCGTACCGGCGTCCGCCGCGGGGTCCGTACGGGCGTCCGAGGTGGGCGTCGGGTTGGCGATGTCCTCCGTCGTGAGGCCGGCGGCGCCGGCCCGTTCGTCGTCGCTTGCGTGGCTGCGCATCTCAACGGCTCCTCTGGTCGCTCAGCAGATCGTCGAACAGAGCGCGGTAGTGCACCATCGCTCCGCGGAGTTCTTCGGTGGTCGTCCGGTGATCGGCGGTGCGCACCTTGACGTCGTGGGCGGCCCGGTAGTGCTCCAGGGTGCGGCCGTGCTCGACCGACAGGTCGCGCAGCGCGCCGTGGTAGTCGTCCGTGGGGTACCCGCGCTCGCGCATCAGGCGCGACACCAGTTCGTCCGCCTCCTGCACGGAGCCTTCCGGCCGGTCCACGAAATGCTCCTGGACAGTGCTCCACTCGCCGGCGTACAGGTCGCGCCGTTCCCGGGGCAGTTGCTTGATCTCCAGCTTGTCGTGCCGTTCCTCGCGGGCGCGCAGTTCGCGCTCGGCGGCCGTCCGGCCGCCCTCCGCCTCGACCGTGCGGTCGTACTCGGGTCCGAACTTGTCCTGCAGGTGCCGCCGGCGCGTGGTCGTCCGCAGTGCTACAGCGAGCGCGATCACAACGACCGCTGCGACAACGATGAGGACGATGAGCGTGCTGGTTGACATGGCTGGCCTCCGTCCCGGGGCCTCGTCGGATACGTTCACGCGTCTGCGCGGCGCCTACCCGGCCGGACACGGCTCAAGCGGAGGGCTCGGCTCCGATGTACCCGGTGCTGTGACCGGCAAGGTCCACCGGGTTGCGACGCCCGGCACGGCCCACCCTTCCGGCAACGGCACTCAGACGTCGAGGGCCGCCAGGACGCGGTCGGGCGTCAGGGGCAGGCTCCGCAGGCGCCGCCCCGTGGCGTGGCAGACGGCGTTGCCGATCGCGGCCGCCGTGCCGACGATCCCGAGCTCGCCGATGCCCTTGCTGCCCATGGGGTTGAGGTGCTTGTCGTGCTCGTCGATCCAGTGGGCCTCGATGTCGGGGACGTCCGCGTTCACGGGCACGTGGTAGGCGGCCAGGTCGCTCTCCGCGAAGTCCCCGTGGACGGGGTCGACCGTGCTGTGCTCGGTCAGCGCCATCCCGAGGCCCATGACCATGGCGCCGACGAACTGGGACCGGGCCGTCACCGGGTTGAGGATGTGACCGGTGGCGAACACGCCGAGCAGGCGGCGGACGCGTACCTCGCCGGTGACCGTGTCGACCCGGACGTCGGCGAAGTGGGCGCCGAACGCGTGGCGGGCGTACGGGGACTTCTGCGCCGTCGACTGGGCGGTGTCCGCGGACGCGGAGAGTCCCGCGTCGGGGAGCGGGCCGTGGTGGCGGGCGAGGCGGGCCACCAGCGCGGTGCAGGCGTCGTGCACCGCCCAGCCCCAGGAGGCGGTTCCGCTCGAACCACCCGCGAGGGAGGCCGGCGGCAGCCCGGTGTGGCCGACGGCCACGGTCACCGCCTCCAGCGGGACCCCGAGCGCGTCGGCGGCCACCTGGGCGAGGACGGTGCGCGCGCCGGTCCCGATGTCGGTGGCGTCGACCTCGACGAGATGGGTGCCGTCGGGCCGGGCGTGGACCCGGGCGGTGGAGGGGGCCACGAGGTACGGGTACGTGGCGGCGGCCACCCCCGTCCCGCACAGCAGCGGCCCGTCCCGGCGCGGTGTGCGCAGCGACGCCCAGCCGAAGCGGTCGGCGCCCTCGCGCAGGCATTCCACGAGGTGGCGGCTGCTGAAGGGGCGGCCGCTGTCGGGTTCCTCGGCGGGTTCGTTGCGGATGCGCAGCTCGACGGGGTCGAGACCGAGGGCGTCGGCCAGTTCGTCCATGGCCGATTCGAGCGCGTACATGCCGGGGGCTTCCCCGGGGGCGCGCATCCAGGAGGGCGTGGGCACGTCCAGGGCGACGGCCCGATGGGTGGTGCGGCTGTCGGCGACGGCGTACATGACGCGGCCGGGTACGGCGGCCTGTTCGACGAACTCCCTGACCCGGGAGGTGTGGGTGGTCACCTCGTGGGTGAGCGCCGTGAGGGTGCCGTCGGCGCGGGCGCCGAGGCGTACGCGGTGGAGGGTGGGGGCGCGGTGTCCGACGGCGGTGGGCAGCTGGCGCCGGGGCAGGGCGAGCGTGACCGGTCGGCCCGTGTGGCGGGCGGCCATCACGGCGAGGACCACGTGCGGGCGCGGCGTGCCCTTGGAGCCGAAGCCCCCGCCCACGTGCTCGGACACCACCGTGATCCGTTCCTCGGGGAGGTCGAAGAGGGAGGCCAGGGCGGAGCGGACCGGCCCGGCTCCCTGGCTGGAGTCGTGCACGGTGAGACGGCCGCGCCCGGCGTCCCACTCGGCGGTGGCCGCGTGCGGTTCCATGGGGTGGTTGTGCAGCGGCGGGACCGTGTACGCGCAGTCCACCCGTACGGGCGCGGCGGCGAAGGCGGCGTCCGGGTCGCCCCGCTCCCGGTGGGCGGGGTACCCCCCGTTGGCCTCCTCGGGGGTGTAGGCGCCGGGATGGTCGGTGCGCAGGCCGGTGTCGTGCTCCTCGGTCGCGTAGCTGATGCGCACCGCGGCGGCGGCGGCGCGAGCGGCTTCCGGGGACTGCGCGACGACCAGCGCCACGTACCAGCCCCGGTGCGGCACCGCGGTGTCCTGGAGCACCTGGAGCGTGGGGTCGTCGGAGGGGCCGAGCCGGGGGGCGTTGTAGGGGGTGAGGACGTCGAGCACGCCCGGGAGCGCCAGGGCGGCCCGTGCGTCCACGGCGGTGACGCGGCCGCGGGCGACGGTCGCGGGCACGGGCCGGGCGTGGAGGCGGCCGGGCGGGGCGTGGTCGCCCGCGTACCGTGCGACGCCCGTGACCTTCTGCGGTCCCTCTGCCCGGTCGGCGGGGGTACCGAGTGCCGCGTACCGCATGGGTGTGCTCCTCGTGGTGATCGGGGCCGTCCGTCAGGGGGCGGCGGGGGGCGCGTCCGCGCGCCGGACCAGCGTGGCGAGCGCGTCGCACGCGAGGCGTCCGGCCAGGGGAACCTTGTACGCGTTGTCGCGCAGGGGCCGGGCCTGCGCGAGCTCCGCCCGGACGGCCTCCCGCACGGCGGCGGCCGTGGGTTCGGCGCCGACCAGCCGGGCCTCGGCGGTGGCGGCCCGCCACGGCCGGTGGGCGAGGCCTCCGAAGGCGAGGGCGACGTGCCGTACGCGGCCGTCGTCCAGCTCCAGGACGGCCGCGACGGAGGCCAGGGCGAAGGCGTACGAGGCCCGGTCGCGGGCTTTGCGGTAGAGCGAGGCCGCGCCGGGGGCGGCGGCCGGCAGGAGGACCGCGGTGACGATCTCCCCGGCGCGGATGACGGTGTCCTGCTCGGGGTGGTCTCCGGGCAACCGGTGGAATGCGGTGGCCGCGACCGTGCGGGTGCCCTCGGCCCCGTACAGCTCGACGGCGGCGTCGTACGCGGCCAGGGCCACCGCCATGTCGGAGGGGTTCGTGGCGACGCACCGCTCGGAGTGGCCCAGGACGGCGTGGTCGCGGTGGACGCCGTCCAGGGCGCCGCATCCGGAGCCGGGTTCACGCTTGTTGCAGGGCTTGGAGACGTCCTGGAAGTACGGGCACCGGGTGCGCTGGAGCAGGTTGCCGCCCGTCGTCGCGACGTTGCGCAGCTGTCCGGAGGCGCCGGCCAGCAGCGCCTGGGAGAGGGCGGGGTAGCGCGCCCGTACGAGGGGGTGCGCGGCCACGTCACTGTTGCGGGCCGCGGCGCCGACGCGCAGTGTCCCGTCGGGCCGCTCCTCCACCTCGTGCAGCGGGAGCCGGGAGAGGTCGACGAGGTGGGAGGGGGTCTCGACGCCCAGTTTCATGAGGTCGACGAGGTTGGTGCCGCCGCCGAGGTAGCGGGCGTCCGGCCGGCCGGCGTGAGCGGCGGCGGCCTGCTGGAGGGAGGTGGCCCTCGTGTAGGCGAAGGGCTTCACGCGATCACGTCCGTCACGGCGTCGACGATGCGGGGGTAGGCGCCGCAGCGGCACAGGTTGCCGCTGAGGCGCTCCCTGATCTCCGCGGCCGTCAGTGCGACGGGGCCCGGTTCGGCCAGGGATTCGGCGGGGGTGGCGTGCGAGGGATGGCCGGCGGCGGCCTCCTCGATCGCTCCGACGGCGGAGCAGAGCTGGCCCGGCGTGCAGAAGCCGCACTGGAAGGCGTCCCGGCGCAGGAAGGCCCGTTGCAGCGGGTGCAGGCCGTCGCCCGTTCCGTCGTCGCCGCCCCCGCCGCTCGCCAGTCCTTCCACCGTGGTGATGTCGGCGCCGTCCTGGGCCACCGCGAGCAGCAGGCAGCTGTTGGCCCGCCGCCCGTCGACGAGCACCGTGCAGGCGCCGCACTGGCCGTGGTCGCAGCCCTTCTTCGCTCCGGTCAGCTCCAGGTGCCCCCGCAGGGCGTCGAGCAGCGTGACGCGGTGGTCCAGCCGCAGGACGTGGGCCGTTCCGTTGACCCGCAGGGTGACGCGGGAGCTCGGAACCGTTGCCGCTTCGTCCGCCGCGCCGGGCGCCGCGGCGGCGGGCTCGTCCTGCCGGGGGTCAGCGTCACTCGCCACCGTGTCCTCCGTCCGTGCCCGCATCGGGCCGCCGTCCCGTCTCGTGCACAGCCTGGGCCATACCGACCGCTCCGGCATCCCGGGCCGCCGGGCCCGGGCCCGCCTCAGGCATCGGCCGCGGTGGCGCCGGTGAGCAGGGAAACGAGTCCCGGCACTCCGCCCTCGGCCAGGGCGCGCCGCTGGCGGTCGGCGGGCGTGCCCTCGCGCAGGAGCCGGTGCACGAGGGCGCTGGTCTGCCGCAGGTCGCCGGCCTCCTCCAGGGCGGGGGTGATGTGCCGCAGGAGCGAGCACAGCACGTCGCCGCTGCTGCGGGGGCGGCCGTCCGGATCGACCAGCGTGCTGTTCAGGCCGTGCCGGGCCGCGTGCCAGTGGCCGGCCCGCAGCAGCTCCGGCGCGCACGGGGGCGCGGGGGGTGGGGCGCCGGCCTCCTCCTCGGCGATCGCCGTGGCGACCAGCGCGCGGACGATCCCGGCGAGCATCACGGCGTCGTCGGCCCGGAGCTGGACGTCCGGGCAGCGCACTTCGACGGTCGGGTAGTGGTCGGACAGCCGTGCCTGCCAGTACGCCTGGCCCCGGTCGGCGATCACTGCGGACTCCACCAGTGCGTCCAGGCGCCGTTCGTAGTCGCGGGCGTCGGCGAAGAGCGGCGGCGGACCACTGACGGGCCAGCGGCCGAACACGATGGTGCGCCAGCTCGCGAAGCCGGTGTCCCGCCCGTCCCACAGGGGTGAGTTGGCGGACATGGCCAGCAGGGTCGGCAGCCACCCGTTGATCCGGTTCAGCACCGCGACGCCTGTCTCTTTGTCGGGAATCGCGACGTGGACGTGCATGCCGCAGATCAGGTGCTCGTCCACCAGCTGCCGGGCCTCCCCCTCCATCCGCAGGTAGCGGGGCCTCGGTGTCACGGGGACGGGCCCGGCTCCCCGCAGGGGGGCCGCGCCGGTGGCCGCGATCCGGCAGCCGTTCGCCTCCGCGGCCGACGCCAGCGCGTGGCGCAGGCGCAGCAGGTGGCCCCCCACCTCCTCCAGGGTCGAGCACACCGGCGTGGCCACTTCGATCTGGGCCTGCAGCAGCTCGTCCTGGACCTCGGCGCGCTCCGCGAGGAGCCCGCGCCCCGCCGTGCGGCGCACCTTCTCCACGAGTGGTGCGGGAAGCCCTGTGGCCTGGTCCACCAGCAGGTACTCTTCTTCGACACCCAGCGTGATCACCATCTGCGGCTACCCGGACCGGTCATGGTCACGCGCCTTTCGGTGTACGCCGGCGGCGGATTCAGGCACCCGGCACCCGGGAGAACGGGCCGTCGCCCAGCCCGGCCAGGAGATCGGCCGGGTCGCTGTGGACGGCGACGGCTCCCGCATCCTCCAGGTCCGCCCGGGGGATACCGCCGCACAGCAGGCCGACAGGGGTCACACCGGCGCGGGTGGCCGCCTTCATGTCCCAGACCGAGTCCCCGACGAACAGCGCGCGCCCGGGCGGTACGTGCGCCAGTTCGAGGGCGTGCAGGACGGGATCGGGGGCGGGCTTGCCCCGCTCGACGTCGTCGGAGGTCGCGGTGTCGGTGAGGGCGTCGTCCGCGTCGATGGCTTTGCGCAGGGCGGCCAGCTCCCGGTCCTGGGCCGAGGTGACGAGGAGGACCTTCCAGCCGGCCCCCGCGAGCGCCCGCAGCAGGTCCGCGGCCCCGTCGAAGGCGAGGAACCGGTCGAAGTACGTCGCGTACAGGGTGTCGTGGGCGGCGCTCATGCGCTCGTCGGCGGAGCGGTCGCGGTCCTCGCCGAGGAGGTGGGCGAGGAGGTCCTCACCGGGCAGGCCGATGGCCCGGTGCACCGCGTGCATGGGCACGCGGTGCCCCGCCTGGCGCAGGGCCTCCCACCAGCACGTGACGTGGAGGTGGTTGGTGTCGGTGAGCGTACCGTCGACATCGAACAGGGCGGCGCGGTTCATGGCGGGGACGTCCTCACAGGTTCCGCAGGGCGGGCAGCAGCTTCGCCTCGGCCCACTCCAGGTACGGCTCCTGGTGGCCGCCGCCGATCTGGACCAGGGCGATCTCGGTGAAGCCCGCCTCCGCGTAGGGGCGTACGGCGTCGACGAACTCGTCCACGTCGTCGCCGCACGGGACGGCCTCGGCGACGTCCTCGGGCCGGGTGAACTGCGCGGCCTGGTCGAAGGAGGCGGGGCCGGGCAGCTCGGCGTTGACCTTCCAGCCGCCGAGCGCCCAGCGGAACTGGTCGTGCGCCCGGGTGACCGCGGCGCCCCGGTCGGGGTCGTAGCAGACGGGGAGCTGGCCCACCCGCGGCTTGCCGGCGCCGCCGTGCGCGTCGAACTGCCGCAGGAGCTCCGGTTTCGGCTCCGTGGCGATGACGAGGTCCCCGAGGCGTCCGGCGAGCTCGCAGGAACGGGCCCCGGAGACGGCGATCCCGAGCGGCGGCGGCTCGTCCGGGAGGTCCCAGAGCTTGGCGTTCTCGACGTCGAAGTGGGCTCCGTGGTGGCTCACGTACTCGCCGGTGAACATCCGCCGGATGATCTCGACTGCCTCTTCCAGCATCTCCAGGCGTACGTGGGCGGCGGGCCAGCCCGCGCCGATGATGTGCTCGTTCAGGTTCTCGCCCGAGCCCAGCCCGAGCCGGAACCGGCCCTCGGACAGGATCTGGAGGGTGGCCGCCTTCTGCGCGATCACGGCGGGGTGGTAGCGGAAGGTCGGGCAGGTCACGTACGTCATGAGCGGGATCCGCGACGTCGCCTGGGCGGCGGCGCCGAGAACGCTCCAGGCGTAGGGAGCGTGTCCCTGCGAGGCCAGCCAGGGGAAGGAGTGGTCCGAGATGACCGAGAAGTCGAACCCGGCCCGCTCCGCCCCCACCACGTGGGACACCAGCTCACGGGGGCCGGCCTGCTCGGTCATCATCGTGTATCCGATTCGCACCATATGGCCCGCCTAACCGTTCCGGCGCGCGCGAAACCCTCCGCGTCCGGGCGTCACCCGGAAGGCGGACCTCACTCGGGCAGGGTGGGCGCGATCCTCCCGGCGTGCACGACCAGCCGTCCGATGCGCGTCTCGTGGTTGGACGCCGTCGCGCTGCAGTCCGCGACGCTCTGCGGCCGCGCGTCGTGGAGGTACCAGGTGGTGCGCGCGGTGCCCGCCCCGGCCTCCACCTCCTCGATCTTGACATGGCGCGGCATGACCGAACCCTCGGCCGACAGGGCCCACTCCTGCGCGCTCGGCACATCGGTGAGGACGCAGTCGTCCAGGGTGAGGGTGAGTTCCTGCCCGGGCAGGCCGAGGTCGCCCTGGGGGCCGAGGCCGGTGACCTCTCCACAGGTGAACCGCTCACCGCGCACGGTGACGTAGTAGCTGCTGGGCGTCTTTGCATCCGAATCCGTCATGCCCACCCGCCTGCCCCGAGGGCGCCGGTCCAGACAGCGCCCGGTCACGCGATCGCGGGCCGGACGGGCGACGCGGGACGGCGCCCGGGCGGGCGCGGGGTCCGGAAGGGCCTGCGGACCGGCTACTGCCGGTCGTCCCACGGCGGGACCGACTCGTCGTCCGGGTCGAAGGGCGGTTCGTCCGGATCCGGGTCCGCGTGGCGTGCCGCCGACGCGGGCGCCGATGCCGGCGCGGGGACGACCGCGGGGGCCGGGGCGGGCGCGGGGTCGGCGGGGTCGCGCTGCGTCAGGGTGTCCAGGATGCCCCGGCCGTACTTGGTGAGCTTGGCCTCGCCGACTCCGCCGATGGTGGCCAGCTCCTCCACCGTGGCGGGGAGGCGGGTCGCGATCTCCCGCAGCGTCGCGTCGTGGAAGACGACGTACGCCGGTACGCCCTGCTCGCGCGCCGTCTCCGCCCGCCAGGCGCGCAGGGCCAGGAAGACCGGTTCGGCCCCGGCCGGGAGGTCGACCGGGACGCGGGCGCCCTTCCCGGAGCGCGACCCGGACTCCCTGCGGGGCGAGCCGACGGCCGCCTTCTCCTTGCGCATCGAGACGCTGCGGCGCCCTGCCAGCACCTCGCCGCTGGCGTCCGTGAGCACGAGCGTCCCGTAGTCGCCCTCCACCGCGAGCAGCCCCTGCGCCAGCAGCTGGCGCACGACCCCGCGCCACTGCGCGGTGCTCAGCTCCGCACCGACGCCGAACACGGACAGCCCGTCGTGGTCGAACTGGATGACCTTGGCCGTCTTCTTCCCCTGGAGGATGTCGATGACCTGTCCGGCGCCGAACTTCTGGCGTCGTTCCTTCGCGAGGCGCCACACGGTGGACAGCAGTTTCTGCGCGGCGACCGTCCCGTCCCAGGACTCGGCCGGGGTGAGGCACGTGTCGCAGTTGCCGCACGGCTCGCCCGACTGCCCGAAGTACGCGAGCAGCCGCGTACGGCGGCAGTTCACCGTCTCGCACAGCGCGAGCATGGCGTCCAGGTGCATGCCCAGCGACCGGCGGTGCGCCTCGTCGCCCTCGGAGCCGTCGATGAGCTTGCGCTGCTGGACCACGTCCTGCAGGCCGTAGGCCAACCAGGCGGTGGCCGGTTCGCCGTCGCGGCCGGCCCGGCCCGTTTCCTGGTAGTAGCCCTCGACCGACTTCGGCAGGTCGAGGTGGGCCACGAAACGGACGTCCGGCTTGTCGATGCCCATGCCGAAGGCGATCGTGGCCACCACCACGACCCCGTCCTCCCGCAGGAAGCGCGCCTGGTTCGCCGCACGCGTACGGGCGTCCATGCCGGCGTGGTAGGCCACGGCGTCGATGCCCTGCTCCACCAGGAACGCCGCGGTCTTCTCCACCGAGGCCCGCGAGAGGCAGTAGACCACTCCGGCGTCCCCGTCGTGCTCGGTCCGGATCAGCTCCAGCAGCTGCTTGAGCGGATTGTCCTTGGCGACGATGCGGTACTGGATGTTCGGCCGGTCGAAGCTGGCGACGAAGTGCCTGGCGTCCTCCAGGCCGAGCCGCGCCACGATCTCGGCGTGGGTGGCCTCGGTGGCCGTCGCCGTCAGCGCGATCCGCGGCACCTTCGGCCAGCGCTCGTGCAGCATGGACAGCGCGAGGTAGTCGGGGCGGAAGTCGTGGCCCCACTGGGCGACGCAGTGCGCCTCGTCGATGGCGAAGAGCGAGACCTTCCCCCGGTCGAGCAGCCGCTGGGTACCCTCCGTGCGCAGCCGCTCGGGAGCGAGGTAGAGCAGGTCGAGCTCGTCGGCGAGGAAGGCCTCCTCGACGGCCCGCCGCTCGTACGGGTCCTGCGTCGAGTTGAGGAATCCGGCCCGCACGCCGAGGGCGGTGAGCGCGTTCACCTGGTCCTGCATCAGCGCGATGAGCGGCGAGATCACGACGCCCGTGCCTTCTCTGACCAGCGCCGGGATCTGGTAGCAGAGCGACTTGCCGCCGCCGGTCGGCATCAGCACGAGAGCGTCGCCGCCGCCCACGACCTGCTCGATGATCTCTTGCTGCTCGCCGCGGAAGGAGCTGTACCCGAACACGCGGTGCAGTACTCGCGAAGCGTCGGAGATCTCGGGGGAAGCGTCGGGAAGGGCCATCCACGAAGCCTATCGGCACCCGCCGACACCCCGGCTCCACCGGCCCGGGCCTGTGGACGGGCAGCCGCGCCGGCGCCTGTCAAGTGACGAACAGCCGGGACTACGTCCCTCCCGCCGCGCCGGGCACGGTGGAATCCGACCGTTCAGCGGGAGCCGTCCGCCCGGGTCACGACGACGAGGGAGCCCCCATGAGTGACATCGCCATCACCGGACTCGGCTGCCGCTTTCCCGGGGCCCCTGACATCCGCGCCTACTGGAAGCTCCTGCTGAGCGGGCAGCGGCAGTTCTCCCCGGTCCCGGCGGAGCGCCGACACCACGAGACCCTCCCCGAACCGGGCGGCCCGTCGGCACCTCGTGCCTCGTACACCGACCGGGTCGCCTTCCTCCCGGACGTGGACCGCTTCGACGCCCGGCACTACGGGGTGCCGCCCGCTCGCGCCCGGGCCATGGACCCGCAGCACCGCCTGATGCTCGACGTCGCGCGTGAGGCCCTCGACGACGCGGGGCTGGGCCGCGGGGACTTCGACCGGGAGAACACCGGGGTCTTCGTCGGCATGTCGCTGTCCGGCCACAAGGACCTGATGAGGGCCGCCGTCCGGGCCGTCGCCCCTGCCGACGGGTCCCGGGCGGCCGACGGGAGCGAGGGCCCGGGCGCCGCCGAGGACCCGGCGGAACCCTTCGCCGCCCCGCCGGCCTTCGCCCTGACCGGGAGCCTCCTCGACACGGCCGCCGGCACCGTCAGCCGACAGTTCGACCTCGGCGGTCCCAGCTTCGCCGTCGACGCCGCCTGCTCCGGCTCGCTCGTCGCCCTCGACCAGGCGATCGCGCACCTGCGCCAGGGCAGTTGCACGATCGCCGTCGTGGGCGGCGTGTACGTCGACCTCACCCCCGACACCCTGGTCGGCTTCGCCAGGATCCGCGCCCTGTCCGCCGCCGGGGTGTGCCGGCCCTTCGACGAGGAGGCCGACGGCTTCGTCCTCGGCGAGGGCGCCGGCGCCGTCGTCGTACGGCCGCTCGCCGACGCGCTCGCCGAAGGCGACCGCGTCTACGCCGTGATCAGGGGCATCGGCACGGCCCACGACGGCGCCTCCCCCGGGCCGCTCGCCCCGACCGCCGAAGGCCAGGTGCGGGCCATGCGCCGCGCCTACGACGACGCGGGACTCGCCCCCTCGTCCGTGGGCTTCCTCGAGGCCCACGGCACCGGCACCGCCGTCGGCGACCGGGCCGAGGTGGAGGCGCTGCGCCGGCTGCGCACCGAGCACCCGGACGAGGACCCCGGTCTGTGCTACCTCGCCTCGGGCAAGGCCCTGATCGGGCATTCCCTGTCCGCGGCGGGCATCGCGGGGCTGATCAAGACGGCCCTGGTCGTCCACCACCGCACGATCGTGCCCCAGCCGGACACCACCCCGCACCCCGACCTGGGCGTCTCCGCGGCCGGCCTGCGCTTCGCCGACACCGTGCGGCCCTGGCCCGGTGGCGGCGCCCCGCGGCGCGCCGCCGTCAGCTCGTTCGGTTTCGGCGGCACCCACGTCCACGTCGTCCTGGAGGAGCGGCCCGCCCCGGCCGCCGGCCGTTTCCCGGTGCGTACCGAGAGCGCCGGGCCCCAGCTCGTCCTGCTCTCGGCCGGCAGCCGCGAGCTGCTGGACCGGCACATCGGGGAGGTGCTCGACGCGCTGGACCACGCACCCCGGGTGCCGCTCGCGGCCCTGGCCCACACCCTCGGCGGGCGGGAACCGCTGACGTCCCGGCTCGCGATCGTGGCCCGCGACACGGACGAGTTCACGCAGCGGCTGCGCCACGCCCACCGGCAGCTCGGCGACTGCGCCGGACGCGAACTCGGCGACGGCCCCGGGGGCGATCTGGGCGACGGCGCCTTCGCCGCGGACGCTCCCCTGCCCCCCGCGCAGCGCCGCATCGCCTTCCTCTTCCCCGGTCAGGGCAGCCGGCTGCCGGGCACGATGCGGGACCTCCACGAGAGGTTCCCCGGATTCCGGGCGGCCGTCGCCGCGCTCGCCGCCGTGGCCCGGCAGGACACCGGCGTCGACCTCGCCGACCTGCTCTACGGCGAGTCCGCGACCGCCCGGGGCGACGCACGGGAGGAGATCGGGCGGCGGCTCGCCGCCACGGACCTGTGCCAGCCCCTGCTCGGTATCGTCCAACTGGCCGCCACCCGGCTCCTCGCCGAGTGCGGGGTCACGCCCGACCTCGCGCTGGGCCACAGCGTCGGCGAGTTCGCCGCGGCCTCGGCGGCCGGAGCGCTCACCGGCGAGGACACCATCCAGCTGCTGGTCCGCCGGGGCGCGGCCCTGCGGCAGGCCGAGAACGGCCTGCGGGGCGGGATGCTCGCCGTGCAGAGCGACAAGGAGACCTGCCGCCGGCTCAGCAACGGCATCGACGACGTGTGGCTCGCCTGCTTCAACCAGCCCCACCAGGTCGTGGTCAGCGGCACGCCGCACGGGCTCGCCGCCATGCGGCGGGCCTGCGCCGACGCCGGGATCGTCACGGTCGCGCTCGACGTGTCGGGCGCCTTCCACTCGCCGCGGCTGGCCTCCGCCGAGGAAGCCGTGCGCGCGGACCTCGCCGCCCACCCCGTCAGCAGCCCGGTCCTGCCGTTCGTCTCGACGGTGAACGCCGAGGTCTGCACCGACGCCGCCCGGCTGCGCGAGCTGTGGGCCCGGCACGCGTCGACTCCCGTCCACTTCGCCGACGCCGTCGCCGTCGCCTACGGCCAGGGGGCCCGCGTCTTCCTCCAAGTGACCGGCGGCGGCTCGCTCCTCAGCTCGGTCCGCCGCAGCCTCGCCGGCCGCGTCGACCTGCACCTCGTCCCCGTCACTGGCCCGGCGCCGGACAACGGGCGCGGCCTCGTCCTGGCCCTCGCCCGGCTCGCCGTCCTGGGTGCCCCGGTCGACCCGCGCGCCCTGGTCCCCGAGGAGGACCGCCGTCTGCTGGACCTGCCGGTGGCGAAGCTCGACACCCGTTCCTACCGGGTCCCCGGCGGGCGCCCCGTGCCGAAGGCCCCCGCCGCCCCTTCCTCCCTTTGCGTCCCGCCCCCGCCCACACGTCCCGAGGAGACCTCGATGCGGAACCCCACGAACGGCGCGGCGTCCGACCCGATGAACGGCGCGGCGTCCGACCCGATGAACGACCTGCTCCGGCTGATCCAGCAGCAGGTCGCGCTGATGACCCGGCTCACCGAGGCGCTCCACGGGGAGCCCGCCGTACCGCCCGCGGCACCCGCCGCCCCCGTAGCCCCCGCCGGGACTGCCGTTTCCTCCGCCCCCGTCGAGCCGCCTCCGCCCGAAGTAGCCACCGGCGAGCGCGCTCCGTCGTCACCCGCGCGCACTCGCCCGACCAGATCCGGCACACCGTGAGCGCGCTGGAGCACGCGCTCCGGTGCCTGGACGCGGCCCCCGCGGCCCGACCCGGCCCTCGGCCGCGCCCGCGGGGACGGCACTGCGTTGGTGCTCACTGCCCGGCCGGATCATGCTTGTCAGAGGACCCCTGGCCGTGCGGGCTGCCGTGGAGCAGCGGCGAAGGACTAGCGAGGGCGAGATGAACGGCGATGGAGCGACTTCCCACCTCTCCTGATGAGCGGCCGACGGACGCGAACGCCCCTGACGAGCCGGCGTACACGGCCACGGCCACCATCAGCGGGCAGGGCATCGTGACCGAGTGGAGCGACGACGCCCGTCGCCTGCTCGGCTACCCGCCCTCCGAGGTCGTGGGGCTGCCCGCCGGGCGTCTGCTCGCCGACGGCGCCGGCGACACCGTACGGCGGACCCCGCCCGGGCAGGCGCGCTGGAGCGGCACCGTGGCCCTGCGGCACCAGGACGGCCGGCGCCTGGAGGTGGGGCTCCTCGCGCACCGCTGGACATCCACCGGCGGTGCCACCAAGTGGTTCGTGGTGTCCGCCGTGCCGGGCCGCCCCGCCGCGGCGGACGGCGAACTCCTGGAGCGATGGGCGTTCACCCAGTCCCCCTGCTTCCTGGCCGTCTTCGACGCGGACCTGCGGCTGGTGCGGGCGAACGCCGGCATGGAGCGGACGCTCGCCCTCGCGGAGGCCGAGGTGCGCGGGCTGCGCCTGACCGACATCGCGCCGGATCCCGTGAGCGACGAGACCGAGCGCAGGATGCGCCTGGTACTGGAGACCGGTGAGCCGCAGTACGTGGACTCCTTCGTCCGCGCCGCGGACGCGGCCCCGGGGCACGGCTGGGCGGCGTCACTGGCCCCCTTGCGGGACCCGGACGGCCGGGTGCGGGCCGTGTGCCTGACCGCGCACGACCGGAGCCGGGCCGATGCCGCGGGCGGCGAGGTCGGGCAGCGGCTGCTCCTGCCGGACCTCGCCGGAGCCGCCGCCCCGGACCACGCCCCGGCCGGCGGTCCGGACAGCGCCCTCACGCCGCAGGGGCTGGTCGACGCCGCCGTCCCCGAGCTCGCCGACTTCGCGGTCGTCGATCTGCTGGAGCCTCCCCCGCGCGGCGACGCGCCGGCCCCGGGCATCCCGGCGGGGCCGGTCACCGTGTGCCGTACCGCAATGCGGTCGGTCCTGGCAGGAAGCCCCGAGTCCCGGGTGTCGGTCGGCGGGACGACCGTGTATCCGCCGCAGTCGCCTCCCGCGGCCTGCCTCGCCGTGGGCCGCGGCACCGTGTACGGGACGAGTGACCCGGCCGTTCTCGCATGGGCGGCCCAGGACCCCGAGGCCGCCTGGATCGGCGAGCACGGGACACACGCGGTGCTGCTGGTGCCGCTGCGGGCCGGCGGGACCACGTACGGCGTGGCCCTCCTCGGCCGTCACCGGCGGGCGGAGCCCTTCCGGCAGGAGGACCTGTGGCGGGCCGAGGAGCTCGCGGCCCGCGTGGCCGTGGGCCTGCACACCGCGCGCAGGCAGCAGCCGCGGGAGCACACCAGCACGATGACGTTGCAGCGCAGCCTGCTTCCGCACACGCTGCCCGATCACGCGGCGTTGGAGATCGCCTCCCGCTACCTGCCCGCCGGTACCGCGGCCGGCGTGGGCGGCGACTGGTTCGACGTGATCCCGCTGTCCGGCGCCCGGGTGGCCCTGGTCGTGGGCGACGTCGTCGGACACGGCATCCGGGCCGCCGCCACCATGGGGCGGCTGCGTACCGCGGTACGCACGCTGGCCGATGTCGACCTGCCGCCCGACGAGTTGCTCACCCATCTCGACGACCTGATCATCCACCTGTCCGCCGACGAGTCGGACCAGGACGCCGCCGGGGAATCCGTCGGGGGCATCGGCACCACCTGCCTGTACGTGGTCTACGACCCGGTGACCCGCCGCTGCACCGTCGCCCGGGCCGGCCATCCGCCGCCCGCCGTGGTCTCCCCGGAGGGCGCGGTGTACCTGCTGGACGTCCCGGCCGGCCCCCCGCTGGGGCTGGGCGGCCTGCCCTTCGAGACCGCCGAGGTGGAACTGGCCGAGGGCAGCGTCCTCGCCCTCTACACCGACGGTCTGCTGCAGGCCCGCGAGCACGACATCGACGAGGCCCTGGACAGCATGTTCGCCGCGCTCAGCCGGCCGTCCTCCACGCTGGAAACGGTCTGCGACCGTGTCCTGACGGCTCTGCTGACGCACCCGCCCGAGGACGACGTCGCCCTCCTCGTCGCCCGGACCCGGGCCCTCCACGCCGACAAGGTCGTCGTCTGGGACCTGCCGTCCGACCCCTCCGTGGTCTCGCTGGCCCGTCGGCGGACGACCGAGCAGCTGACCGAGTGGGGTCTCGACGAGGCCTCTTTCGTCACCGAGCTGCTGGTCAGCGAACTGGTCACCAACGCCATCCGCTACGGCGAGCCGCCCGTCCAACTGCGACTGATCCACGAGAAGAGCACCCTGATCTGCGAGGTCTCCGACGCGAGCAGCACCGCCCCGCACATGCGGCGGGCCCGGATCTTCGACGAGGGTGGGCGGGGCCTGCTCCTGGTGGCCCAGCTGGCCCAGCGCTGGGGTACCCGGCACGCGCCGGTCGGCAAGACCATCTGGGCCGAGCAGTCCCTCGTCGACTTCTGATACGTCCGCTCTACGTCCAGGTGGACGGCGGGCCGAAGACCGGCCGGGCCCAGGCCGGCGGCTCCGGTGGCGGCACGGCGCTCCCCGCACCCGGAGGGCGCAGGGGCGGACCGTGCGGGGCGACGCCGTTCCCGGTGGCGGCGCGCAGGGCCGCGACGAACTCCAGGCAGGAGCCGTAGCGGTCCTCGGGGACCTTCGCCAGGGCCTTGGCCAGGACGTCGGCGGCGGCATGCGGGACCTCCGGCCGCCGCTCGGTCACGGGAGGCGCCTGGTCGTACTGGTGCGCCCACAACAGGGCCACGTCCTCGTCCCGCTCGAACGGCGGTCCGCCGGTGAGGGATTCGTAGACCACGCAGGCGAGGCTGTACAGATCGCACCTGCCGTCCACCGGTCGGCCGGTGATCTGCTCCGGCGCCATGTAGTCGAGGGTGCCGACGAATTCTCCGGCCGTGGTGAAGCCGCTGAGCGACAGCGACTTCTTCGTCAGGCCGAAGTCGGTGAGGTAGACGTGCTCGGGGTGGTCGCTGTCGGTGCCCGCGGCGACGAGGATGTTGGCGGGTTTCACGTCCCGGTGCACCAGATCGTGCTCGTGTGCGGCGTCGAGCGCGGACGCCACCTGGGCGGCGATGCGCAGGGCGGTCGCGACGGGGAGCGGGCCGTCGCGGTCCAGCAGGCCGCGCAGGTCAAGGCCGGAAACGTAGCGCATGGCGATGTAGAGGACGCCGTCGGTCTCACCGGCCTCGAAGATCGGGACGATGTGCGGGTGGTCGATCTTGGCTGCCACGCGCGACTCGTGGGTGAAGCGGCGCCGGAAGGTGTCGTCGCGGGCGCGTTCCGGAGCGATCAGCTTGAGCGCGACCGTACGGTCCAGCCTCAGGTCCTTCGCGCAGTAGACGACGGCCATGCCGCCGCGGCCGATCATCCGCTCGACCCGGTAGCCCGCGATCTGCTTGCCGATCAGGCCGGAAGGCCGGCCCGCGTACAGGCTCAGGTTCGATGCCGTGCCCATCAGGGGCCTCTCTCACCGGGCCGGCCGGGCGGCGGCTCGGCGCCGTCGCGGTGCCCGTGGGCGAAGGTGCCGGTCATGACGGCTCCATCCTTTGAAAGTCTATCCAGTGGTCCCTGCGCGTGCCCGTCCGCGTGCGGTGCCGGCGGCGGGGCCCGATGTCGTGGGAGGTCCCCGTGCGCGGTGTGCGCACGGGGACCTCCGGGGCCCCGGCCGGTGGCGGCCCGGGTGGCCGGTCAGCCGAGGCCGCCGGTGCCGCCGCGGCCGCCCTGCCCGCCGGTCTGGCAACCGACGCCGACGCAGATTCCGCCGGTGCCGCCGGTGCCGCCCTTGCCTCCGTCGCCCCCCGCGGCCGGCGCGTTCCCGCCGGTGCCGCCGGTGCCGCCGTTGGCACTGCCGTGGCACACCCCGGCGCAGACCCCGCCGTTGCCGCCGGTACCGCCGGTGCCGCCGGGCCGGCCGGTGGTGCCGGTGCCGCCGTTGGCGCTGCCCCCGCACAGTCCGGCGCAGATGCCGCCCTTGCCGCCGTTGGTGCCGTTGACCGACCCGTCGCACTTGCCCGCACAGACCTTGTCGCCGACGCGGACGCTGCCGTTGCCGACCTTCACGCCGCCCAGTACCGAGCCGCTGCCGAACCGGTTGCCGGCCGGGCGGCTGTCACCACCGCCGGGTGCGGGTCCCTGCTGCTGGCCGCCGAGCGCCGGGGCCGCCTGGCTCACTGCCGCCGGGGCCGGCGCCGCGGTGGCGGCGGGGACCATCGCGCCCCCGCCGATCAGCGTCGTCGAGATGACGAAACCGAGACGGAACTTCCAAGATCGCACACGCATGAGATTCTCCCTTGCCGAGAAATTGACGCCCAGATTTACGGAAAACGAGGCCGGTGGGCGGACTGCCGGCCCGCCGGCCTCGTTGTTCGGTCCTTCAGCTCCTGCCGCCCGCCGCGCTCCTCAGCAGAAGGGGAGCCCGGTTCCCATCAGGGCGCACCAGTCGCCCTCGGTGTACTGCTGCTTCCAGGTGTCGATCTCGTCGGTGGAGATCTTGTACTTGTCGGCGATCTTCTTCTTCATCCCGTCCGAGTCGTCGGCCAGTACAGCCATCACGATCTGCACCTTGTCCACGGCCGTCAGCTCCGCCTTGGTCTTGTCGGGCAGGTCCTCGAAGCGGAAGCACCCCACCCCGCCGGGCTTGCCGGGTTCGCCGGGCTTACCGGACTCGCCGCCCTTGCCGCCCTCGCCGCCCTTGCCGCCTTCGCCGCCCCGGCCGAAGCCGACGCAGTGGGAGGGCGAGCCGGACAGGACCGGGGACGTGCTGCCCGCCGGAGCCTGCGGCTCCGACGCCTGCGCGGCGCACGCGGTACCGGTGACCAGGGCCAGGGAGGCCGCGACCAGGACGATCGGACGCTGCCAGGTGCTTGTGAACATGGGGGTTCTCCGTATCCGTGAGCCAAGAGTGTCGATGGGGGCGCTGAGGGGGTGGGGGGCCGGGGGGGGGTGGTGGGGAGGGCAACAACCCCGCCGGGGAAGCGGCGCGCGGAGAAATATCTGGCGCCCCCCGCCCCCCCCCCCCCCCCCCCGCCCCCCCCCCCACCCAG
>NZ_JBSGQV010000016.1:0-89556 GCF_053606025.1 Streptomyces sp. NPDC055254 | reverse complement strand
TTGTGTGTTGTGCTGGGTGTCTTGGGTTTTCTGCGTCCCGTGCGGCGAGTGGTGCGGGGGGGGGGGGGGGGGGGGGGGGGGCGCGGGGGGGGGGAGGTCCGAAGGCCTCCACCCCGTCGGGTCAGGCTCCGCGGTCAGAAGATGCTGCCGCCGCCGGCGCCACCGGCGCCGCCCAGGCCGCCGAAGAACCCGAGGCCGCCCACGCCGCCCTTACCGCCGTTGCCGCCTTGGAAGACGCCGAACCCGCCGGCCCCGCCCTTGCCGCCGTTGCCACCCTTCAGACGACCGTCACCGCCGCCGCCTCCGTTGCCGGCGTTGCCGCCGAAGAGACCGCTGCCGCCCTTGCCGCCCGCGCCGCCGTCGCCGCCGATGAAGCCCTCACCGCCGCCTCCGCCGCCACCGCCGCCACCGCCGACCAGGACTCCGTCGCCACCGGCGCCGCCCTTGCCGCCCTTGCCACCGGTACCCAGGACGCTGCCGCCACCGGAGCCACCGGAGCCACCGCCGCCGCCGATGATGCCGCCACCACCGGCGCCTCCGTCCCCTCCGGCGCCACCGGCGGCCGGCAGGGCCGTGGCCACGTGGGCCGGCACCGGGGCCGCGGATGCGGCGGCGGCCGGGAGGAAGACGCCTCCTGCGACCATGGCGGCCGAAGCGGCCAGCGTCGCGAAGCGGAAGCCCTTGCGGGTGGGGCGAACAACGTTGCTGGTGTCAATGTTGTGGTTCATGACTTTCTCCTACTGATCGAGAGGGAATTTCGATGTCCCCGGTTATTCGGGGCGATCGCGGTTCTCTTTCCGTTTGCGTTTCCGTTTCCGGTGAGGCCCGCACAACAAGTAAGCCCCGGCGGGCACGCCCCGGTCATGTTCCGGAATGTCGTGACTTGACACCTCCGGAACACCCGCTATAAGCGCCGGTGGGCGGGCACGACGAAGCGGTGGTCACCGTGGGGTGACCACCGCGGGGTGCAGCGGGTGCGCCGGGTGCAGCGGCCCGGGACGGCCCGGGACGGGCCGGGGCGGGCCGGGGCGGGCCGGGGCGGGCCGGGGCGGGCCGGGGCGGGCCGGGGCGGGCCGGTCCGGAGCAACGTCAGGGCGGCGATTCCTGCAGGTAGGCGGCGATCATGGCGAGGTCGTTGGCGATCCCCAGCACGTCGGTGGTGTCGGCGGTCGGCGTCGAGGCTCCGTTGACGCCCGCGTAGAAGATGTCGAAGCGGCCGCCGCCCTTGTCCAGGTAACCGGCGATCGTGATGGCGCCCACGGCCAGCCGGTCGTTGAGGGCGTCCCCGCCGACGGCCGCACCGGTCTTCGCGAAGACCTTCCCGCGTGCCGGGCATTCGCGGCAGTTGTCGGCCAGCAGGCCGTCGACGCCGAGGACGGGCAGGGCCTCCCGGAAGAGTCGCGCGTCAGGGGTGCGCTGCCAGTACGCCAGCATCTGCACGAGCACCCGGGGAGTGGCCCGGTCCGCGGGGTTGCCGCCGCGGCCGTCCATGAGCTGCGCCTGCTCGCGGTCGACGCCGGCCCGGTCCAGGAAGTCGGCGAGCACCGGGAAGCCGTCCTCGCACTGCCGGCTGCGGGCCGAGACGGCCAGTAGGCAGATGCCGAGGTTGGCGCCCAGGTTGTGGCTGACCTTGAGGATCAGCTCGGCGTACTGCGCGTACGGCGGGGAGGTGTACACGGCCACGCGCGGCCGGCCCTCGTAGTCGCGCGGCAGCCGGCCTGCCGGGTTGGGGCCCGTCGGAGCGGCGGTGACCCGTACCCCGGCCCGTTCGAGCGCCTCGATCAGCGCGGTGCGGCCGAAGGCGGCGGGGTCGGTGATCGGTGAGGTGCGCAGCAGCGGCTCGGCGTCCGCCGCGATGGTCCCCGACAGCCGGATCCGGGTGCCGCCGTCCGTGGCGGTCACCGTGACGGCGGTCGGCTTCCCGGCCGCCACGGTCTCCACCGCGGAGGTGACCTGGTACGGAGCGACCTTCGGCCGCCAGTCCAGCCGGGCGTCGGCACCGGGCCGGTCCCCGGGGCTGGTGAGCAGGTCGATCAGGTTGTCATTGATGATCAGCGGGGTCGGGGTGGGGTCGAGGACCGGGTCGGGCAGGAAGACGCGGTTGTCGACGATCACGTCGCCGTCGACGCGGGTGATGCCGGAGGCACGCACCTGCCGGGCGAGGTGGTCAATTCCGGCGAGGGGGTTCTGCGGGGTGAGGGTGGCGCCCGGGAAGTCGTTGGCGTAGGTGTGGTCGAGGTCGGTGTACGCGACCGTGCCGTCGGGGCGCGTCCGGCCGCCCATGGTGAGGTCGCCCTGGGCGACGAGGCCGAGGTCGCCGCTCAGCGTGGCGCCCTTCCGCTCGCCGACGGCGTAGACGGGGGTCACGAAGCGGTGGTCGGCGCCGAGCGTGTTCCAGGGGCCGGAGACGCTGATGAGTTTGGCGGTGGAGCCGGGGATGAAGAACCGGTCGGGGGAAAGGCCGTGCACCACGCGCCCGCCGTCCGGCTCGGTCTGCAGCAGGCCCCACTCGGCGTTGCGGTACTCGGGCTTCCGCATGATCTCCGTGATGCGCGGGTCGAGCCCGTCCGCCTCCGCGGTGGCGGAGGCCGGGGTCGAGGGCGCGGGCGTCGGGTCCACGGCGGCCGCCGGGCCCGGGACCAGCGCCAGGAGCAGCAGCGCGGCGCAGGTGGCGGCCACGCCGCGGCGCGGCGGTGCGGTGCGGATCGGACCGTTCACAGCGCGCTCCGTTCTCGCGGCTGTCTCCTCCCGAGGCCTGGGACCAGCGTGGCACGGCCGGATTCGGCGTGCATGTCACGTCCGCCCGGTCGCCCCCGGTCCCGGAGGGTGTCGCGGCCACCCGTGCCGGGCCGGGACGTCGCCCGCCCGGAGGCCGCGGCGCGGGCGCGCCCGCCGCACACGCCCGCCCGCGCGCCCGTCGTCACCGGCGGCGTCCTGCGTCCCGCCCCTCGGGAGACCTTCGATCAGAGGCTGTGGCTGACCGGCGTGGTGATGGTGTTCGGCTTCCTGCTCGGCACCCTGCTGGCCGTGATGCGGCTCTCCGACAACCCGGTCCTGCAGACCCTGAGCTGGGGCTACGTGTGGCTCTTCCGGTCCACGCCGTTGCTGGTGCAGCTGCTGTTCTGGTTCAACATCGGCGCCCTCTACCCGACGCTCGGCCTCGGCATCCCCTACGGCCCCCAAGTCGTCACCGTCGAGACGGTGAACCTCCTCGGCCCCACCCTCACCGCCGTCATCGGCCTGACCCTGCACGAGGCCGCCTACGCCGCCGAGGTGGTGCGCGGCGGCATCCTCTCCGTCGACCCCGGCCAGACCGAGGCCGCGCAGGCGCTCGGCCTGAGCGAGCGCCGTACGCTGCGCCGGATCGTCGTGCCCCAGGCGATGCGCGCGATCGTGCCGACCGCCGGGAACATGCCCAGCGGGTCCTCGGCCGGTGCGCCGGTGTGCCGTACGTACCTGGCGCTACGGCGCCGACCGGCCCGCCGGCCCCGCGGCCGGCGGCGGCGGGAGCGGCGGCAGCGCGGGCTCGTACAGCCAGGCCGCCAGCAGCGCGTCCAGCGGCTCGGCCGCGTAGCGGGCGGCGTGGGCCGCGAAACCGCCCGTGGTCACCACCCCGTGGCGGTGCACCGTGGCCCACTCGCGCAGCATGCGGAAGAACGCCGCGTCGCCCAGGGCGTGGCGGAGCGCGTGCAGGGCGAGGCCCCCGCGCTGGTAGAGGCGGTCGTCGAACATCAGCTTGCGGCCCGGGTCCGCCAGCCGCAGGTCCTGCGGCCGCGAGGCCAGCAGCCGGTGGGCGACGGCCGCGAGTGCGTGTGCGGTACGGCCGCCGGAGCGTTCCGACCAGAGCCATTCGGCGTACTTCGCGAAGCCCTCGTTCAGCCAGATGTGGCGCCAGTCGGCGATGGTCACGCTGTTGCCGAACCACTGGTGCGCGAGCTCGTGGGCGACGAGTCGCTCCGCGCCGCGCACGCCGTCCACGTGGTTGGTACCGAAGAGGGAGAGGCCCTGGGCCTCCACCGGGACGTCGAGTTCCTCGTCGGCCACGACCACCGTGTACTCGCCGAAGGGGTAGGGCCCGAACAGCTCCTCGAACAAGCGCATCATGGCGGGCTGCCGGGCGAAGTCGCGGGAGAAGGCCGGCAGCAGGTGCCCGGGCACGTGGGCGGTCTGGGGTACCCCGTCGAGCCCGGGGTCACCGAGCAGCACCGTCTGGTGCATGCCGATGGACAGCCCGACCAGGTAGCTGGAGGTGGGCGCGGGCTGCTCGTACACCCAGGTGGTCGTGCTGGCCCTGGTGGTCCGGGTGAGCAGCCGGCCGCCGACCACGACCGTGTAGGGGGACGGCGTGTTGACCGAGATCTGGTACGAGGCCTTGTCGGCGGGCCGGTCGTTGCACGGGTACCAGGAGGGCGCTCCGACGGGCTGGCTGGCCACCAGCGCGCCGTCGGTCAGCTCCTCCCAGCCGAGGCCGCCCCAGGGGCTGCGCACGGGCTTGGGGTTCCCCGCCCAGTGCACCTCCACCGTGAAGGCCGCGCCGGCCGAGAGCGGCTTGGCGGGCCTGACGCGGAGCCTGCCGCCCCGGTGGGTGTAGTGCGGGGCCCGGCCGTTCACCAGGACCCGCCCTATCTTGAACTCGGCGAGGTTCAGATGGAACTCGGTGAGGGGCGCCCGCCCGGCGATCGCGCTCAGCCGGGCCGTCCCGGCGAGCCGGTTGGGGCCGGGCCGGTACTCCAGAGCGAGTTCGTACCGGTGCACGCGGTAACGGGAGTCGCCGTTGGCCGGAAAATACGGGTCCGACGCCGCTGTCTGCTGGCCGCTCACTGCCGCTTCCGCTCCCTGCGCTGTGCTCGTACGACGTGCCGGTGCCGCGTCCCGACCGCCACGGGGGCGGCCCGGAACCGTCCCTCAGGACCGCCACGCCTCGATCGGGTTGCCCAGCCAGCGGGTGTCGGCGGGGACGGACTCCCCGGCCATCACGAGCGAGGCGGGACCCAGGGTGCTGCGGGCCCCGACCGAACTGCCGGGCAGGACGATTCCGCCCGGGCCCAGGGTGGCGCCCTCGCGGAGGACCACAGTATCCGTCCGCAAGATCCGGTCGTGGAAGAGGTGCGTCTGCAAGACGCAGCCCCGGTTCACCGTGACCGCGTCACCCAGCTCCACCAGGTCCGTTTCGGGCAGCCAGTAGCTCTCGCACCACACGCCCCGGCCGATCCGGGCCCCGAGCCCGCGCAGCCACAGGGGCAGCAGCGGCGTACCGGGCACCGATCCGATCAGCCACGGCACGGCCAGGACCTCGACGAAGGTGTCGGCCAGTTCGTTGCGCCACACGAAGCCGCTCCACAGCGGGTGCTCCCCCACCCGGTGCCGGCCGACCAGCAGCCATTTCGCGGCCACCGCCACGAGGCAGGCCGCCGCGCCGGCGGCGAGCAGGGCCGCCCCGGACAGCAGCGCGGTGCCCCACACGCCCGCGCCCGTCCGCGTGATCAGCGCGCAGAGCGCCGCCCCGGTCAAGACCGCCAGCGCGGCCGAGCAGAACACCGGGACGAGCCGGCACAGCTCCACCAGGCCCCGCGCCCACAGCAGCCGTGCGGGCGGGTCGTACGTCCGGCTCCGGTCGGAGTCCGCGGCCGAGCGCGGCAGCCGGACCGGCGGCAGGCCCAGGTACGAGCTGCCCTTCTTGGCCTTCTTCGGGGTGGCGGACAGCACGCCGACCAGCCCGTCGTCGGGCACGGTGCGGCCCGGCGCGGTCATTCCGGAGTTACCGAGGAAGGCGCGGCGGCCGATCTCGGAGTGTCCGACGCGCATCCAGCCGCCGCCCAGTTCGTAGGGCGCGGTGAGCGTGTCGTCGGCGAGGAACGCGCCGTCGCCCACGGTGGTGAGGCTGGGCAGCGCGAGCACGGTGGACACCTCGGCGCCCCGACCGATCCGCATGCCGAGCAGCCGCAGCCACACCGGTGTGATCAGCCCGGCGTACAGCGGGAAGAGCGTCTCCCGGGACATGTCCATCAGCTGGGTGACCGTCCAGGCCTGCCAGCCGACCCGGCCGTGCGTCGGATGCGTTCCCGTACGCAGCCCGAGGCTGAGCAGGCGGACCGGGACCAGCAGCAGCAGCGCGTACGCGAACCCGTAGGCGAGCGCCCCGGGCACCACGGCGAGCAGCGCTCCGCGCAGCGCCTGGCCGAGCCCGGCGCCGGCGGGGACGAACCGGCTCACCACGAGCACCGCGGGCAGGGCGGCGAGCACGGGCAGGGCCAGCAGGCAGAAGCCGGTGGCACCGTAGACGGCGCGCCAGCGCAGCGGTCGCGGCGGGCGCTGCGCCGGCCAGGCGCGCTTGGCCTTGCCGAGCTTGACGGCGGGGGCTCCGGCCCAGCGCTGGCCGGTCGGGACCTGGCCGACCACGGCGGAGCCGGGTGCCACCTCGGCGCGCTTGCCGACCCGGGCTCCGGGGAAGAGGATGCTGCGGGTGCCGACCACTGCGCCGGCGCCGACCTTGACCGGTCCGATCACCAGCCGGTCCCCGTCGAGCCAGTGCCCGGAGAGGTCCACCTCGGACTCCACGGCGCAGCCCCGGCCGAGTTTGAGCAGGCCGGTGACCGGAGGCAGCGAGTGCAGGTCCACCTCGGGGCCGATCTTGGCGCCGAGGGCCCGCGCGTAGCGCTCCAGCCAGGAACCAGTGAGCGAGGTCGCGCCCGCGTACTCGGCCAGCCGCTCGGCGGTCCACAGCCGCAGGTGCACGCTTCCGCCGCGCGGGTGGCGGCCCGGCTCCACCCCGCGCAGCAGCAGCCGGGCACCGCCGGCCGCGACGGCGAGCCGCCCGGGGGCGCTGTAGAGCAGGAGCGCGCCGGCGGCGACGAGCCACCAGGACGCGGTCGGGGCCCAGGGGTAGGCGCCGAAGCGGTGCAGGACGTTGCCCAGGGCGAGCAGCGCAACCGTCCAGCGCAGGCCGACCAGGGTGAACAGCGGGAGCAGCAGGAGGGCCTGCGTCACTTGGGTGCGGAGCGGGACCGGTGCGACGGTCCGGGCCGCGCCGTCGTCCTGGGCGGACTTCTCCAGCCGCCGGGCCAGCTTGCGCAGGACGGGCTGCTGGTAGATGTCGAGCACGGCCGCACTCGGGTAGCGGGTGCGCAGCCGCGTCGTGAGCCGGGCGGCGGCGAGGCTGTTGCCGCCGATCGCGAAGAAGTCGTCGGCGGCGCCGGTGACGGCCACTCCGAGGGTCTCGCCCCACTGCTCGGCGAGCCAGGCCTCCGTGCCGTAGAGCTGTTCGGCGGGCCCGCTGGTCTCCAGCTCCGGTAGCGGCCAGGGCAGCGCGTCCCGGTCCACCTTGCCGGAGGTACGGGTCGGCAGTTCGCCGACCGGCGCGAGGAGCGGTACGAGGGCCGCGGGCAGCTCGGCGCGCAGCCGCTCGACGGCCGCCGCACGGTCCCAGCCGTCTTGGACCACCAGGTAGCCGACGAGCAGCTGGTTCCCGCCGCGCGCCGTGCGGACGGCGGCGGCCGCGCCGGCGACGGCGGGCAGGGCCTGGAGCGCGGCGTCGACCTCGCCCAGCTCGATCCGGCGGCCGCCGAGCTTGATCTGTTCGTCGCCGCGGCCGAGGAAGACCAGTCCTTCCGGTTCCGCGCGGACGAGGTCGCCGCTGCGGTAGGCGCGCTGCCAGCCGAGGGAGTCCAGCGGGGCGTACTTCTCGGCGTCCTTCTCGGGGTCGAGGTAGCGGGCCAGGCCGACGCCGCCGATCACGAGCTGGCCGCTGCCGCCCATGGGCACGGGGTCGCCGGACTCGTCGACGACGGCCAGGTCCCAGCCGTTCAGCGGGAGGCCGATGCGGATCGGTTCCGCGCCGGTCAGCAGGGAGGCGCAGGCGACGACGGTGGCCTCGGTCGGCCCGTAGGTGTTCCAGACCTCGCGCCCCTCGGTGACCAGGCGCTGGGTCAGTTCGGGCGGGCAGGCCTCGCCGCCGAAGATCAGCAGCCGGACGTCGTCGAGGGTCTCGGGCTCCCAGAGCGCCGCCAGGGTCGGCACGGTGGAGACGACGGTGATGTCCTGTTCCATCAGCCAGGGGCCGAGGTCGGCGCCGCTGCGCACCTGGGAGCGGGGGACGGGGACGAGGCAGGCGCCGTTGCGCCAGGCGAGCCACATCTCCTCGCAGGAGGCGTCGAAGGCGACGGACAGGCCGGCCATGACCCGGTCGCCGGGTCCGACGGGCTCCTCGGCGAGGAACAGCGCGGCCTCGGCGTCCACGAAGGCGGCGGCGCTGCGGTGGCTCACGGCGACGCCCTTGGGCCTGCCGGTGGAGCCGGAGGTGAAGATGATCCAGGCGTCGTGCTCGGGGCCGGGTCGCCGGGCGCCGGCCGGGGCCCCGGCGGTGCCGGTGGGGTCGAGGCGCTGTCCGGCGCCCAGCACCGCACGGACCCCGGCCTCGCCGAAGACCAGCTCGGCGCGCTCGTCGGGATCCTCGGCGTCGACCGGCACGTAGGCGGCGCCCGCCGCGAGCACCGCGAGGACGGCCACGTACAGCTCATTGGTGCCGGACGGCACGCGGACGCCGACCCGGTCGCCTAGCCCCACCCCGGCGGCGGCGAGGGCGCGCCGGCGGCGCTCGACCTCCGCGGCCAGGGCCCGGTACGTCAGCCGGGTGCTCCCGTCGTCGAGGGCGAGCTCGTCGGGGTGGGCCCGTACGGAGGCCTCGAAGACGTCGACCAGGGTGCGCGGCGCCGCGGCGGGACCGGCGCGGAAGAGGGCGGACTTGCCGGACTCCCCGCACGTCTCGCCGCCGGACTCCCCGCCGTCGAGCAGGGTGAGATCACCGCGCTCAGGTGTGCCTGCCATGGGCCCTCGCGTCTCGTTCCCGGAACCGTCCGGGTCGCCGGCGGAGCCAGGGTCCACCCAGGTTGTTCCGGTCCGGCGCCAAACAGCCCACCATTCTAGTGCGGTCTCAAGAATTTTCCCGTTGAAGCCTTGCGCGTGGCACGTTTCCGGCCTTCGCGGTCACCCGGACCGCTCGGGGCTCCACCGCGGCTTCCCGCAGGGATCCGGCCCAGGTCGGCCAGCAGCGACTCCAGCCAGGTCCGGGCCGCGTAGTAGCCGGCGGACGCGCCGGGCGGTACGGCCCCCGGGGCGTCGAGGTCCTCGTACGGCGCGCCGGGGTCCGGCGCCGGGGTCCACAGGGAGCCCCCGACGGGATCCAGTACGGAGGACAGCAGCAGCATCCGCCCCGCCACCCGGTCGCCGAGCCGGGTCACCTCCGCGGCCACCGCGGGGTCCAGCGGCGGTACGGCCACGGGCACCGGTGGACCCGTCGCCGGCGCGGGCGGCACCAGGACCCGCTCCGCGCCCCACAGCGTGTGGTGCCCGGTCAGCAGCAGGGCCTGCCAGTCGACGGCCGCCGGCGGCGTTCCGCCGGGCGCCCGGTCCGGCCCGGAGACCGGTGGCGGGCCTCCCGGTTCGCTCTGGAACTGCGCGAACGCCGACTCCGCCAGGACGACCGCGCGCCGCAGCGACCCGTGCGCCGGCGGCGCGCCCGGATCCCGCACCCCGCCGGCCGCGATCGCGGCGGCGGTGGCGACCACGGCCTCGGCGGCGGTGCGCAGCAGCACCGCGCCGGAGCGCCGCACCTCGTCCTGCGCGCCGCGGGGCCAGGCGAGCAGTCCGAAGACGGCGCCGACCGCGCTTCCGACGAGGACGTCCAGCAGCCGGACCTCGGCGATCCGCCAGGTGGCCGGTGCCAGCTGGGCGAAGACCAGGGCGACCACCACCGCGAACAGGGCCTGCGACCAGCCGACGCCCTTCACCGGCCCGAGCGTGAACGTCAGCAGCATCAGCGGCAGCAGGACGACGGCGTACACCTCGGTGTCCGTCCCGACCAGGGCGAGCACTCCGGCGGTGCACAGGGCGCCGATCAGGGTGCCCGCGAGCGCCTGCCGGATGCCGGCGCGGGTGGCGCCCAGGGTCGTACGGGTCAGGGTCAGCGTCGCCAGCATCGCCCAGAAGCCGTGCGGGAGCGAGGCCAGGCCGGCGACGGCCCGGGCGGCCGCCAGCGCCAGGCTGATCCGCACCGCGTTCTGGAAGAAGACCGATCGGCTTCCCGCGTGCCCCATCAGCCGCCGCCACCACAGCTGCGGCGCACGCAGCCGGGCGTACCAGAAGCGGCCCTCGGGCAGGCCCGGGGCGGCCGCCCGCCCCCGCACCGCCAGCGACGCCGCTCCCGCCAGGGCCGTCGCGGCGTCGGCCAGCTCCAGCAGGGCGGCCCGGCGGCGCAGCTCCGTGGGCGGGGCCCGGCCCGTCGGGGCCGCCGCGAGCAGGGCCCGTTCCCGGGCCGGGTCGGTGGGCGCCGCCCCGGCTCCGGGCAGCCCGCGCAGCCGTGCGGCGCTGTCCGCCGCGGACCGTGCGACGGCGCGCAGCAGGTCCCCTTCCGCGTCGGCCCGGGCCGCGCCGGGTGGCCCGGCGGGCAGCCGGACCAGCCGGTTCAGCAGCGTACGGCTCGACAGCCCGGTGTGGGCCAGGGCGCGGGAGCGGACCCCGGGCCCGGCCGGGCGCTCCGCCTCGGGGACCTGCGAGGGCCGCAGTGCCTCGCCCGCCTCCCGAGCCTGCGCCACCCGCGCCGGGGGCAGCCCGCCCGGCGCCCGGGCCAGCTCGTCGGCGCAGTGCCCCGCGAGGCGGGCGGCGCGGGCGGCGAGCTCCCGGTACGGGACGGTGGGGGGGTCGGGGAACAGCAGGGCCTCGGCGAGGACGAGCAGCAGGATTGCGACGGTGGTCCCGGCCAACCGCTCGCCCAGGGTGTCCGGGGCGTACGGCGGGAAGGACGGCAGGATGTAGAGGAGCTGGAGGCCGGGCGCCGCGCCGGCCTGGCGGGGCCCGCCCACGGCGACGAAGGCCAGGGCGAAGCCGATGACCAGCATCCCGGCGACCGCGCTCCAGGTCCGGACGGCGAGGAAGGTGCCGGCGGCGACCAGCAGCCAGGCCGCGGGCAGCAGCCGCACCAGCAGGCCGGCGCGCTGCCGCCCGGTCCCCGGGATGCGCGAGAGCCCGGCCAGCGACACCGCCGCGAACAGGGCGTAGGTGGCGCCGACGGAGGAGCCGAATCCGTACAGGAAGAGGTAGAACCCGGCTCCCGCGGCCAAGGTCACCCGCAGCGAGCGGCGGGCCGCGGCCGCGTAGGCGGCGGGCAGCCGGCGCCGCCCGCGCCCCGGGGCGGCGCCGGCGTCGTCGCCGACGCCTCCGGCGCCTTCGAGGCCTCCGGCACCCATCTCACCAGCATCGGGCACCTGCCACGTCCCGGCACCCGCGGCCGCGCGGACCACCGCGTCCGGTACGGAGTGGCCCGGCCGGACAGCCACCGTGCGGGTGGACCGGGGCGGGCGGGCTGCCACCGCCCGCGGGCGGTGGCCGACCGGCCCCGCGGCCGTGCTCCGCGCGGCTACGGCGCCATGGTGTAGGCGCCGGACAGCGCTTCGACGCGCTCCCAGACCCGGGCCGAGCGGGCCTCGTCGACGACCGGGCGGCGGACGGCGCCGAGCGCCCAGTCCTGCTGCCGCTCGGTGGCGGAGTCCTTGCCGTGCAGTTCGACGGCGTGCGCGGAGAAGTCGCGCACCAGGACGGCGAACAGTTCGTCCAGCACGTCCTCGTCGAGGCCGGTCAGGCGGGCCTGCTCCAGGATCAGCTGGCCGTGCACGACGAGCGCGAACAGTTGGCCGACGGAGAGGAGGAGGTCGAGGTCGCGGCTCTGCCGCTCGTCCGGGGCGGCGGTGGCCGCGAACTCGCACAGTGCGTCGGCCTGTTCCCGGAAGCGGGCCACGTTCGGCACCGCGGCGTACGCGTCGTAGGCGGTGCGCCAGTCGTGGAAGCGTACGGAGCCCAGGCCGCGGGCCGGCCCCTGCCGGAACAGGAAGTCGTCGTCGGCGGCGTCGAGGCGGGTGGGGACGGGCGCGTACTCGACCGGTTCCAGCAGGTGGTTGCGCATGAACTTGAGGATCAGCGCCAGGTTGACGTGGACCGTGCCCTCCAGCTTGGGCAGCCCGCGGATCTCGACGGCGGCCTGGGCGAAGTAGGTGTCCTTCTCGAAGCCCTTGGCGGCGATGACGTCCCACATGAGGTCGATGACCTTCTCGCCCTCCGTGGTCACCTTCATCTTCGTCATCGGGTTGAAGAGGAGGTAGCGGCGGTCCTCGGGACCGGCCGAACGGAAGTAGTCGACCGCGCGGTCGCTGAACAGCTTCATGCCGACGAGGCGGACGTACGCGTCGGCCAGCTCCCGGCGCACGTGCGGGAAGGCGGTGACGGGGCGGCCGTAGAGGACGCGGTTCTGCGCGTGGGTGACGGCCTCGTACATCGCGTGCTCGCAGATGCCGATCGAGGCGGTGCAGAGGTTGAACTTGCCGACGTTGACGGTGTTCAGGGCCGCGTCGAAGGCGGCGCGGCCGGTGTGCAGGACGTCGTCCGCGGTGACCGGGTAGTCCTCCAGGCGGAACTCGCTGACGTACTTCGAGGAGTCGACGACGTTCTGCACCAGCCGGTACGCGGGGTGGCGGCTGTCCGCGGCGAAGAAGACGTAGCCGTCCGGGCCCTCGATGTCGGTGCGGCGACCGAAGACGGAGACGAGCCCGGCGGCGTTGCCGTTGCCGATGTAGTACTTGGAGCCGGTGGCCCGGAAGCCGCCGTCGCCGTCGGGCTCCAGCAGCATGTCGGTGGAGTAGATGTCGGCGCCGTGGGTCCGCTCGGACAGTCCGAAGGCGAAGACCTCGCCCTGGGAGAGGAGCTCGGCGGCGCGGTCGCGCGCGGCGGCGTTGTCGCTCTGCCAGACCGGGCCGAGACCGAGGATGGTCACCTGCCACGCGTACCAGTAGTCGAGTCCGTAGAACCCGAAGATCTCGTTGAGGGCGGCGATCCTGGCCGTGTCCCAGCGCTGGTCCTCGCGTGCGGCGGCGGAGGCCGGGGTGAGGAAGGTGGCGAACAGGTCCTCCTTGGCGGCGAACGCCAGGAAGTCGCCCAGCCAGGCCCGGGTGCGGTAGTCCTCGATCAGCCGGCGCTTGCCCCGGGCCTCGAACCAGTCGACCGTGGCGCGCAGCAGCCTGCGGGTCTCGGGGTCGAAGTGCGCCGGGTCGTAGGTGTGCGGGTTGAACAGCAGGGCGTCGGCCATGGGTTCGCCTTCCGGAGGGTACGGATCGAGGGGTGGGGGTCGAGCGCGGGCGGCTCAGGCGGGCGGGAGGCCCGCACCGAGTCGGCGCAGGGTGGCGAGCACGTCGTCGAGCCAGGCGAGGGTCATCCGCTCGTACGCGATGCCGCCCCGGAGCACGACGTGCTGGAGCTCCTGGCCCGTGTCGAGCGGTACGGGCGCTTCGGGTCCGGTGAAGTCGCGCAGTTCCCCGGCCAGGTAGTGCGCGAGCCGCTCGCTGTGGACCCGGTGGTGCCGCTCGACCTCGCGGATCATCGCGGCCGGGTGGTCGAAGGCGGCGCCGCGGATCTTCACG
This sequence comes from Streptomyces sp. NPDC055254, assembly GCF_053606025.1. Lineage (NCBI taxonomy): Bacteria > Bacillati > Actinomycetota > Actinomycetes > Kitasatosporales > Streptomycetaceae > Streptomyces > Streptomyces sp. NPDC055254. Next base: position 76,096 of record NZ_JBSGQV010000016.1, on the reverse strand, counting down.
GCGAGGTCGTGGCGCAGGCTCTCGGGTTCGATCGGCTCGTGCAGCCAGCGGGAGAGTGCGGCGCGGCCGGGCTCGGCGACGGTGTATTCCTTCTTGTCCGGCCTGCCCTGCTGCGCCACCTCGCGGACGACGAGCATGCCGTCGCCCTCCATGCGCCCCAGGACCCGGTAGATCTGCTGGTGCGTGGCGGTCCAGAAGTAGCCGATGGAACGGTCGAACCTCCGGGCCAGCTCGTAGCCTGAGCCCGGCTTCTCCAGCAGGGAGACGAGGATCGCGTGTTCGAGCGCCATGCCCCGATCCTTCTATGCAACTCGTTGCACAGGCAAGCGACGGCGGCCGGGTGAGACGCGGCTCACCCGCCGGCGCGCTGGTTCATCCGCCGGCGCGCTCGTTCATCCTGCCGAACGGGACGTGGACGCTCGGGGCGTTCCGGGAGGCTCCGACGAGATGGCCCATCTGGTCGTCGAAGAAGATGTGGGGCTTGAGCACGCCGATGATCGCCGCCTTGTCGATGCCGCCGAGGAAGAAGGCGTCGTTCACCGTCACGCCCCAGTCCTTGAGACTGCGCACCGCCCGTTCGTGCGCGGGCGCGTTGCGGGCCGTGACCAGGGAGACGTGCACCCGGATGCGGTAGTCGGGGTGCAGGCGCCGGCGTTCCTCCTCGCGCTGCTGGACCCGGTTCACCCCGGCCAGGAAGTCGCGCAGGGGACCGGGGACGTGCGGGGTCCGGGCGTGCGCGCTCTCGTGGGAGCGGAAGGTGTCGAGGCCGTCCGTCTGGTAGATCCGCTCGGCCGCGTCGTCGGCGAGGACCCCGTCGAAGTCGAAGGCGATCCTCAGGTCCCGGTCCTCGGCGTCGTCCTCGGCAGGGGATCCCACCACGTACCCGGCGGGCAGGCCCGCGGCGACGGCCTCGCGGACGTCGTTCTCGTCGGCGGAGAGGAACAGCGACATGTTGAGCGCCGGCATGAACCGGTGCGGCGAGCGGCCCTGCATGAAGATCGCCCGGGTGATCGGCAGGTCGTGGGAGTGGATGGACCGCATCACCCGCAGCCCGGTGTCCGGGTCGTTGCGGGACAGGACGATCACCTCGACCAGCGGGTCGTCCTGCGGGCCCAGGTCGTTGAGCGACAGGAGCCTGCGGATGAAGGGGTGGGCCACGCCCGGTGCGAGGGTGCGGTCCAGGTTCTCCTCCTGGTACGCGCGGTAGCGCGCCTCCCCCTCCTCGCGGAAGACCGCGTCCGCCTCCGTCAGGTCGAACAGGGCACTGGAGGCGACCCCGACCACGAGCCTGCCGGAGAGGTCGTAAGGGGGCACGGCGTCTCCCTCGATGCGAACGGATGCGGGACGATGATCCCATTGTCACAGGCGCGGCGACGCGTGCCGCGTCTTCGGGGACGGCGGGCGGGGTCACCGCCCTCGGGAAGGGCATCGGCACCCTCTGCCGGTGGCGCGGAGCGCGGCCGAAGGGGCCTGCCGGCGCCGGGCCCGTCGGAAACCAGCCGAAAGCGACAGGATCGCGCACGGGGCGCGAAGGGCCCGTGGGCCGGTGCGGCGCCGCGTGCGGCCGATCCGTTCCGGTCAGGACCGGCCGTCGCAACTCGACTGTCGCGTCCACATCATGACCTGTTGTCAAGTCCCTTACACGGAGGCGATAAGATCCCGGGCTGTTGTCCAATGATCTTCCGCTTTCGATCGTTTGAGGGTTCTGATGGTTCGAGAGGGATCGTCGCCCGGAAGTCCAGGGCCCACCTCACCCGTCGTATGGGCGCTGCCCGCCCTGCTGACCGCCGCGCTCGCGGCGGTCGCCGCGGCACTGGTCTCCGCGCCCGCCCGCACCGCCGTGGCCTGGGTCGGCGCCGCGGCCTTCGTCGCCGTGGCCCTGGCCTGCGGCGAGGCCGCCCGGCGCGGCAGGACGGTGGCGGCGCTCCGCGCCACCGTCGCCGCGCAGGAGACGGCGCTGACCCGGCAGCAGGCCGAGACCGTGAGGCTGGCGGAGTCCCTGCTGCCGGACGTGGTGGCCCGCCTGCGCAAGGGCGAGTTCCCCGAGGACGTGCTGGCCTCCCTGGAGGACCCCGACGCCTACCGTCCGGGCCTGACGGCCGAGTTCAGGGACGCCCACCTCGCGGTGCTGCGCTCGGTGCTCGACGCCGTGGTCGCCGAGGAGGACCTGCGCGACTCCGCGCAGCGGGCCTTCGTGAACATCGCCCGCCGCGTGCAGGCGATCGTGCACCAGCAGGCCCAGGAACTGCGGGAGATGGAGGACCGGCACGGGCAGACCCAGGCCGTCTTCGGCGACCTGCTGCGACTCGACCACGGCACCGCCCTCATCGGCCGCCTCGCCGACTCCATCGCCGTGCTCGGCGGCGCGCGGCCGGGCCGCCAGTGGGGCAAGGCCGTACCCCTGTACAGCGTGCTGCGCGGCGCCATGTCGCGGATCATCGACTACCAGCGCGTGGAACTGCACTCCGTCTCGCAGGTCGCGGTGGTCGGACCGGCCGTCGAGCCGCTCATCCACGCCCTGGCCGAGCTGCTGGACAACGCCACCCGCTACTCCCCGCCGCAGACCAAGGTGCACCTGACGGCCGTCGAGGTGAACTCGGGCATCGCCATCGAGATCGAGGACGGCGGCCTCAGCATGAGCGAGGAGGCCCGCAAGCGGGCCGAACGCATGCTGCGCCAGGCACAGGAGGGCATCGACCTCACCGACCTCGGTGAGACGCCGCGCCTGGGCCTGGCCGTGGTCGGCCGGCTCGCGCAGGCGTACGGCTTCCGGGTGTCCCTGCGCTCCTCCGCGTACGGCGGGGTGCGGGCGGTGCTGGTCGTCCCGCAGGACCTGATCACCACCGTCTCGGCGGCCACCGGCGTGGCCCACGGCATCGGCACCTCCTCCGGGCCCCGCAGCACGGCCCTGGAACCGGCGGCCGTCCCGCGGCAGCTCCCGCGCGAGGCCGCCGGACCGGGGCCCGCGGCCCCCGCACCGGTCACCGTGGCGGCCCCGGCCGAGCTGCCCGGTGTGGACGAGGTGCCCGTCGTGACCGAGCGGACCGCGAACGGGCTGCCGCAGCGCCGACGCAAGACCCGCGCGACGGCGCCGGAGTCGACCGGGTCCGCCGAGGCCGCGCCGGCCACCGGCAGCGCCACCGCCACCGCTACCGCCCCGGACCGCACCGAAGCCGCGCCGGGCATGTGGCTGGCCGCCTTCCAGAGCGGTCTGTCCGGGGACGGCCGGCCCGCCGGGAGCCGCATCGCGGCAAGCCATCAGACAGACGCCTCGCCGGACCAGGCGAACGAAGGGGAACAGCCGTGAGTCAGCAGCAGAGCAATATGGACTGGATGCTCAAGGACCTGGCCGAGAGCGTTCCGCAAACCCGCCACGTCATCGTGCTCTCGGCCGACGGCCTGCGGATGGCGCAGTACGGCGCGGCGACCGACACCGCCGACCGGCTCGCCGCCGCCTGCGCCGGACTGCAGAGCCTCGCCGGCGCGGTCGCCTCCGAACTCCCGCACAGCAACGGCCGGATGCGGCTCGTCGTGATCGAGATGGACGGCGGGTTCTTCTACCTGATGGCCGCCGGAGCCGGGGCCTACCTCGCGGTGCTGGCCGACGAGGGCGTCGACGCCGGGCTGATGGGCCAGCGCATGCGTGATCTGGTGGCCCGGATCGGAGAGCACCTCAGCAGCCCGCCGCGCAGCGACAGGCAGCCCGCGTGAGCGGTCCGGGCCAGAACTGGGAGGACGGCAGTCCCGAGCGGCTCTACGTCATCACGGGCGGCCGCAGCGGACCTTTACTTCCCACCGACCTCGACCTGGTCACCCTGATCGTCGCCAGGTCGGGGCCCCGGCCCGGCATGCAGCCGGAGCACGCGACCATCATGCGGTTGTGCCAGGCGCCCCTCTCGGTGGCCGAGATCTCCGCGTACCTCGGCCTGCCGGTGAGCGTGGTCACCGTACTGCTCGATGATCTGATCACCGCGGGGAGGGTGCTCTCCCGCGCACCCGTCGCCCGCGCCCAACTCCCCGACCTGGCATTGATTGAGGCAGTGATCGATGGACTTCGAAAGCTCTGAGCAGCCCGCGGGGCCGCGGCGCGAGGACGTTCTGCCGGCCACGGCCGCCGCGGCGGTCAAGGTGGTGATCGTGGGCGGCTTCGGGGTCGGCAAGACCACCCTGGTCGGCTCGGTGAGCGAGATCCGGCCGCTGACCACCGAGGAGACGATGACCCAGGCCGGGGTCGGTGTCGACGACACGGCGGGGGTGGAGCGCAAGAGCTCCACCACCGTGGCCATGGACTTCGGCCGGATCAGCATCAACGAGGAGTTGGTGCTGTACCTGTTCGGCACGCCCGGGCAGCAGCGCTTCTGGTTCCTGTGGCGGGGCCTGTTCGAGGGCGCCCTGGGCGCCGTGGTGCTGGTCGACACCCGACGGCTGGAGGTCAGCTTCGACGTGATCGGACGGCTGGAGGAGCGCGGGGTGCCCTTCGTGGTCGCGGTCAACTCCTTCCCGAACGCGCCCGAGTACCCGCTGGACGAGCTGCGCCACGCACTCGACCTGCCCGCGTCCGTACCGCTGGTGCTCTGCGACGCCCGGCGGCGCGACTCCAGCCGTGACGTCCTGATGACGCTGATGCGCTACCTGCACTCCCTGGCCGCGAGCCCGAACGCGTCCTGAGCGCGCCCCGACCGCCGCCGCCGGCGGTCGGGGCGCGGTACGCGAAAGCGCCCTGACCGGGCTCCGGCCTGGTCAGGGCGCTTTTCTGCGATCCGCGGGGATCAGGGGGCCGGGATCAGACGGCCGGTACCGGGTAGGTCGGGTACTCCACCCCGGAGACGTGCTGGACGACCCGGATCACCTGGCACGAGTAGCCGAACTCGTTGTCGTACCAGAGGTAGAGGATCGCGTTGTCGCCGTCGACCTTGGTGGCGCCGGCGTCGACGATCGACGCGTGGCGCGAGCCGATGAAGTCGCTCGACACCGCGTCGGGAGCGGTGATGAAATCGATCTGACGCTTGAGCGGCGAGGTCAGCGACACGTCGCGGAGGTAGTCGAGGACCTCCTCGCGCGTGGTCTCGCGACCGAGCCGCAGGCTGAGGATCGCGATCGAGACGTCCGGCACCGGGACCCGGATCGAGCTTCCGGTGATCGGCGCCTTGAGCTCCGGGAGGGCCTTGGCCACGGCGGACGCGGCACCGGTCTCGGTGATGACCATGTTGAGCGGCGCGGAACGGCCGCGACGGTCCGAGCTGTGGTAGTTGTCCAGCAGGTTCTGATCGTTCGTGAACGAGTGGACGGTCTCCACGTGACCGCGCAGCACGCCGTACTCGTCGGCCATCGCCTTCAGCGGCGGGACGATCGCGTTGGTCGTGCAGGACGCGCAGGACAGGATCTGCTCGTCGGGCTTGACCGTGTCGTGGTTGACGCCGTGGACGATGTTGGGGACGTCGCCCTTGCCGGGCGCGGTCAGGACGACCTTGTCGATCCCCGGGCGCAGGTGCTTGGACAGGCCCGCGCGGTCGCGCCACTTGCCGGTGTTGTCGATCAGGATGGCGTTCTTGATGCCGTACGCCGTGTAGTCGACCTCGGACGGGTCGCCCGCGTAGATGACCTTGATCTCGTGGCCGTTGGCGACGATCGTGCTGTTCGCCTCGTCCACGGTGATCGTGCCCTGGAACTGGCCGTGGATGGAGTCGCGCCGCAGCAGCGAGGCGCGCTTGACCAGGTCCTGGTCCCCGCCCTGGCGGACGACGATCGCGCGCAGCCGCAGGCCGTTTCCGGAGCCGGCCTTCTCGATGAGGAGGCGGGCGACGAGGCGGCCGATGCGGCCGAACCCGTAGAGGACCACGTCGCGCGGCTCGCGGCGCTCGATCTTGTTGGCACCGGTGGCGCCGGCGACGGCCTCGGCGGTGAACGCCTCCACCGACAGACCACGGTCGTCCGCCTTGTACGTCGCGGCGAGCATACCGATGTCGATCTGCGAGGGGCCCAGGTCGAGCGTGGTCAGGGCCTGCACGAACGGCAGCGTCTCGGTGACCGAGAGCTCCTCACCGGCGATCTGCCGGGCGAATCGGTGGGTCTTGAGGATGCTGACCACTGACTTGTTCACCAGGGAGCGGCTGTGGAGCAGGACCGTGACGTCCCGTTCCCGGTGCAGCTTCCCGATGATCGGGATCATCGACTCCGCGATCTCCTCGCGATTCTTCCAGCTGGTGAACGAGTCCTCATTGACAGTCACAGGTTTATCTTTCGAGCTAGTCGGTGCTCATATGCTAACCCGACTGCTTTTCGATCTTCCAGGCGGTGCCGTCCGGCGCGCCGACCAGCGCCTACGGGCCGGGGCCGGCCCCTCGTCACCAGGCCCCGGGCGCGGCCGCCGCGGTTCGACGCCGGCCGGGACCTCGTGGATCCCGCCCTCCACGCCCTCCCGGTGGAGCCCGCTGCCGGCGCGGAGGCTGCCGTCGGCGCGGCCGGGGCCGATGGGGCCGGGCCGTCGGTTCAGGTCAGCGGTTCACCGTCCACTTCTGGTGCGCGGCTCCGGTGCAGGTCCAGATCTGCAGCCGGGTGCCGTTGGCCGAGGAGCCGCCCGTGGCGTCGAGGCACTTGTTCGCCCGCGGGTTGACGATGTCCCGCGCGGCGGAGACCGACCACTGCTGCGCGGCCGTTCCGTTGCAGTCCCACAGCTGCACCGGTGTCCCGTCCGCCGTGCCGCCGGACGCCACGTCCAGGCACTTGCCGAGCGCGCGCAGAGTGCCGTCGGCACCGCTCTCCCAGCGCTGCGCGGCAGTGCCGTTGCAGTCGTGGAGCTGCACGGCCGTGCCGTTGGCGGTGGCGGCGCCCGCGACGTCCACGCACTTCCCGCCGGCGCCCGTGATCTGCCCGCCGGACGGCGGGGCGGAGCCGGTGGTGACGCGGACGTGGTCGACGACCAGTTGCTGGGGGAAGACCGTGCTGCCGTCGGGGTCTCCCGGCCAGTAACCGCCGACCGCGAGGTTGAGGATCAGGAAGAAGGGCTTGTCGAACACCCACTGCCGGCCGCCGAGATCGGCGGGGGTGCGCCGCTGGTAGACGGTGCCGTCCACGGACCAGGTGATCGCGTTCGGGCTCCAGTCGACGGCGAAGGTGTGGAAGGCGTCGGCGAACGCCTGACCGCCGGGGAGGGTGTAGCCGGCGCCGATGCCCCCGGAACCGGAGTATCCGGGGCCGTGGAGGGTGCCGTGGACCGTGGAGGGTTCGAACCCCACGTTCTCCATGACGTCGATCTCGCCCGAGGCGGGCCAGCCGATCTGGCCGATGTCGTTGCCCAGCATCCAGAACGCGGGCCACATGCCCTGCCCGCGCGGGACCTTCATCCGGGCCTCGACCCGGCCGTAGGTCGTGGTGAACCGGCCGGCGGTGTTGAGCCGCGCGGAGGTGTACTCACATCTTCCGTACCAGCACTGGTAGTTGCCCGGGTTCTCCCGGCGGGCGGTGATGACCAGGTGGCCCTGGCCGTCGAGGGCGGCGTTGCGGGCACCGGCGGTGTAGTACTGCCGCTCGTGGTTGTTGACGTTGTCGCCCGTCTCGACCTGCCACTTCCCTCCGTCGACGGCGGACCCGGCGGGTCCGTCGAAGTCGTCGGAGAAGGTGACGGCGGCCGGTGCGGCGGCGACGGCCGGGGGCGCGGCGGGACCCGGAGCCGGCAGGCCCGTGGCGAGTCCGGTGGACAGCGACGCGAGGGCGAGGACCGAGACCAGGGACAGCAGCAGGCGCCGGGGTAAGCGCGGGGGGACCATAACGCTCCTATCAGACATGAGCATGTCAATCGACACGAGAGGGGATGCCGATCGAAGTGGCGGAATGCTTAGTTCAGTATGTGATTTAAGAAGTGAACAAATAAGCTGTCAAGAGTCCGGTACAGCTCGGCTCCGCGTTCCGCCCGGACACCGGCTCGGGGCGGGACGGCTCGGAGACCGTTCAAAAATTGACGGGGCAACAACTCCGGCGCCCTCGACGCACGGAAGAGCGAGCCGCGCAACCCGAGCCCATACTGGAAGACGGGAGGCATTCCGGCCCAGAGCGCCCGCGCGCGCCGCCGAGGAGGCGAGCCCAGATGACAGTGGTACAGGCGTCACAGCTCACCACGGATTTCCTGAAGCAGGTGGAAGCCGCCGGCAGGCGGTACGCGATCCGGACCGCCGAGCGGGAGGGTCACCTGGAGACGCTCGCACAGCACGGCATCCTCTACGCGGACACCCCGGAGCGGGTCAACAAGAGGCTGGACCGGCTGGGCGTCGACTGGGCCATGGCCACCGCGGTCGAGCGGACGCCGCCGACCGCCACCACCGGCACCAGTCTGGACCTGGACCGCGAATGGGTCAGCACCGATCTCCTCGGACTCGAACGGTTCATGGGCCGCAACGACCTCATCGGCGTCGACTTCCTCGAAGGCGGCTTCCTCGCCTCCCTCTCCGTCGGCCGGGTCACCGTGCGGAGCCCCGCGTCGTCCCACCACGGGACCGGGTTCCTGGTGTCGCCGTCCCTCCTGATGACGAACAACCACGTACTGCAATCCGCCGAGGAAGCGGCCGCCGGCGTCATCGAGTTCAACTTCCAGGCGGGCCTGGACGGTCAGCCCCTCATGCCGGTCGTCTTCGCCCTCGAACCGCAGCGCTTCTTCGTCACCCACCGCGACCTGGACTTCACCGTGGTCGCGGTCGCCGACCGGTCCCGCGACGGCCGCCCGCTGACCGACTTCGGGAGGCTGCCGCTCAAGGAGGCCACGGGCAAGGCGGTCATCGGCGAGCTCGTCAACATCATCCAGCACCCCAACGGCGAACCCAAGCAGCTCGCCCTGCGGGAGAACCGGATCGTCGACGTGCTGGACGACTTCATGCACTACGCGGCCGACACGGCCCGCGGCTCGTCCGGCTCCCCGGTCTGCAACGACCAGTGGGAGGTCGTGGCCCTCCACCACGCCGGCGCTCCCCGCAGGGACCGCGACGGCAACATCCTCGCCGTCGACGGGTCCTTGTGGCACCCGGGCATGGGCGAGCACCGGATCGACTGGAAGGCCAACGAGGGCATCCGCGTCAGCCGCATCATCGCCGCGCTCCAGCAGTTCCCCCTCACGGGCGGTCCGGCGACCCTGCGCGCGGAACTGCTCGCCGCCGGCTCCTCTCCCCGCCCCGTCGAGTTCTCACCGCCCGTCCCGCCCGGCAGGCCCGGCGCCGACGGAGCCCGGACGGACGGCGCCGGGGCCCAGGCGGAGTACCCGCCCCACCCCGCTCCCGCGGCGTACGACGCCGCCTCGAACGGGGCGAACGGCCAGGGCGGCACGACCGGGGTCGTCCACCTCAGCGTCCCGCTGCGCATCAGCGTCGGCCTCGACGGCGGCGCCCCGCCGCCCCCGGCCGCGTCTCCCGCGGCGCCCGCACGGACCCGCGCGCCGGCCCCCTCCTACGTCCGCGCGACGGCCGGCGTCGGACGCATCGACGGCCGGTCGCCCGCCGAACGGGACCTGGCCGCCGCCCTGGCCAACCACGCCGCCGCCCGGACCCGCCCCTACTACGACGCGGCCGCGGACCTGATCGCGCGGGAGGCCTACTACGCGGGCATCCGCACCACCGACCCCGCGGAGCTGCGTCTCGCGCTCACCGCGCGGCTGGAGTCCACGCACGCGCACCGCCCGTCGTACAAGCCGATGCGCCTGCTCTACCCGTGGGTGGACCTGCACCCGGACGAGAAGATCCACGGCATCTACTCCGACCAGGGGTTCTCCCCCGAGGAACTGATGGCGGCCGACGCGGCGGCGGAGGCCGCCCGGATCGGGCGCTGGCAGGAGTTCATGCTCCGCGAGAGCGCGCCCGGCCCGGAGGCGGTCGAGGCCGAACTCGACCTGCTGGAAGCGTCACTGCCGTTCAACTGCGAGCACGTGGTGCCCCAGTCCTGGTTCCTGAAGAAGGAACCCATGCGGGGCGACCTGCACCACCTCTTCGCCTGCGAGACGACGTGCAACAGCTTCCGCAGCAACATCCCCTACTTCGACTTCCACGACTTCGACGAGGTGGTCCGGCATGCTTGCGGGCGCCGCGAGACCGCGAAGTTCGAGCCGTTCGCGGGCAAGGGGCCCGTCGCCAGGGCGACGCTGTACTTCCTGCTGCGCTACCCCGGACTCATCGGGGACCAGCAGGGCGAGCTCCCGCGCGACCGCCTCGACGTGCTGCTGGACTGGCACCGCGACCATCCGGTGGGCGCCTACGAGCAGCACCGCAACGCGGCGACAGCCGAGGTGCAGGGCAACCGCAACCCGCTGATAGACCACCCGGAATGGGCCGAGCGGATCGATTTCGCGGGCGCCTGGACATCCGGGTGAACGCCCCGGGAGCACCCCTGATCGAAACGGCGGCCGAATCGGGTCGCGGCCCTTGTGGTGGGGGGCTTCGGGCGGGCACGCTCGGGGCATGAACACAGCTCGGCACGCCAGTGAACAGCTGATGAGATGGTCCGCGCTCACCGAGGGCCGCCCCGCGTGCGGCTCGGGAGTCGCACTGAACGCCGGTGCACGGGAGATCGTCCACTTCCACGGCGAACACGAGGCCGACGTCCGGCTGACCCGGCCGATGATCACCAAGCTCCGACCGGCGCTCGCCGGGTCCACCGCCATCACCCTTCCCGCCGGATCCGACTGGGTGACGGTACGGCTGGACATCAGTTCCGACATCGACCTGCTGACGACCTTGGTCAGCGCCGCGCTCCAGGCCGCCACCCGGGCGGAGGCCGAGGTCCGCGAGGACGGCCGGACCGCCCCCGGGGCGGATCCCTGCACGCACCATCTGAGCCGCGTCACCACCGTTCCCGGAGGCGTGCACGCCTGAGTCCGGCGGTCGGGCGCGCCCGGACGGGGCTACGGGCGCGCACCCGGCCGAGCGGAAATATGATGAGCTCGGATCTTCCTCGCGGCGGGAGCAGGGACACATGGACGGATCTCGGAGCGGTCCGTGAGCCCGCGTCGTCCCGGTCGGGCGGCGAGCGAAGACCTGCTCAGCACCCTGGGGCGGCTCACGGCCCAGGCGCGCGAGGGCGTGGAGCTGCAGCGCGCACGGGCGGAGCTGGCCGAGGTGCTCCAGCGCGAGATGCTGCCCGCCTCGCTGCCGGAACTGCCGGGCCTGCGGGCCGCGGCCCGGTACGCGCCCGCCCGGCACGGGCTGGACATCGGCGGCGACTGGTACGACGGCTTCCGCCTGCCCGGGGACGCGCTCGCGTTCTCCATCGGTGACGTGCAGGGGCACGACGTGGAGGCGGCGGCCTTCATGGGGCAGGTCCGGGTCGGGCTGCGCGCCGTGGCCGGCGTGGTCGTCGATCCGGGCGAGGTGCTGCGCCGGGCGAACGAGGTACTGCTCTCGATGGACCGCGAGCTCTTCGCGACCTGCACCCTGCTCCGCTACGACCCGGCGACCCGCGAGCTCGAAACCGCCCGGGCCGGGCACGTGCCGACGGTCTGGGCCACGGACGACGGCCGCTACGGCGTGACCGAGGACGACGGCGGCCTGCCCCTGGGCCTGCTCCCCGGGGCCGTCTACCCGGTGACCCGGCGACGGCTGACCCGGGCGGGCGTGATCGTCCTGCTCACCGACGGCGTGGTCGAAGGGCCCTCGTTCCCGATAGAGGTGGGGCTGGAGCGCGTGCTGGAGATCGCCCGGAAGGCGGTGGGCGCCGATCCCGACGAGCTGGCCGCCGAAGTGATGAAGGTGGCCGACTCCACCGGCCACGCGGACGACGCGGCCGTGCTCGTCCTCAGCCACGACGCGGCGGGGCCGCCGGACGCCTGCTAGCGCGTGTCACATTCCGCCCGGACGGCGGGACTGTTGTCTCATGCTGTGGTGCGCACCGAGGGATGGCGACGTCTGCCCGAGACTCTTCTGCTGATCCTCGCCGTCGCCGTCGCCTACTTCGCGGCCGGGTGGATCGGCCTGCTCCAGCAGGTGGTACTGGACGGGGCCGCGGTCACGCCCCTGTGGCTGCCGACGGGCATCGCCGTGGCGGCGCTGCTCCGCCTGGGACTGCGGGTCTGGCCCGGGATCGCTCTCGGCACCTACTTCACGATCGAGCGCATCAGCACCTTCGACGCCGCCGACACGATCATCCTCGCCGGGAACACCCTCGGCCCGGTGTGCGCGTACCTGCTGCTCCGCGCGGTCGGCTTCCGCGTCGAGATGGACCGGTTGCGCGACGGGCTGGCGCTGGTCTTCCTGGGCGGTCTGCTGCCCATGCTGGTCAGCGCGACGGTCGGGGCCTGCATGCTGGTCCTCACCGGCGACCTGGACCCGAGCGGTTTCTGGCCGGTGTGGGCGGCCTGGTGGGCCGGTGACGCCATGGGGGTGCTCGTCGTGACACCGGTGCTGCTCGTCCTGCGCCGGATCAGGGTGCCCCGCGACGGCTACCGCGTGGCGGAGGCCACCGTCCTGGCGGTCACCGCCGTGGTCATCACCCTCCTGGCCACCCGGACGAGCAGCCTGTCCCTGCTGTTCCTCGTGTTCCCGCTGCTGACCTGGGCGGCGGTGCGCTTCCAGCTCGGGGGGAGCGCGCCGTGCGCCCTGCTGGTGTCCGTCCTGGCGATCTCGGCGGCGACCGACCGCACCGGCCCCTTCGCCCGCCACACGCTCTTCGAGATCATGGTCAACCTGCAGGCCCTCAACGGCGCCGCGGCCCTGACGGCCCTGCTGCTGGCGGCGCTCGTCGCGGAGCAGAACGCCATGCGGCGGAAGATCGAGCAGGTCTGCGAGGACCTCGCCGAGGTGGTGGAGCGCCTCGCACCGGGCCGTCCGGAGAACTGAGCACCCCGGCGCGGGCCCGGGTACCGAGCGCGGTGCTTCGCGGCGGTGGTGGACAACGGGCGGCGGCTCGCCGTCGCCCGTGGGCGGCCGGCGACACGCGCCGCCGAGCCGTCGGCGGACGCCGCCGTCCGCGCGCACTGCCGTCCGCGCAGCCCTCGGCCGGCTTCGCGCACGATCGCGCGGTCCGATCGGGCCGCCTCCGTTCCGTAAGCTCTTGGTCGCTCTGTGCGACCCGCCCGCTCCCGGCAGCCGCGTGCGCGCCGAGCCGCCCCTCGTCGTACCGACTGACCAGAGGAACACCGTGAATCACCTGCTCGTGACCCGGCGGCTGGCCGTCAGCGTCGCCCTGCTGTCCGCGCTGGCCGCGACGGCGCCCGCCGCCGCGGCCCGAACCGCCCCCGCCGCCGCCGTCCCCGCCGCCGGCCGGACCGTCGCGGCCCCGGCTCCCGCGCCGCCGGCGGGCCCCGATCCCGAAGCCCTGACCCGGGCGCTGCGTCAGACGACCGACGCCGGAGCGCCGGGCGCCATGGCCCGCTTCACCGGCCCCGACGGCGTCCTGAGCAGGGCCGTCGGCGTCCGCGACCGGAGCAGCGGCTCCGCCATGGACACCCGGGCCCGCTTCCGGATCGGCAGTGTCAGCAAGACCTTCACCGCCGTCGTCCTGCTCCAGTTGGTGGCCGAAGGGAAGATCGCGCTGGACGCGCCCGTCAACCGCCACCTGCCGGGCCTGCTGCCCGACGACCGCATCACCGTGCGCCACCTGCTGAACCACCGCAGCGGACTGGCCGACTACACCAACGCCATGTTCGAGCGGACCGTGCCGGGCTTCGAGGCCGTACGGAACAAGGTGTTCGGCTACCGCGAACTCGTCGAACTCTCGCTGGCCGAGCCGAGGACCACCGAGCCCGGGGCCGCGTACTCGTACTCCAACACGAACTTCGTCGTCCTCGGCATGCTCATCGAGAAGGCCACCGACCGTCCGGTGGCCGAGGAGTACCAGCGGCGCGTCATCAAGCCGTTGAAGCTGCGCGACACCTCCTACGTCCACCCCCGCACGGCCGTCCGGGGCCTGCACGCGCGCGGCTACCTCCACCCGGACGAGACCGGCGCACCGCTGGTCGACTCCACCGAGCAGACGGCCTCCTGGGCCCAGTCCGCCGGGGCGGTGATCTCCAGCCCGGCCGATCTGAACACCTTCGTGTCCGCCCTGCTCGGCGGCCGGCTGCTCTCGCCCGGGATGTTGGACGCGATGCTCACCACCCGTCCGACCGACGGCACCAACACCCGGCACTACGGGCTCGGTCTGCGCCGCTACGACCTCTCCTGCGGCAGGTCGGTCTACGGGCACACCGGCACCGTGCAGGGCTTCTACACCTATGCCTTCGCCACCCGGGACGGCCGGCGCAGCCTCGCGGCCATGGCCAACACCTCGAACAGGGGCACGGCCAACACGGCCCTGGGCGGCACGCTCGAAGCAGCCTTCTGCGGCGGGAGGGCCGCGCCGGCCACCGCGCGCGGCTTCACGGTGGCGCCGGCCCCGGCGGAGATGGACCTGCCCGAACGGCGCGCCCGCTGACCCGGCGCCCTGGAGGGCGTGATCACGCGGCGCGACGGGAAACTGATACGTCATCAGGTCATCCGTCCCGGACCCTTGACTCCGATGCCGCCAGTGGCGATTCTCGTCCGTACCCTTTGCGCGGGTCATGACAAGTCGAACGCGGCCGACGCCTCGTCCCGACCGGCGCGACGGGTCCCGATCCCCCGACCGCGCGCCATCCGCTGACCGAAGACGTGAGTGATGACCATGACCCGACACCCGCACCACAGGCTCAGACACCTAGCGGTCCTGTCGTTCCTGCTCACCGTGGTGGCCATGGTGCTCGGCCCCGCGCCCAGCTCCGCGGCCGATCCCGGCTGGTGGAACCCGGTCGCGCGGCCCGCGCCCGACTCCGACATCAACGTCACCGGCGAGCCCTTCAAGGGGACCGACGCGCAGGGCAAGGTACGCGGCTTCGTCGACGCGCACGACCACCTGATGTCCAACGAGGGCTTCGGCGGCCGGCTCATCTGCGGCAAGCCGTTCTCCGACCTGGGCGTCGCCGACGCGCTCAAGGACTGCCCCGAGCACTATCCCGACGGCTCGCTCGCGATCTTCGACTTCATCACCAAGGGCGGCGACGGCAAGCACGACCCGGACGGCTGGCCGACCTTCAAGGACTGGCCCGCGCACGACTCGCTGACTCACCAGCAGAACTACTACGCCTGGGTCGAGCGGGCCTGGCGCGGCGGGCAGCGGGTGCTCGTCAACGACCTCGTCACCAACGGCGTGATCTGCTCGGTCTACTTCTTCAAGGACCGCAGCTGCGACGAGATGACCGCCATCCGCCTGGAGGCGCGCAAGACGTACGACATGCAGGCCTACATCGACAAGATGTACGGCGGCCCGGGCAAGGGCTGGTTCCGCATCGTCACCGACTCGGCGCAGGCCCGGGAGGTCGTCGAGCAGGGCAAGCTGGCCGTCGTCCTCGGCGTCGAGACCTCGGAACCGTTCGGCTGCAAGCAGATCCTCGACATCGCGCAGTGCAGCAAGGAGGACATCGACCGGGGTCTGGACGAACTGCACCAACTGGGTGTGCGCAGCATGTTCCTGTGCCACAAGTTCGACAACGCCCTGTGCGGGGTGCGCTTCGACCAGGGCGCCCTCGGCACCGCGATCAACGTGGGCCAGTTCCTGTCGACCGGCACCTTCTGGCAGACCGAGAAGTGCACCGGCCCGCAGCACGACAACCCCATCGGCATCGCGGCGGCGCCCGCGGCGCAGAAGGAGCTCCCGGCGGGCGTGTCGGTCCCCTCGTACGCGGCGGACGCGCAGTGCAACACCCGGGGCCTCACCGGGCTCGGCGAGTACGCGGTGCGGGGCATGATGAAGCGCAAGATGATGCTGGAGATCGACCACATGAGCGTCAAGGCCGCCGGCCGGGCCTTCGACATCCTCGAATCCGAGTCGTACCCCGGCGTGATCTCCTCGCACAGTTGGATGGACCTCGACTGGACCGAGCGGGTCTACCGTCTCGGCGGCTTCATCGCCCAGTACATGAGCGGCGCCGAGGCGTTCAGCGCCGAGGCCCGGCGCACCGACGCGCTGCGCGACAAGTACGGCGTCGGCTACGGGTACGGCACCGACATGAACGGCGTGGGCGGCTGGCCCGGCCCCCGGGGCGCCGACACCCCCAACCCGGTGCGCTACCCCTTCCGCAGCACCGACGGCGGGTCCGTGATCGACAAGCAGACCACCGGCGTGCGCACCTGGGACCTCAACACCGACGGCGCCTCGCACTACGGCCTGGTCCCGGACTGGATCGAGGACGTCCGGCTCGTCGGCGGCCAGGGCGTGGTGGACGACCTGTTCAAGGGCGCCGAGTCCTACCTGACCACCTGGGGCGGTTCCGAGAAGCACAGGGCCGGGGTGAACCTCGCCGCGGGTGCGGCAGCCTCCGCCGGCTCCGCCGAGTGGAACCCGTTCACGAGCTACGCGCCGGACCGGGCCGTGGACGGCAACAGGGGCTCCCGCTGGGCGAGCGACTGGAGCGACGACCAGTGGCTCCGGATCGACCTCGGGACGCCGAACCTGGTCAAGCGGGTCACCCTCGACTGGGAGCGGGCGTACGGGAAGTCGTACCGCATCGAACTCTCGGCGGACGGAACGAACTGGCAGTCCGTGTGGTCCACCACGGCGGGCGACGGCGGTCTGGACACGGCGCTGTTCACCGGTGTGCCGGCCCGGTACGTTCGCGTCCACGGAGTGCAGCGCGGCACTCAATGGGGCTACTCCCTGCACGAGGTCGGCGTCTACAGCAGCTGACGGCGCGGCGGGGACCAGGGGCCGGGGCCGGCCGGATCAGCTCGTGCGATCCGGCCGGCCCCGGCCCTCTCGGGCGGGCCCGTACGATCCGACACCGCAGGGAACGGAGCACCCATGGCACGCATGCCGTCGGCCGACCGGCGCCGGCAGCTGACCGAGGCGGCGATCCGCGCGATGACCCGCGACGGCGTCGCCAGGACGACGACCCGGTCCATCGCCGCCGAGGCCGGCGTGTCGCTCAGCGTCTTCCACTACTGCTTCGACTCCAAGCAGGAGCTGCTGGAATCCGTGATCACGGCGATCACCGATCACTACGTCACCGTGGTGAAGGAGGCGATCCGGCCCAGGGCCACTCTCCGGGAGACCGTCCGGGCCGGCTTCCAGGCCTACTGGGACCACGTGGTCGCGCACCCCGGTGAGCACATGCTGACGTACGAACTGACCCAGTACGCCCTGCGCCAGCCCGGCTTCGAGCACCTGGCCCGGCGGCAGTACGAGCTCTACTCGGACACCTACACCGAGCTGATCGAACAACTCCGCCGGACCATGGGTTTCGCGCTGCGCGTGCCCGTGCCCGTGCTGGCCCGATATCTGGCCGCGATGACCGACGGCCTGACCGTCAACTTCCTCGTACTCGGCAACGACACGGCCGCGGCGGACGTCCTCGACATGATCACGGACCACGTCGCGGGTCTGGCCGGCGAGGAGCCGGAGTACCGCTCGGGCACCGTCACGGTGCCCGCGGGGTCCGCCGCGTAGCCGTGCAGCCGTGCAGCCGTGCAGCCGTGCAGCTGTATGCGGACGAGCCGGCGAAGGCCGGTGGGCCCGACGGGGCCTCAGGACCGGTGCAGCAGCGCCCCCAGCACCTCGTGGAGCACCGCTTCGGCGTCCTCCACGGCCCCCGGGGACCGCCAGGCCACGAAGCCGTCCGGGCGGACGAGGACCGCTCCGGCCGGGGTGGCGCCGTGGACCTCGGCCCAGTCGACCCCGTCCCGCGCGGCCAGGTCGGCGTCCGGACCGGTGCCGACGGCGTACGCCTCCAGGCGCACGCCCAGCTGCTCGGCCAGGCTCCGCGCGGCCTCCCGCCACGGCGTCCCCTCCGAGCTGAGCAGGACGAAGGACCGCTCGTACAGGTCGATCGTGGACTTCTGGACACCGCCGTCGTGGAGCCACATGTGCGGCGCCCGCGTGCCCGGCTCGCCCGAGAGGTCCAGCCCGTCCGGCACGACCGGCCGCTCGGGGTCCGTCCCGAGAACGGCTCCCTCGTTGTAGCGGTAACCCATGGCCACCGACAGGACCCCGCCCGGGCGGCCGCCGCCGCGCGCGGCGGGAGCGGGCTCGTACCCCGGATGGCTGTGCTCCGCCGAGCGGGCCGAGGCCCGCTCGCTCGTGGCCCGTGCCACCGGCAGGCGTTCGGACTCGTAGGTCCCCAGCAGGCCCTGGCCCGCCGAACCCTCCAGCACCGCGGCGAGCTTCCAGGCCAGGTTGTGCGCGTCCTGGATGCCGGTGTTGGAGCCGAACGCCCCGGTGGGGGACATCTCGTGGGCGGAGTCACCGGCGAGGAAGACCCGGCCCTCGCCGTACCGCCGGGCGACCCGCTCCGCGGCGTGCCACGGCGCCTTGCCCGTGATCTCGATGTCCAGCCCGGGCGCGCCGACCGCCCGGCGGATGTGTTCGACGCAGCGCTCGTCGGTGAAGTCGTCCAGCGTCTCGCCGCTGTCGGGATGCCAGGGGGCGTGGAAGACCCACCGCTCAGCGTTGTCGACCGGCAGCAGCGCACCGTCGGCGTCCGGCGAGGTCAGGTAGCAGACGATGAAGCGCCGGTCGCCGACGATCCCCGCCAGCCCCCGGGAGCGGAAGGTGATGCTGACGTTGTGGAACAGGGCGCCCGATCCGCTCTGGTCGATGCCGAGCTGCTCCCGGACGGGACTGCGCGGGCCGTCCGCGGCGACGAGGTAGTCGGCGCGGATGGTGCTGTGCTCTCCGGTGTCCCGGTTCTTCACCCGCGCGGTCACCCCGCGCTCGTCGGGCTCGAAAGAGAGCAGTTCGGTGGAGAACCGCAGGTCGGCGCCGAGGGAAGGCGTCACGGACATCAGGACCGGCTCGATGTCGTTCTGACTGCACAGACACCACGACGAGGGGCTGAAGCGCGCCAGGGCGCCTCCGGGGTCGATCTCTTCGAACAGCCACTCCTGGTCCTCGCCGGTGAGGGAGCCGCCCTGCAGGATGCCGTGGTTGTCGGCCAGCACGGAGGCGGCCTCCCGGATCCGCGCCTCCACCCCCGCGACCCGGAACAGCTCCATCGTCCGTAGGTTGATACCGCGTCCGCGCGGGTGCACCGAAGTGCCCGCGTGCTTCTCGACCAGCAGGTGCCTGATGCCGTGGCGGCCCAGGAACAGCGAGGTGCACAGGCCCACCAGTGAGCCGCCCACGATGAGGACCGGCACGCGGTGGTCGACGTTTTCCTTCATGAGTCTTCCATGCCCTGTGCGAGGGGTGTTCCCTCGCTCGTTCACCCGCATGGTTCTCCCCTCTCGCGCCGATCGCACTACGGGACAACGATCGGACCGGGTGGCGCCACCGTGTCTCGGGGGCCTGCCGACCGTGTCCGCCGGTGGACCGTCCTCGCGGATGCCACCGACGACCTGCGCGCCACGCACGTGGCGACCGCGTGGTCTCGAAGGAGTGTGAACGATGACAACCCTGTCGGAACGGATATCCCAGTCCGCATTCGACGGCTCCAGGCTTCGGGTCGTCCTGCTGCTGGACCTGTACGACGGCGCCCAGAACCGCTTCCTGGACGTGTACGAGGACCTGCGCAGGCAGGTGGCCTCGGTCCCCGGGCACATCAGCGACGAGCTGTGCCAGTCCATCGAGAACCCCTCGCAGTGGCTCATCACCAGCGAATGGGAGAGCGCACCGCCGTTCCTGGCCTGGCTGAACAGCGAGGAGCACGTGGCGACCGTCCAGCCGCTGCACGGCTGCGTACGGGACACCCGCTCGCTGCGCTTCAGCGTCATGCGGGAGACGGGCAAGGGCCCCGTGGCGCAGCCCGGGCCGGCCGACGGCGGCGGCGGCCCGCTCGCCGTCGCGGACCCGCGTGCCGAGACCGTGTTCGGCGCCCCGCCCGGCGCGGCCCGGACGGGAGAGCGCCGGGGCCGCCCGGGGGCCACACCCCGGCGGGGGGACGGAGTGGTCCGCCACGCCCTCACCTTCACCGTCAAACCGGGCAGCGAAGGCGTCGTCGCGGAGCTGCTGGCCGGATACGCCTCCCCCCAGGCCCGGGTCGACGCCCGGACCCGGCTGCGCCGCACCTCCCTCTTCATGCACGGCAACCGGGTCGTGCGGGCGGTCGAGGTGGAGGGCGACCTCCTGGTGGCACTGCGCCACGTGGCCCGCCAGCCGGAGGTGATGGCCCTGGAGGAGGCCATCAACCCGTACCTGGAGCAGGACCGGGACCTCGGCGACCCGGGGTCCGCCCGGATGTTCTTCACCCGGGCGGCGCTCCCGGCGGTGCACCACGTCGCGTCGGGCGGGGGCGGCTCCGAGGACCTGCGCCGGCACGCGCTCCTCTACCCGGCCAAGGACGGGTGCGGACTGGCGCTGGCCCGGCTGCTCGCCCGGCAGGACGAGGCGGCCGTCGACGACCCGGCCGGCCCGATCCGTGCCAGTACCGTCTTCCAGCGCGACGACCTCGTCGTGCGGATGCTCGACATGCGGGCACCGCTCGACGCCCGTCCGGCCCTGACCTTGGGGGTCGAGGGCGGGCACAAGGCGGCCGTGCTGGCCCGGTTGCTCGACAGCGCCAAGGACGGCGTCCCCACCACCGACGAGGAGCTCGCCCGTGTGGTGGAGCGCTCCGCGATGCGCCTGATCACCGACCGGCGTCCGCCCGTGGGGGCCTGACCGCCGCGTGCGGCGTCGCGGGGACCACGCGCCGACGCCTCCGAGACCGGCTGTGCGCCGGGCTCGAGGCGTCGCGGCGTGCGGGCGGGGTCAGCCGGGCAGGGACCCGGGCACGGTGCATTCGAAGGCGTGCAGGTACCCGTTGACGGGGCGCACCTCGCCGACCAGCAGGCCGGCGTCCGCGAGGCGGGTCACGAGGCTCTCCCGGGTGTGCTTGGCGCCGCCGACGTTGAGCAGCAGGAGCAGGTCCATCGCCGTGGTGAACTTCATCGACGGAGTGTCGTCGACGAGGTTCTCGATGACCACGACCCGGGCGCCGGGCCGGGCCGCGGCGACGACGTTGCGCAGGGTCCTGCGGGTGCTGTCGTCGTCCCACTCCAGGATGTTCTTGATGATGTACAGATCGGCCTCGACCGGGATGGACTCGCGGCAGTCGCCGGGGACGACGGACGCCCGCTCGGCGAGCGCGCCGCCCTCCAGCAGCCGGGCGTCCGCCTTGGCCACCACGCCGGGCAGGTCCAGGAGGAAGCCGCGCACGGCGGGGTGCTTCTCCAGCAGGCCTGCCAGGACGTGGCCCTGGCCGCCTCCGATGTCCGCGACGCGGGACACTCCCGTGAGGTCGAGGAGCTCGGCCACGTCGAGCGCCGACTGCACGCTCGACGTGGTCATGGCCCGGTTGAACACGTGGGCCGACTCGTGCGCGTCCTCGTGCAGGTAGTCGAAGAACCCCTTGCCGTACACGTCCTCGAACACGCTGCCGCCGCGGCGCACGGCGTCGTCCAGCCTCGGCCAGGCCTGCCAGGTCCAGGGCTCGGTGCACCACAGGGCGATGTGGCGCAGGCTGTTCGGGTCGTCCTCGCGCAGCATCCGCGACATCTCGGTGTGGACGAACGAGCCGTCCTCGGTCTCCGCGAAGATCCCGTAGCAGGACAGGGCGCGCAGCAGCCGGTGCAGCGACCTCGGGTCGCAGTGCACGGCCTCGGCGAGCTCGGTCGCGGTGGCCGGGGACTGCCCCAGGGCGTCGGCCACCGCGAGGCGGGCCGCCGCGCGGACGGCCGCGGCGCAGGCCGCACCGAAGACCAGCTCGCGCAGCCGCATGGCCGGCGGGGGCTGGACGGTCGCGGGGTGCACGTGCACGGCAGGGGTGTGGGTGGCGGTCTGGGTGGGGCTTACCGTGGTCATGCGGCCTCGATTCTCCTGATCACGTACAGCACTGGTCAGCACATCCCCGCGGGTTCGGAGGTCCGGCACCGGTTGCCGACGAACCGGTTGCCCGTGCCGGCTCCCTTGTTCGCCAGGTCCGCCGGCAGGTTGCCGATCACGTCGTTGCCCGAGATCACGTTGTCGGTGTTCTGGGCGCCCACGAAGCTCTTGAACAGCAGGATTCCGCCGGACAGCGGCGAGGCGCCCACGTTGTCCCGGACGGTGTTCGCGCGGATGACCGTCTCCTCGGCGCCGGTGAGGACGATCCCGACGCCCTGGATGTCCGGGAGGCGGCTGTTCCCCTTGCAGAACTTGTTGTTCTTGACGATCCGGTTGCCCCGAATGGTCATGTCCCCGGCGCCCGGCTCGCCCTCGTCGCCCACGACGAAGATCCCGCCGCAGTTGCCGGTGACGGAGTTGCTGTTCACGGTGAGGTTCCGGACCCGCCTGATCGTGGCTCCGATCCGGTTCCCGGTGAGGACGTTGTCGCGGACCACGGCGCCGAGGGTGTCGACGGCCCCGCCCTCCCGGTCGACGGTGTTCGCGATGAAGATGCCGGACTCGGCGTTGTCGCGGGCGGTGTTGCCCCGGAACACCCCGCGGGTGGACCGCTCCTGGGCGATGCCCCAGGTGCCGTTGTTCGCGGACGTCACGTGCTCGACGCTCATCCGGTCGGTGCGCGAGGCCCAGATGCCGTTGCGCTTGAAGCCGGAGACGGTCAGCGACCGGATTCTGACCCGGTCGACGGTCTTCTCCGGCGTGCCCATGACGCAGATCCCGGAGTCGGCCTGCGAGCAGGGGGTGGCCGCGCGGGCGGGCGCCGCGGGCCGCGGGGTGGAAGGAGGCGCGATCACCGTGTGCTTCCCCGACCCCCGCAGGGTCAGGCTCTTGGTGATCAGCACGTTCTCTCGGTAGGTGCCGGGCAACACCGTGATGCTGTCGCCCGGCTTCGCGGCGTCCACCGCTTTCTGGATCGATTCGCCGGGATACACCGTGTGTCCGGCCGCGGACGCGGAGGGCGCGGTAGCGCCGAGTCCTGCGGCCAGGACGACGGAGATGCATGCGAGGCGCTTGAGCTGTCGGTTCGTCACGATGCCGAAGTTATGGGCGATCAGCGCCGCCCGCCACACATGGTGAGCGGATGGATACATCCCGTCGCCAAACGGATTCATTTCGGGGGCCGGACGGGTGGGTCCGCGGTGACTGCGCATCAGCCCGGCCGGCTCCCGGCCCTCCGGCGGGCGGGGGTCCCGGGACGCCGGCCCGGGCGGGGGCCGGTCGGGGCCTCGGGGCCGCCGGGGGCACCGCACACGTTCCGGGCGCCTCACCCGTGGCCGGCCCTGGAGGCCGCCGCCCGCGGCACGTTGCCTCCTCTTGCGGGACCGCCCAGGTCGCGAGGGGTTTCCCGATGTCCCGCCGGGACGGGCAACGGTCAACCCGTCGACCCCGGTGCCGGTCCGGGACAGGCTTGAACCGTCCGCACCAGGCACGACCTCAAGGGGAAATCATGCGCAACACGATCCGCGGCGCCGCCGCGCTCGCCACCGCCGCCGTCGCCGTGATCGCGCTCAGCGGCACGGCGACGTCGGCCCCGGCCGACGCGTGGGCCGGCTGTCCGGACGGCGCGGTCTGCGTCTATCCCGAGAACCAGAACCCGGCCGTCAAGCCGACGCACATCTACTACGCCTACGGGGCACACAATCTGAGCAACCAGTTCGGGCGCCACTGGGTGCTCAACAACCAGACCGGCGGGGCCGGTGCGAACCTGTGCACCGGCTACAACGGCGCGGGCTGCGGCAACGTGATCCCCGCCCACACCGGCGTGTATGCCGACCTCGGCCCCATCAACTCCATCCGACTGAACCGTCCTTAACACCCGTCACCGGGACCGCCCGGGGCCGCCTCCGGGCGGTCCCGGGCGGTCCCGCGCCCGCCGTACCACTCCCGGAAGCGGTCGAGCGCCCGACCCCCCGCTGTAGCCTGGGCAGAGCCGTCTCGCGGCCTGGGTGCGCTGTGCCAGGGGGATGTTTTGGGCGACGATCCGGACCGCCGGGACCACACCGAACACCGACATGAACCGGCCGACGACGCCGTGGTGTCCTTTCCCGCGCAGCTACGGCGATTGCGCGGGCAGCGCGGCCTGTCGCTGGCCGACCTGGCCCGTCGGACGCACTACAGCAAGGGCTACCTGAGCAAGATCGAGACCGGCTCCAAACGCCCCACCGCCGACGTCGCGCGCCGGTGCGACGAGGTGCTGCGGGCGGAGGGCCGACTCCTGCGGCTGGTGGCGGAACGGGAGCCGGCGCCCGGCGCCCCGGAGCCGGCCGGCGCCGCTCCCGGCGCGGGCGGACCGCCGGCCGACGACGCGTGCCCCTACCCGGGCCTGGCGGCCTTCACCGCCGAGGACGCGGGGCGGTTCTTCGGCCGGGAGCGCGCGACGGCCGAACTGGTCGAGCGGGTCTTCGAACGGATCGGGAACGGCCCGCTGATGCTCGTCGCCCCATCGGGCGCCGGCAAGTCCTCCCTGCTCGACGCCGGTCTGGTACCCGCCCTGCGGCGCCCCGGCGGCTTCCCCATGCCGGGGGCCGCCACCTGGCCGGTGGTGCGGTTCGCCCCCGGCGCGCAGCCGCTGCAGGAGCTGCTGGAGCGCACCGCCGAGGTCCTGGGCGGCGATCTCGGCCTGGGCGCGCGGGAGGTGCGGGACCGGCCGGGCGCCCTGCTCGACGCGGTGCGGCGGACGGCGCCGGGCCGCGGGCCCGGCGCCGAAGGACCTCCGCCCCCGCCGGTCCGGCTGGTCCTCCTCGTCGACCAGTTCGAGGAGGTGTTCACGCTCTGCTCCGACGAGGAGGAGCGGCGCGCCTTCGTACGGGTGCTGTGCGAGGTGGCGACCGCACGGCCGGCGGAGAGCGGCGCCGACGCCGCCGTCGTGGTACTCGGCGTACGGGCCGACTTCACCGGCAGCTGCCTGGACCTGCCGGAGCTGGCCGCGTTGTTCACCGGCGGGCTGTTCGTCCTGCCGCCGATGTCCGTGGACGAGCTGCGGGAGTCGATCACGCGGCCCGCGGAGCTCGCCGGCCTCACGCTCGAACCGGGTCTGGTCTCCCTGCTCGTGCGCGACGCCGGGCACACCCCGTCCGGCGCGCTGCCCCTGGTGTCCCACGCCCTGCGGGCGACCTGGCAGCGCCGCGAGGGCGCCACCCTGACCGTCGCCGGGTACGAGCACACCGGCGGCATCCAGGGCGCCGTCGCACGGACGGCCGAGACCGTCTTCGCCCGCTTGTACCCGGCCGAGCAGAAGACGATCCGCCGCGTCCTGGTGCGGCTGGTCCACGTGGCCGACGGTACGGGCGCCACCCGGCGGCGCGTCGGCCGCACCGCCCTGCTGGGCCGGCCGGCCGCCGGGGACGACCGGGCCGCCGCCGCGCTCGACGCCTTCGTGCGGGCCCGGCTGGTCACCATGGGCAGCGACACCGTGGAGATCACCCACGAGGCCCTGCTGCACGCCTGGCCCCGGCTGCACGGCTGGATCCACGCGGACCGGGCAGGCCTGCTGATCCACCAGCAGCTCGCGCACGCCGCCGCCGAGTGGGAGCGCGAGGGGCACGACCCCTCGGCCCTCTACCGCGGCACCCGGCTGGAGACCGCCCGCTCGTGGGCCGACGAACTCGACGGCCGCAGCCGGCTCGCACCGCAGGAGGCCTCCTTCCTGCGGGCGAGCCGGGCCGCCGAGGATGCCCGGCAGCGGCAGGGCCGGCGCCAGGTCCGGCTGCGGCAGCGCATGCTGGCCACGCTCGTCGTCCTGCTCGTCCTCGCGGTGGGCGCCGGCGGCCTGGCGTACCAGCAGCGCTCGGGGGCGCTCGGCCAGGAGCGGGTCGCGCGGTCACGGGCCCTCGCCCTCCAGTCCGCGGCGCTGGCCGCCGGGCAGCCGGAGGGCTCGCTGCTCCTCGCCGCGCAGGCGTACCGGACCTCGGCGACGAGCGAGGCGCTGGGCGCGCTGCTGAGCACGCAGTCCCAGCCGTTCGTCGCCCGGCTCGCCGGACACGGCGGACCCGTCAACGCGGTGGCCTTCGCGCCGGACAACGGCACGCTCGCCACGGCCAGTTCCGACGGGACCGTGACGCTGCGGCGGACGGCGGACCGCCGCACGACGGCCACCCTGACGCTGCCCGGCCGGGTGCGCGCGGTGGCCTTCAGCCCCGACGGCCGGACGCTGGTGGCCACCTCCACGGCCGGGCCCGCCCGGCTCTGGGACACCGCCGGCCACCGGACGGCGGCGGTGCTTCCCGACAGCACGGTCGGCGCCCGGGCCGTCGCCTTCGCCCCCGACGGGCGGACGCTCGCCGTGGCGAC
The DNA here is from genome assembly GCF_053606025.1 of Streptomyces sp. NPDC055254. Classification (NCBI taxonomy): domain Bacteria; kingdom Bacillati; phylum Actinomycetota; class Actinomycetes; order Kitasatosporales; family Streptomycetaceae; genus Streptomyces; species Streptomyces sp. NPDC055254. The sequence goes on along the minus strand of NZ_JBSGQV010000016.1, from coordinate 49,969 downwards.
GCCCGACGGGTCGGTCCAGCTGTGGGAGGCCGCCGGGGAGCACCGGGCCGTGGCCTCGCTGCGCGGCCACACGGGACAGGTCAACGCGCTGGCGTACGCACGGGACGGGCGGACCCTGGTCTCGGCCGGCGCGGACCGGACCGTACGGCTGTGGGACCCGGAGCGGGCGACGTCCCTGGGCGTCCTCACCGGGCACACGGACGAGGTGCTGGGCGCGGCGTTCGCCCCGGACGGCCTGACCCTGGCCACCGGCGGCATCGACCGCACGGTGCGGCTGTGGGACGTGGCCGGCCGCCGGACGACCGCGACCCTCTCCGGGCACAGCGACGACGTCAACGGCGTCGCCTACACCCCGGACGGGACGACGGTCATCAGCGCGGGCGGCGACGGTACGACCCGGCTGTGGGACGTGCGCGGCGGCCGGCCGGCGGCGACGCTGGCCGGCCACACCGACTACGTGCTCGGAGTGGCCGTGGACCCGGAGGGGGCGCTGCTGGCCACAGCCGGGTTCGACCAGTCGGTGGTGCTGTGGGACCTGCACGGCGCGGCGCTCGCCCCGCGCCCGTTCAGCGAGATCTGGCACGCCGCGTACAGCCCGGACGGGAGGCTGCTGGCCACGGCCGGAGCCGATCACACGGTGCGGCTGTGGGACGTGGCCGGCCGCCGGGTCCTGACGACCTTCACGGGACACACCGAGACGGTCTTCTCCGTGGCCTTCTCCCCCGACGGCCGCACCCTGGCCTCGGCCGGCTCCGACGGGACGCTGCGGCTGTGGGACGTGGCCGCGCGCGCACCGGCGGCCACGCTCGCGGGGCACGCCGGGACGGTGTTCTCGGTGGCCTTCTCCCCCGACGGCCGGACCCTGGCCTCGGCCGGTTCCGACGGCACGGTCGGCCTGTGGGACGTGCCGGCGCGCCGTCCGCTCGGCAGTCTCACGGGCCACACCGACTTCGTCAACGACGTGGCGTTCAGCCCCGACGGGCGGACCGTGGCGAGCGCGGGCGACGATCTGACGGTCCGGTTGTGGGACCTGGCGACGCGCCGGTCGCTGGCCGTGCTCTCCGGCCACACCGGGGCGGTCCGGGGGGTGGCGTTCGGCCCGGACGGCCGGACGCTCGCGAGCAGCGGGAACGACGGGACGGTACGCCTGTGGGACACCAGGCGGCACCGGCTCCGGGCGGCACTGACCGGGCACACCGGGTCGGCGCGCGGCATCGCCTTCTCCCCCGACGGCCGCACGCTCGCGAGCAGCGGCAACGACCGGACGGTGCGGCTGTGGGACGTGGCCGGGCGGGAGCCGAGGGCCGCGCTGGCCGGGCACACGAACGCGGTGTGGGGCGTGGTCTTCTCCCCCGACGGGCGGACGGTGGCCAGCAGCAGCACGGACGGCACCGTACGGCTGTGGGACCTGGACGTCGGGGCCCGGCTGAGGGAGGTCTGCCGGCTGGCTGAGGGCATCGGTGCACGGGATCGTCCGGCGCTCGCCCCCGGCCTCCCGGTGGCGGTGGACCGCGCCTGCCCCCGCCCCTGACGGGGCGTCGGCGAAAGGCCCAGGTGGGCCGGGGTTTCCCCGAAGGTTGCCCGTTGCCCGTTGTGACGGGGCGCCGCCGGACGCTCGCCGGACGGGGCACGCCGGCCGCACGCTGCTTCCACCACGCACCGCCGCGACACGAATCGAGGTCCACGCATGCTTCGCCGTTCCGGACTCATGGGCTCGGCCGCCGGGTTACTGGCCTTCCTCCTCTGGGCCGCGCAGGCCGCCACCGCCACCGGCGCACCCCCGACCGCGTCCGCCACCGCCGTGTCCGCCGCGGACGACATCTGCACCGTACGGGCACCCGGCGCCTCCCCGACCGCCGAGCGGGCCGTCGCCGCCGCGTGCGCGCAGGTCGCGGCGGACGTCTGGTACACCTGGGGCGGCGGCCACGGCCCGCAGCCCGGTCCCACGTACGGGATGGTCGATCCGAGCGACCCGGCGAGCGAACACGATCCGCAGCGGCTGGGCTTCGACTGCTCGGGGCTGGTCCGCCACGCGTACGCGGAGGCCACCGGGTCCGACATCCTGAACGGGGTGGCCGACGCCCAGTACTACACGCACCGCGCCGCGGGCCGCTTCACGGCCGCTCAGGGCCTGGACCCGCTGCTCCCCGGCGACCTGCTGGTCTGGGGCACCTCGCAGCACATCCGCCACATCGCCATCTACCTGGGCGCGGGCAGGATGGCGGAGGCCAAGCAGTCGGGCACGAAGCTGATGGTCAGTGACGTGCGGCTGGGAAATGGGTACTACGGCGCGGTCCGCATCGATCCCGGCCCGGTGGCGGGCCCCGTCTTCCGCACCTGGGGCGCGGGCGTCTGGACCAAGGCGCAGCCGTCCACGAAGGCCGCGCGCGTCTACGCCTTCCCGGGGCCGACGACGATCCGCGTCGAATGCCAGAAGCACGCGGAGACGGTCACCGCCGAGGGGTACACCAACGATGCCTGGTCCTACCTGCCGGACTACGGCGCGTGGGTCACCAACATCTACATCCAGGGCCCCGCCTGGCTGGACAACGTCCCCACCTGCAAGGACCGGTAGACCCCGGAAGGCTACGGGGGCCGGGCCGCCGCGGCCTGCGCGTTCGAGACCAGCAGGGTGCGCGCGGCGGCCGGGCCCGGCAGGCGGCAGCGGTGCGGCACGTCGCCCCGGTGGTGCCGGAGTCCTCGCGCGGCGCCCGGAACTCCGTTCTCCGCGCCTACCGGTACGACGCCCGGGAGATCCTCCGACTCTGAGCGGAATCCCCGATTCATTTCACCCGCAGGCGTTATGTGTCCGGCGGATGAAATTGCCGCACGCTTCCGCGGTTACCGATATGAAGACCGTTGACAGCCCTTTCTCGGGCTGCCTAGCTTACGCCGCAGATAACGACATCAGCGGCCTCTCCCGTCCGGCATGACCGCTGCTTTTCGATTCCTCGCGCTGTCGAATGCCGCTGGAGTGTCCGTGACCGAATCCCTTGTCCGCGCCGCACCGACCGCCCCGCCGGGGCCACCCGGGCCGGCGGAGCGGGTGCTCCCGCCGCGCCGGCCCGGTCGGTGGATCGCCACCGCCGTGGTGCTGGTGGTCGTCGCCCAGATCGTCCACGGGCTCGTCACCAACCCCTTCTACCAGTGGGACCGCTTCGCGTACTGGTTCGTCCGGCCGGTCATCCTGGAAGGGCTGCTGATCACCCTCCAGGTGGCCGCGTACAGCGGGATCCTGGGCCTGGCCGGGGGCGTCCTGCTCGCGCTCGGCCGGCTCTCCCCGAACCCGGTGCTCCGCTCGGTGAGCTGGACGTACATCTGGCTGTTCCGGTCGGTGCCGCTCATCGTCGTCCTGCTCTTCCTCTACAACCTCAGCGCGCTCTACCCGACGCTGAGCATCGGGATCCCCTTCGGCCCCGCCTTCTTCACCTTCGAGGAGTCGCGGCTTGCCACCGACATGGTCGTCGCGGTCGTGGGGCTGAGCCTGGCCGAAGCCGCGTACGCGGCCGAGGTGGTACGGGCCGGCGTGCTCTCCGTGGACCAGGGCCAGCACGAGGCGGCGGCCGCGCTCGGCCTGCCCCGGCGCCACCAGTTCGCCCGGATCGTCTTCCCACAGGCGCTGCGGTCCGTCGTCCCCTCGTACGTCAACCAGCTGCTCGGCCTCGTCAAGGCCACCTCACTGGTCTTCTACGTCTCCTTGCTCGACCTGTTCGGCGCGGTGCAGAGCCTGGGCAGCACCTACCCCGGCGATGTGGTCCCGCTGCTGCTCGTGGCCACCTTCTGGTACGTGGTCCTCACGAGCCTCGTCTCCGTCGTCCAGTACTACGTCGAGCGCCACTACGCGCGCGGCGCCCTGCGCGCCGTGCCCCCCACCCCCCTGCAGCGGGCCCTGGCGGGCCTGCGCGACCTCCGGGCGCGCTTCCCGAAGGAGACGGCCCGATGACCACCTCCGCGCGGCCCGCCGCGATCGAGATCCACGACGTCCACAAGTGGTTCGGCACCCAGCGGGTCCTGGAGGGAGTCAGCCTGACGGTGCGGCCGGGCACGGTCACCGTGGTCCTCGGGCGCTCCGGCTCCGGCAAGTCCACCCTGCTGCGCGTGATCAACCACCTGGAGAAGCCGGGGGCCGGCCACGTCAGCGTGGGCGGCGAGCTGATCGGCGTACAGCGGCAGGGCACCCGGCTGAAGGAGCTGACCGAGCGGGCGGTCCTGGCGCAGCGCGCACGGATCGGCTTCGTCTTCCAGAACTTCAACCTGTTCCCGCACCTGACCGTGCTGGAGAACGTCTCCGCCGCCCCGGTGGCCACCGGCCGGCTGACCCGCGCCGAGGCCGTGACACCGGCCCGGGAGTTGCTGGAGCGGGTCGGACTCGGCGACCGGGCCGGCGCCTACCCCCGGCAGCTGTCGGGCGGCCAGCAGCAGCGGGTGGCGATCGCCCGCGCGCTGGCCCTGCGGCCCGGGGTCATCCTCTTCGACGAGCCCACCTCCGCGCTCGACCCCGAGCTGGTCGGCGAGGTGCTCTCCGTGATCAAGGACCTGGCCACCGGCGGCACCACCCTCGTCATCGTCACGCACGAGATCGGTTTCGCCCGCGAGGTGGCGGACCAGGTCGTCTTCCTCCACGAGGGACGCGTCGTCGAGCAGGGTCCGCCCGAGCAGGTACTGGACCGCCCCGCCCACCCCCGCACCCGGGAGTTCCTCAGCAAGGTCCTCTGACTCCCCGCAGCCCCGTGCCCGGCAGCCCCGTGCCCCGCAACCAGTGCCCCGCACCCCGTACCCCGTACCCGAAAAGGATCGCCATGCAACGCCAGCTCACCCTCCGCGCCGGACTCCTCCGCGCCGTCGGCGCCGCCACCGCCACCGCGGCCCTCGCCTGTGGTCTCACCGCCTGCGGCGGTGACGCCGGGGCCACCGGTGCGGGCTCCGACGTGGTCACCGTGGGCGCCGTGTCCAACGGCGCCGCCCAGCAGGCGGAGCTGTCCGTCCCGGCGGTCGAGCCCCTGCGCGCCCAGCTCCCGAAGGAGGTGCGCGACAGCGGTGAACTCGTCATCGGAGTCGGCGCGCTGCCCGCGGGGTACCCGCCGCTGGCCTTCCTCGGCACGGACCAGAAGACCATCACCGGAGCCGAACCGGACCTCGGTCGACTCGTCGCGGCGACCCTCGGGCTCAAGCCCGTGGTGAAGAACTCCACCTGGGAGAACCTCTTCGTCGGCATCGACAGCGGGAAGGTGGACGTGGCCTTCACCAACGTCACCGTCACCGAGGAGCGCAAGAAGAAGTACGAGTTCGCCTCCTACCGCCAGGACAACCTGGCCTTCGAGGTGCTGAAGGACAGCACCTGGACCTTCGGCGGCGACTACCGCAACCTCGCGGGCAGGACGGTCGCGGTGGCCTCCGGCACGAACCAGGAGAAGATCCTGCTGGAGTGGCAGAAGAAGCTCCGGGGCGAGGGCAAGGACATCACCGTCAAGTACTTCCCCGACACCAACAGCACCTACCTGGCCCTCAGCGGCAAGAAGATCGACATCACCTTCGGCCCGAACCCGTCGATCTCCTACCACATCACGCAGACCGCGAGCACGAGCACGCCCACCCGCAGCGCGGGCACCTTCTCCGGGGCCGGCGAGTCCCTCCAGGGCCTGATCGCGGCGACCGCCAAGAAGGACGGCGGACTGGCGAAGCCGGTGTCGGAAGCGATCAACCACCTCGTCAAGAACGGCCAGTACGAGAAGCTCCTCGCCGCCTGGAACCTCTCCGACGAGGCCGTCAAGACCTCCGAGGTGAACCCGCCCGGTCTGCCGATCACCAACTCCTGAACCCCCGCGGGCCCAGCGCCCCGATCCCGTCCCACGGAAGGAGGGTCCGCGCCCGATGACCGCCGCCGCCCCGCCCCCGGCGTCCCTCGCCGCACTCGCCCCGGCATCCCTCGCCCCGGTGTCCCCGCACGTCCTCGACAACCCCGCCTGGGCCTCGCTGTCCGGGGCGCACGCGGTGTTCGCCGAGCACCCGGGCGGGGCCGGCGCACCCCGCCCGGCCCGGGCCGCCCGGTACGCGGCCGACGTCACCCCGTTCGCCGCGCTCTCCGATCCCGCCGACCCGGCCGCCTGGGCCGACCTGCACGCGCTGGTCGGCCCGGGCGGGGCCGCCTCCCTCAACGGCGAACTGACCCCGCCCGACGGCTGGGAGACCGTCCAGCGGATGCGGGGGGTGCAGCTGGTCGACACCTCACTGCGCGCCGAACCCGCCCCGGAGGCGGTCCGCCTCGGTCCCGGCGACGTGCCGGAGATCCTGGCACTGATCGCCCTCACCCGGCCCGGCCCGTTCCTGGCCCGCACGGTGGAACTGGGCACGTACCTCGGCATCCGCCGCCGCGGCGCGCTGATCGCGATGGCCGGGGAGCGGCTCCACCCTCCCGGCTGGACCGAGATCAGCGCGGTGTGCACCCACCCCGGCCACCGGGGCAAGGGTCTGGCGACGCGCCTGGTCCGCGCCGTCGCCGCGGACATCCGGGAGCGCGGCGAGGTCCCCTTCCTGCACACGGCGGAGAGCAACACGGACGCGATCCGGCTCTACGAGGCGATCGGCTTCACCCTGCGCCGACGGCCCTTCTTCACGGCCGTCCGGGCCCCGGGCAACACCCCTGCCAAATTCTCTTAATATTGCGGTCATTGTATGGCCCCACTATCGGGCGTAGCGTTTTCGAAAGAATTGATGACGGGCCGAATTCTCCGATCCCGCATCGGATTCCTTTCCGTACGCCGATCAGGAAGGCGCAATCCGTCGTGCCCGTTTCTTCCTCGTCTCCCGCACCCCTGCACCTCGCCGTGGCCCTCGACGGCGCCGGCCGGCACCCGGCCGCCTGGCGTGAGCCGGGGGCCCGGCCGGCCGAACTGCTCACGGCCCGCTACTGGGCCGACCTCACCGCCGAGGCCGAGGCGGGGCTGCTCGACTTCGTCACCTTCGAGGACGGCCTCGCCCTCCAGTCCTCCTCGCCCGACGCACCGGACGGGCGCACGGACCTGGTCCGCGGCCGGCTTGACGCGGTGCTCACGGCCGCCCGCGTCGCTCCGCTGACCCGGCACGTCGGGCTGGTCCCGGCCGTGACCGCGACGCACACGGAGCCCTTCCACATCTCCAAGGCCGTCGCCACCCTCGACCACGTCAGCCGCGGCCGGGCCGGGGTGCTGATCCAGGTCTCCGGGCTCCCCCACGAGGCACGGCACTTCGGCCGTCGTACGGGGCCCCTGCCCGAGGCGGAGCTGTACGGGGAGGCCGCCGACCACGTCGAGGTGATCCGGCGGCTGTGGGACAGCTGGGAGGACGACGCGGAGATCCGGGACGTGGCCACGGGCCGGTTCGTGGACCGGGACAAGCTGCACCACATCGACTTCGAGGGCAGCCGCTTCGCCGTCCGGGGCCCGTCCATCACTCCGCGGCCGCCCCAGGGCCAGCCGCCGGTCACCACCGTCGGGGACGACCCCGGGGCGTACGGTCTCGTGGCCCGGTCCGCCGACATCGGCTACGTCGGCGCCGGCGACACCGAGGGGGTCCGCGCGGCGGTGTCGGCGATCCGGCGGGTCCGGGAGTCCGCCGGACTCGGCTCCGAACCACTGCACCTGTTCGGGGACCTCACCGTCTTCCTCGACGAGGACGCCCCGGCCGCCGAGGCCCGCCGGGACCGGCTCGACGCGCTCGCGGGCCCGCCCCGCAGCACGGACGCCGCCGTGTTCACCGGATCGGCGGCGCAGCTCGCGGACCTGCTCCAGGAGCGCCAGGCCGCCGGCCTGACGGGCTTCCGGCTGCGCCCCGCGGTGATCGCCCACGACCTGCCCGCACTCACCCGGCGCCTGGTGCCCGAACTCCAGCGGCGCGGCGCCTTCCGCCGCTCGTACGAGGCGGACACCCTGCGCGGCCTGCTCGGGCTGTCCCGCCCCGCCAACCGCTATGCCGCTTCCGGCCCCGCGGCCTGACCCGGACGATCCGGAAGGACGAACCATGAGCACCGAGCCGCTCAAGCAGATCCATCTCGCGGCCCATTTCCCCGGCGTCAACAACACCACCGTGTGGAGCGATCCGGCGGCCGGGAGCCACATCGACTTCGACTCGTTCGTCCACTTCGCGCGGACCGCCGAACGAGCCAAGTTCGACTTCCTCTTCCTCGCCGAGGGCCTGCGCCTGCGCGAACAGGGCGGCCAGATCTACGACTTGGACGTGGTCGGCCGGCCGGACACCTTCACCGTGCTCGCGGCGCTGGCGGCCGTCACCGACCGCCTCGGCCTCACGGGCACCATCAACTCCACCTTCAACGAGCCGTACGAGGTGGCCCGCCAGTTCGCCAGCCTCGACCACCTCTCGGACGGCCGCGCCGCCTGGAACGTGGTCACGTCCTGGGACGCCTTCACCGGGGAGAACTTCCGGCGCGGCGGCTTCCTGCCGCGCGAGGAACGCTACGCGCGGGCCCGGGAGTTCCTGGCCACCGCCACCGAGCTGTTCGACTCCTGGGACGGTTCCGAGATCGTCGCCGATGCCGGATCGGGCACCTTCCTGCGCGACGCGCGGGCCGGTGCCTTCGCCCACCGCGGCGCGCAGTTCGACGTAGAGGGCCTCTTCAACGTGCCGCGCAGCCCGCAGGGTCGGCCGGTGATCTTCCAGGCCGGCGACTCCGAGGAGGGCCGCGAGTTCGCCGCGTCCCACGCGGACGCCATCTTCAGCCGGTACTCGACCCCGGCCGAGGGCCGGGAGTTCTACGCCGACGTCAAGGGCCGGCTGGCGCGGCACGGCCGTACCCGCGACCAGCTGAAGATCCTTCCGGCGGCCACCTTCGTACTCGGCGACACCGACGCCGAAGCACACGAGATCGCCCACGGAATACGCCGGCTCCAGGTCAGCGGGCAGACCGCGATCAAGTACCTGGAGCACATCTGGAACCGGGACCTGTCCTCCTACGACCCGGACGGCCCGCTGCCCGACATCGATCCCGAGCCGGGCGAGAACACCATCGCCCTCGGGCGGGCGAGCGTACGCCAGTTCCGCGACCCCCTCGCGACGGCCCGGCAGTGGCGGGAGCTCGCCGAGGCCAAGAACCTCTCCATCCGCGAGCTCGTCATCGCGAACTCCGCTCCCCAGACCTTCGTCGGCTCCGCCGCCACCGTCGCCGGGTCGATCGACTCGCTGGTGCAGTCGGACGCCGCCGACGGCTTCATCCTCGTACCGCACATCACGCCCGGCGGCCTGGACGTCTTCGCCGACACCGTCGTCCCGCTGCTCCAGGAGCGCGGCGTCTTCCGGACCGAGTACGAGGGCGCCACCCTGCGCGACCACCTCGGCCTCGCCGTGCCGGCCGCGGAGCCGGGCGTCCGGGCCGTCGCCCCGTGACTCCGACTCCGACTCCGCCGACCTGTAAGGAGCCCGGCCATGTCCGGCATTCCCCTCGGGGTCCTCGACCTCGTCCCGGTTCCCTCCGGTTCCACGGCCGCCGAGGCCCTCAAGAACAGCATCGACCTCGCCCGGCAGACGGAGTCCTTCGGCTACACCCGGTACTGGTTCGCCGAGCACCACCTCAACCCCGGCGTCGCCGGTACCTCGCCCGCCGTGGTCCTCGCGCTGACCGCCTCCGCCACCAGCACCATCCGGATCGGCTCCGGAGCGGTCCAGCTCGGTCACCGCACCGCACTGTCGACGGTGGAGGAGTTCGGGCTGATCGACGCCCTGCACCCGGGCCGGCTCGACCTGGGGCTGGGCCGCTCGGCGGGCCGGCCGCCCAAGCCTTCCGGTGAGCCCCCGGTGCCCGTCACCCCCGTCGTCGACGGGTACACACCGAACGGGCTGCGCATTCCGGAGCCGTTCTCCTTCGCGCACCTGCTGAGCCATCCCCGGGTGCAGCTGTCGCAGAAGCTGCTGAACCTGCCCGGTGCTCAGCCGCAGGAGTACGGCGAGCAGGTCGACGACGTCCTGGCGCTCCTGCGCGGTGAGTACCGCTCCCCGGAGGGGGTGGAGGCGCACGCCGTTCCCGGCGAGGGGGCGGACGTGCAGGTGTGGATCCTGGGCAGCAGCGGCGGGGTGAGCGCGGACGCCGCCGGGCGCAACGGGCTGCGGTTCGCCGCCAATTACCACGTCAGCCCGGCCTCGGTACTGGAAGCCGCCGAGGGGTACCGGGCCGCCTTCAAGCCGTCCGCCGAGCTGGACCGGCCGTACCTGACGGTGTCCGCCGACGTCGTCGTCGCCGAGGACGAGGAGAGCGCCCGCGAGCTGGCCGCCGGTTACGCTCCGTGGGTGCGCAGCATCCGCACCGCCGAGGGGGCCATCCCCTTCCCGACGCCGGCCGAGGCGCGCGCGCTGCCCTGGACGGAGACGGACCGGGCCCTGGTGGCCGACCGGGTGGAGACCCAGTTCGTGGGTACCGCGCGGACCGTGGCCGACCAGTTGGCGCGCCTCCAGGAGGCCACGGGCGCGGACGAGCTGCTGATCACCACCATCACGCACGACCATGCGGACCGGGTCCGTTCGTACCGCCTGCTGGCGCAGGAGTGGCAGCGCCGCTGACGCCCGTTCCACCGCCACGCGCACCGCGGGGGCGGGGGGGCCCCGGGGCCCGGGGGGGGTGGGGGGGGCCGGCGTGCTCGCGCTCGCCCCCCCCCCCGGCCGCGATGTCGTAGGAGAGGTACTCGGCGGCCCAGTCCTCGTCGGTCGCGGGGAGGGGGGGGCCCGCCCGCGCCGCGCGCCCCCCCGCCCCCGTTCCCGTCGCCCGGCGCAGACTCCGTCGCGGACCGCGACGATGCGCCGAGGAATCCGCCGGAGGGGCCGGATGAGTCGCGAACGCGCAACAGTCGATCAGGACAGGTGGTTCAGGGCCGCAGGCCCGAGACCACGTTCGCGGTGGCCGTGAGGCCGTCGTGGATCGTCGCGGCCATACTGCTGCTCGCTAGGTAGAAGCCGAGCAGCACGCAGACGAGGGCGTGCGAGAACTTGAGGCCGCCGCTGCGCACGAAGACGCAGGCGAGGACGAGCAGCAGGACGACCACGGAGAGGGAAATGACCATCGAAACCTCCTTACGCGGCGCCATGGTGGCGCAGGAGGGGGTGCCTTCGGGCGAAAGACGTGTCCGCCGTACGGGTGTTGACCGTCCGTGACGGGCGGTCAGTCCTTGACGATCTCGTTCCAGCGGGTCGTCCGGTCGCACCAGCGTTCCAGCAGGATCCGGTCGTGACCGACCGCGAGGAGGCCGGCGCCGGTGTCGGCCCGGTACTCCTCGACCACCGCGACCAGGGCGGCCGTGGTGGAGGCGTCCAGCATGGCGGTCATCTCGTCGCAGACCAGCCAGCGCGGGCGGAGCACCAGGGCCCGGGCCAGGCAGGCGCGTTGCAGTTGGCCGTCGCTGACCTCGTGGGGGCGCCGCCCGAGCAGATCCGCGCCGAGACCGACACGTTCCGTCAACTCGGCGACCGTCGCTTCCACTTCCGTACGACGGCCCGTGGCGCGCAGGGGTTCGGCCACGAGGTCCCGCAGCCGCAGCCGGGGATCGGCGGCGAGGCGGGGCTGCTGGAAGACCACACCGACCGCGATCCGCTGCTCGCGCGGGGCGCGGTGGCGCCAGCCGGTCACGGCACGGCCGTCGAGGAGCACGGTCCCCCGGTCCGGGCGGTGCAGCAGGGCGGCGACCCGGGCCAGGGTGGACTTCCCGCATCCGCTCGGTCCCAGCAGGCCGAGGGACTCTCCCGGACGCAGCGCGAGGTGCGCGCCCCGGACCACGGGGGCGCGCCGCTCGTACCCCGCGGTGATGTCGTTGAGCTCAAGCATGGTGACAGGCCACCCCTTCGGCCGGTTCGGGCCGCACGGCACGGCAGGTGTCGTCCGCGCGGGGGCAGCGGGCGGCGAAGGCGCAGCCGGCCGGGAGCGCGCCGAGTTCGGGCGGGGCGCCGGGGACGGGAGTGAAGGCGCGTTCGGGCAGGGCGTCGAGCAGGCCGCGGGCGTAGGGGTGGCGCGGCCCGGGCCGACCGAAGAAGGCGTCCGCGGGGGTCAGTTCGACGATGCGCCCGGCGTACATCACGGCGACGGTGTCGGCGATCCGTTCGGCCGCCGCGAGGTCGTGCGTGATCATCAGCAGTGCCCGCCCGGCGTCGCGGGTGTGGGCGCGCAGCTCGTCGACGGTCCGGTGGACGAGCTCCCGGTCCAGGCCGGTGGTGGGTTCGTCGGCCAGCAGCAGCGGCGCGTCGCCGACGAGGGCGAGGGCGGTGGCCGCGCGCTGGGCGAGACCGCCCGAGAGTTCGTGGGGGTAGCGGTCGAGGTGGCCGGCCGGGAAGGCGGCCCGGTCGGCGGCGGCCTCCGCGGCCGACCGCAGGTCCGCCCCGCGCCTGCCGGTCAGTTCCCGGACGGTCTCCTCCAACTGGTCCCGTACGGTACGGACGGGGGTGAGGTGCGCGGCCGGGCTCTGCGGCACCAGGCCGACGCGGCGGCCCCGTACCGTCCGGGCGAGGGTCCGCTCGTCGGCGGCGATCAGGTCCAGGCCGTCCGCGAGCCGGGCCGCCCCGGCGGTCTCGGCGTTGCCGGGGAGCAGACCGAGCAGGGCGGAGGCCAGTACGGACTTGCCGCAGCCGCTCTCGCCGACGAGAGCGAGGCACTCGCCGGGGGCGAGGCGGAAGGTGGATTCGGTGACGGCTTCGACGTACCGGCCCGCCCGCATCCGGAAGCGCACGGACAGGGCCTCGACCGTCAGCACGGGCCCGCCGGGGGCCTGCGGGCGGGCGGAGTCGGCACGGTCGGCGGTGCCGGCGGCCGGGTGGCGGTTCACAGGGTCAGCTCCGAACGGCGGCGGGGGTTGAGGCGGTCGCGCCAGGCGCCGGCGAGACCGGCGACGGCCAGGGTCGGGATGATCAGCAGCAGGCCGGGGAAGAGGGTGGGCCACCAGTCGCCCGCGAGCAGGGAGCCCCGGCCGGTCTGCACGAGCCCGCCCAGACTGGCCTGGTGGGCCGGCAGTCCGAGCCCGAGGAAGGACAGGGCGGACTCGTGCCACATGGCGTGCGGGACCATCAGCACCGCGGCCAGCCCCGCCTGCGGGAGGACGCCCGGCACCAGGTGCCGTACCGCGACCCGCCACCGCGAGGCGCCGCCCGAGATCGCCGCGTCCACGTAGGGGCGGCCGCGCAGGGACAGCACCTCCGCGCGGACGATCCGGGCCGTCGACAGCCAGTGCGTGACGGCGACGGAGACGATCACCGGCCAGACGCCGGGGCGGAACATCGCCACGACGAAGATGCCGAGCAGCAGGTGCGGGATCGAGGACAGGGCGTCCACCGCGCGCATCACCACGCGGTCGGTCCAGCCGCCCAGCGCCCCGGCCGCCGCGCCGACGGCCGTGCCGATGACGGTGGCGACCACCGCCGCCACCAGGCCGACCAGCAGCGAGACGCGCAGTCCGTACACGCAGCGCAGCAGCAGGTCGCGCCCCACGTCGTCCGTCCCGAAGGGGTGGGACCACGAGGGCGGCAGGAGCTTCGCCGACAGGTCGACCGCCTGCTGGTCCAGCTGGACCAGCGGCGGCACCAGCAGCACCGCCGCCACGACCACCGCCACGATCACCGCCGAGGCCCGCACGCGCAGGGTTCGCGCCGAACGCGCCGAACGCACCGCGCGCACCGCACGCCTTGAACGCACCGAACGCCTGGAGTCCCCGGCCGACTTCCACACCCGCTCCACCGGCGTCTCAGCCATCGAAGCCCACCCTCGGGTCGGCCAGCCCGTACAGCAGGTCGGACAGCAGGTTCCCGACCAGCACGGCCGCCGTGGCCAGCACCGTCAGCGCCGCCAGCAGCGGGAAGTCCACCGAGGTGGCCGCCTGGACGGTCGCCGCCGCGATGCCCGGCCAGCTGAAGACGGTCTCCACCAGCAGCGCACCGGTGATCAGTTCCGGGACCCGGGAGCCGATCAGGGTCAGCATCGGCAGCATGCCGGAGCGCAGGCCGTGCCCGAGGAGGACCCGGCGCTCGGCCAGCCCCCGCGCGCGGGCACCCCGTACGGGGTCCTCGTCCAGGGCGTCGGCCACGCCCTGGCGGACGTACAGGAAGAACCAGGGGAGTTGGGAGACGCCGAGGACGAGCGCCGGAAGGACGAGGTGCGAGGCCACCTGGCCGAAGGTGACCACGTCGCTGCCCGCGTCGGTCAGTCCGCCCGAGGGCAGCACTCCCAGGCGTACCGAGAAGAACCAGATGGCCAGCAGCCCGAGCCAGAACGCCGGGGCGGCCTCCAGGGTGTAGGCGAGGGAGGAGGCGGCCCGGTCGAGGGGGCCGCCCGGCCTGCGTGCGGCCAGCACGCCGAGCCCCGTTCCCGCCAGCACCGCGAGCGCGAAGGCGCAGGCCGCGAGCAGCGCCGACCAGCCCACGCGTTCCCCGATGACGTCGGCCACCGGCTGGCGCATGACGGAGGAGGTGCCGAGGTCGCCGGTGAGGGCCGAGGTGAGCCAGTCCCACCAGCGGGCGACGAGCGGCCGGTCCGCGCCGAGATTGGCGCGCAGCTGGTCGAGGCTGTCCTGGGAGGCGGTGAGTCCGGCCGTGCCGGCGTACGCCTTGACCGGGTCGAAGGGTGACAGCGCCGCGACGGCGAAGACGCCGAAGGTGACGACGAGCAGGACCGGGGCGGCGGACAGGATCCGCCGCCCCGCCATGCGCGCCATGCTCCTCCAGGGGAGGCGGGCACGAGGGGTGGTCACGGGGCGGGGCTCACTTCTGCTTCGGCTTCCAGGTCTCGATGTTCCACCACGGGCCGGTGCCGAGGCCGTGGTCGTGCGGCTCGATCTGGGTGGCGGGCCCGTCCCACACGTCGTTCACGACGTACAGGTGGTCGATGTGGGTGAGGAAGACGTAGCCGGGGTTCTTCACGAGCTCGCGCTGCACGGTGTCGTACGCGGCCCTGCGCGCGGCCGGGTCAGCGCTGCGACGCCCGTCGAGGAGGGCGGCGTCCACGGCCGGGTTGGCGTACCGGGCCATGTTGTTGAAGCCGTCGCCCCCGAGCGAGGAGGTCAGCAGCTGGTACTGGTCGAAGTCCGGGTCGGCGGGGGAACCGCCGCCGGCGAGGACGGCCTCGGTCTTCATCCGGGGCTCGATGACCTCCCAGGTCCCCGCCTCGGTCCTGACCTCGATCCCGGCCTTCTTCGCGTCGGAGGCGAAGGCCAGCGCGTGGTCCTGGCGGATCTTGTCGCCGGAGGTGTACCAGAGCGTGAAGGAGGCGCGGACGCCGTCCTTGACGCGCACGCCGTCGGCCCCCGGCTTCCAGCCGGCGGCGTCGAGGATCTGCTGGGCCCGGGCGGGGTCGTACGGGCGCTCCGTGCCGGCGGTGAACCACGGGCTGCCGGTCGGGACGGGGCCGAAGGCGGGCTTGCCCGCGCCCTCCAGGAGCTTGTCGACCATGGCGCCGCGGTCCACGGCGGTGTCCAGTGCCTGGCGGACCGCCACATCGCCGGTGACGGGGTGCGCCGTCGGCAGGGTGACGTTGCGGTAGTCGAAGGTCTTGGCGGCGTACGTCCTGCGCGCCGGGTCCTTCGCGAAGCCCCGGGCGAGGTTCGGCGGGAGGACCGCCGCGTCCAGTTCGCCGGAGCGCAGCCGGGTGGCGCGCACGTCGTCGTCCTTGACGACGGCCATGGTGAACTTCTTCACCGCGGGCTCGCCGCCCCAGTAGCCGGGATTGGCCTTGAAGCTGAGCTTCTCGCCCTTGGACCAGCCGGTGAGCAGGTACGGCCCGGTGCCGACGGGGCTGGTGGTGAAGTCGCCGCCGTTGACGTCCTGGCGCCCGGCGATGTGCTCGGGGGCGATCGGCAGGACGGTCCGCTCGGCGAAGGGCGCGTAGGGGTACTTGAGCGTGAAGACGACCCCGTCCTCGCCGAGCGCCTCGACGCCGGCGACGGCGTCGAGCTCGGTCTTGGAGGCGTTGTTCGTCTTCGCGTCGAGGATCGTCCGGTAGGTGAAGACGACGTCCTTGGCGGAGAAGGGCACGCCGTCGCTGAACTTGACGCCCGGGCGCAGTTTGTAGGTGTAGACGAGCCCGTCCGCGGAGACCTGCGGCAGGGACTCGGCGAGGGCGGGCTTGAGCTTCATCTCGGCGTCGTGCGCGAGCAGTCCGTCGAAGATCTTGGAGTTGCCGTCCTTGCCGTAGCCCAGGAGCGGGCTGAGGCTTTCCGGCTCCGTCGCGATGCCGACCACGGCGGACCGCGCGCCCGAAGATCCCGCCGAGGCGCCTCCGGCGGGGTTCGAGCAGGCCGCCACGCCCGTGATGAGTGCGGCGGCCAGCGTCGTCGCGGCCACTCCCCGTGCTGTCCGGGCCGTCATGCTGTACACATCCCTGTTCGCGGTCATCTGTTATTGCAAAGAGCTCGCAATAATGCCAGAAAGGATCATAAGAAGACGAACCGGCCCGGAGGAGCGACGCCGGGGGCGCAGGGGTCTTGCCCGATCCCCGCCCCGCGTGCCATACATGTCTAGACCTGTCGGAGGAAAGCCGAGGAAGGCACCCGTTGCGCCGCACCGCTCCCGCTCCGTCCGCCCTCCGCCCGGTCGCGGCCGGCCTCGCCTCGGCCGCCCTCCTCGCCCTGGCGGCGTGCGGCGCGTCCGACACCGAGCCGCCCTCACCGCCCGCCGGGCTCACCGCGCAGGCGGGCAGCGCCACGAGCGTGCACGTGATGTGGAACGCGGCGCCGGAGCGCGACGGCGTGACCGGCTACCAGGTCTTCCAGGCCGACCGCCTGGTGCGGGAACTCCCGGCCGAGAAGACCATGGTGGACGTCACCGACCTCACCCCGCGGACGGGCTACGCCTTCACCGTGCGGGCCAAGGACGCCGCGGGGAACCTCTCCCCGGCCGGTCCGGCGGCCCGCGTGACCACCCCCGCCGCCCGGGCCGAGGACCGCACGGCGCCCACCGCCCCCGCCACCACGACGGGACGGGCGACGGGCCCGCGGTCCGCGTGGGTCTCCTGGTCGGCGGCGACCGACGCCACGGGCGTCACCGCCTACGACGTCTACCAGGGCGGCGTCCGCATCCACACCGTCGCACCCGGCGAAACCGGCACCGCACTGACCGGACTGCGGCCGGACACCGTCTACACCTTCACGGTGCGGGCCCGGGACGGCGCCGACAACTCCTCCCCCGACGGCCCGGGCGCCGATGTGACGACCCCTCCCGCCTCCGGCGAGGGACCGGGCACCGCTCCCTCCGGTTTCGAGGCGACCGCCTCCCCGGGAGCCGTCACCCTCGCGTGGACCGCTCCGGAGACCGGCCGCGACACCACCGAGTACGAGCTCCACGTCAACGGACGGCCCACGACGGTCATCCAGTTCGGAGCGGGTGCGGTACCCGGCGGCAGGGCCGAGCACCGGCTCACGGTGACCGAGCCGGCCGGTACGGTGTGGACCCTGAAACTGCGCGCCCGGCTGCCCGACGGCACCTGGGGCTCCTTCTCCGCCGAACGCCGCGTCACGCTCGCGACCTGAAGAAAATTCGGCGATCTGGCGCGAACGGCACTGCCGCGAAAGAAGATCACGCACAATACTTCCGTGTTCGGTGAGTGCTCGTTCAACAACAATCAGTCCGCTTCCGACGGGTCCGACCCTGGGCCGGACCCTGGCGCCGCGCCGGGGAACCTGCCGCCGGAATCGGCGAGCTTCGTCGGCCGGGAGAGCGAACTCGGCCTGCTCAAGGGCCTGTTGCGCGAGCACAGGTTCATCACCCTGACCGGGGT
Source organism: Streptomyces sp. NPDC055254 (assembly GCF_053606025.1). Classification (NCBI taxonomy): domain Bacteria; kingdom Bacillati; phylum Actinomycetota; class Actinomycetes; order Kitasatosporales; family Streptomycetaceae; genus Streptomyces; species Streptomyces sp. NPDC055254. The sequence goes on along the minus strand of NZ_JBSGQV010000016.1, from coordinate 32,247 downwards.
GGGCGGGGTCGGCAAGACCCGGCTCGCCCTGCGGGCCGCGGCCGACGCCCGCCGGGAACGGACCCACGGAGTCCGATGGGCGGAACTGTCGCCCTTGCGCGATCCCGGCCTGCTCACGGCGACCGTCGCCCACGTCGTGGGCCTCGCCGGCCACGCCCCGGGCGCCCTCGACGAGGAGCTGTGCGCCTGGCTGGCCGACAAGGAGCTGCTCCTCGTCCTGGACACCTGCGAACACCTGGTGGCCGAGTGCCGGCACCTGGTGGGCGAACTCCTCCAGTCCGCGCCCGGGTTGACGGTCCTGGTGACCTCCCGGGAGCCGCTCGGCTCCCCGGCCGAGCGGGTCGTCGAGGTACGCCCGCTGCCCTGCGAGGGGCCCGGCAGCGACGCGCTGGCCCTCTTGCGCGCCCGCGCCCTCGCCGCGAGCCCGCAGACCTCGACCGTCTTCGAGGACCCGGTGCGGGCCGCGGTCGCCGCCGAGGTCTGCCGGCGCCTGGACGGCATCCCTCTGGCCCTGGAACTGGCCGGCGCCAGGCTGCGGTTGTGGAGCGTGGAGCAGATGGCCGAGCGGCTCGGCACCCGCCTCGACCTCCTGGCGGACACCCGCGCCGCCCGGCTGCCCCGCCACCGGACCCTGCGGACCGCGATCGGCTGGAGCCACGAGCTGTGCGCACCGCTGGAACGCCTGCTGTGGGCGCGGCTCTCCGTGTTCACCGGGGACTTCGACATGGCGGCGGCCCGCGCCGTGTGCGCGGGCGGCCCGCTGCCCGCCGCCCGGGTGGAGCGGCTGCTGACGGGGCTCGTCGCGAAGTCCGTGGTCCGGCGCAGCGAGGAACGCGGTACCGGGGCCCGCTACCGGATGCTGGACACGATCCGCGAGTACGGGCACGACTGGCTGGCCGAACTCGGCGAGGAGGCCGTCGTCGCCGACCGGCACGCGCACTGGTACGCGGCGCTGTCCCAGGCCGCCGAACGGGGCTGGCTGGGCCCCGGGCAAGTGGACTGGTACCGCAGGATGACCGCCGAGCACGCGCAGCTGCGCACGGCGCTGGAGCACCTGCTCGGCTCCGACCCGACGGCGGCGCTGGAGATGGCCGGGGCGCTGTGGTTCCACTGGTTCGCGTGCGGGCACGGGCGCGAGGGCCGGGCCTTCCTCGAACGGGCGCTGCGCGCCGGTCCGCGCACGGGGGCCGCGTACACCCGGGGGCTGTGGGCGCTTGGGCTGACAGCGCTGCTCCAGGGCGACCTGGGGGCGGCCCGGGAGCTCGGCGAGGAGTGCGTACGGGAATCCGGCCGGCTCGCGGACCCCGAGCCGGAACTGCGCGCGGCCTACCTGCTGGCGGTGGCCGTCCTGATGCCCGGGGACCCCGTACGGGCCCTGGCGCTGGCCGGCCCCAGGGCCCGGGCGGGCCACGGCGGGCGCACAAGCGCCGCCGGGTGGCTGCTGTGCCGGCTCGCGGCCGCCTACGCCCTGTGCGACCTGGGGCGCTACGAGGAGGCGGCCGCGGAGGCCCGGGCGCTGCGGGAGTCCTGCGCGGAGCTCGGCGAGCGGTGGCTGCGGGCGTACGCGGACTACGTCCTGGCGGTGGCGGCGCTGGGGCGGGGCGAGCACGGGGAGGCGGCCCGGCACGTGCGGGCCATGCTGTCGGGGAAGCGGCTGCTCGGTGACCGCTTCGGCATCGCGCTGGGTCTGGACGTGCTGGCGGCGGCGGTGGCGGGCCTGGGCGACGGGGAGCTGGCGGCGCGCCTGCTGGGCACCGGGCACGCCTGGTGGCGCACGGTGGGCCTCCCGCAGATGGGCGGCTCCCCGACTCTCACCGCGCTGCGCGACCGGGGCGAGCGCGAGGCGAGGGCGGCGATCGGCGACGCGGCCTACGAGACGGCGTTCCACGGGGGCGCGGCGGCCCCCACCGGCTGATCGACGACCGGTGGAAGGCGGCGTGCGCGGACCCGGATCGGGTCAGGGCGGGGCTCCCGTCAGTACGGGAGGGTTCTGCCCGACGGTGTGCGCAGGTCCAGCTCTCGGGGGGCGGGCTTGGGGACGGGCTTGCGGATCAGCTGCTGACGCATGGCTGCCTCCTCGCTCAGACCAGGGCCGGGCGGCGAGGTTCCACCGTGCGGCCGTCGGGGAGCAGTTCACCGGTGTCGTCGAAGACCACCGCGCCGTTGCACAGCAGGCTCCAGCCCTGTTCGGGGTGGAAGGCCACGGTGCGGGCGGCATCGTGGTCGGCGCTGTCTACGGCAGGGCAGGGGGGCTGGTGGGAGCACATGGCGCACCTCCTCGCAGAGTGGGGCGGGAGGGCCGGTGGTCACCCGGTCGAATCCGCGATCCACGGTGGCGGTGAGTATTGCCGATCGCCGCCCCCGGACGGAACCCATATTCGCGGTCCAGTTCAGGGTGTGTATGCCCGCTTACCATGCGCTCATGCCCGTTTTCCGGATCATTCACCGCACGCTCCTGCCCCCGGCGGAGGCCTGGGAGCGCGTGACGGACTGGGAGCGCCACGGCGCGCTCGTCCCCTTCACCCGGACAGTGATCGTCACCGCCCCGCCGACCCGGGTGGGGACGATCTTCACGGCGCGCACGGGCGTGGGCAGGATCACATGCGACGACCCCATGGAAGTCGTCGTCTGGCGGCCTCCCGCGGAGGCCGCCGCGGGACTGGTCCGCCTGGAGAAGCGCGGCCGCGCGGTGACGGGCTGGGCGGAGATCGCCCTCCGCCCGCTCGCCGCGGGCGGCTCGGAGATCGAATGGCGCGAGGACCTCCGCGTCCGCGGCCTCCCCCGAGCCTTCGACCCCGCCCTCCGAAGGGCCGCCCGCCGCCTCTTCACCCGCGCGCTCCGCCGGCTCCTCCCCCACTGACCCCGCCCCGTCCCGCGTCGCCCGTCCCGGGCATCACGGGCGGGCGGCGCGGGCCGCGCGGAGCCCGCGCCACCGCCGAGGCACAGCGCCTAGCGGATCGGCATGTCGGAGATCGTGCGCGCGATCACCAGCCGCTGGATCTCGCTCGTCCCCTCGAAGATCGTGTAGATCGCGCTGTCGCGGTGCATCCGCTCCACCGGGTACTCCCGGGTGAAGCCGTTGCCGCCGAGGATCTGGACCGCCTGGGCGGTGACCTTCTTGGACATCTCGCTCGCGAAGAGCTTGGACATCGAGCCCTCCGCCGAGGTGAACGGCCGGCCCGCGGCGGCCATCCAGGACGCCCGCCACACCAGCAGCCGCGCCGCGTCGATCTGCGTCCGCATGTCGGCGAGCTGGAAGGCCACGCCTTGGTTGTCGATGATCGGCCGGCCGAACTGGGTACGGGTCTTGGCGTAGTCGAGGGCGACCTCGTACGCGGCGCGCGCCGTACCGACGGCCATCGCGCCGACCGCCGGCCGGGAGGCCTCGAAGGTGGCCATGGCGGCGTTCTTCACGCGCTCCCCGCCACCGCTGCGGGCCCGCTCGCGGGCCCGCGCCAGCCGCTCGTCGAGCTTCTCCTTGCCGCCGAGCAGGCAGGAGCCGGGGATCCGTACGTCCTCCAGCACCACCTCGGCGGTGTGCGAGGCGCGGATGCCGTGCTTCTTGAACTTCTGCCCCTGGGACAGCCCCGGCGTGTTCGGCGGGACGATGAAGGACGCGTGCCCCTTGCTGCCGAGCTCGGGGTCGACGACGGCCACCACGATGTGGACGTTGGCGATGCCGCCGTTCGTCGCCCAGGTCTTGGTGCCGTTGAGCACCCACTCGTCCTTGGCCCGGTCGTAGACCGCGCGGGTGCGCATCGCACCGACGTCGGAGCCCGCGTCCGGCTCGGAGGAGCAGAAGGCGGCGAGCTTGACGTCGTTCTGGTCCCCGTACATCTGCGGGATCCAGGTGCCGATCTGCTCCTCGGTGCCGTTCGCGACGACGCCGATGGCCGCGAGCCCGGTGCCGACGATGGACAGGGCGATGCCCGCGTCGCCCCAGAACAGCTCCTCCATCGCCATCGGGATGCCGAGGCCGGTCGGGTCGAAGAACTGCTGGGCGTAGAAGTCCAGCGAGTAGATGCCGACCTTGGCGGCCTCCTGGATGACGGGCCAGGGGGTCTCTTCGCGCTCGTCCCATTCGGCGGCCGCGGGCCGGATCACCTCGGCCGCGAAGCCGTGGACCCAGTCCCGCACCTGCTTCTGGTCGTCGTTGAGCTCCATGGTGAACTCCGCCATGTCCCCTCCTGCTGTCTGTACTCGTCCAGGCGTTGGTTACTAGCGGTAACCCACACGGTGCCACAGTCTGTTACCGGCGAGTAAACACTGTCAAGCGCCACCGATCCCGTCACACGGGTCCGCCGCTCCGACGGGTCGGGGTGTGCGGGGTGTTACGTTGCGTGGGCGTCACGCACATCGCAAGGGCGGGGAGAGAAACACGTCATGGAGACCACGCAGCAGGCAGGCGAGCCGGGGTCGGCCGAGCGCCGACGGCGGGAGCTGCTCGAAGCGGCCGACCGGGTCGTTCTCAGGGACGGCCCGAAGGCCTCCATGAACGCCATCGCGGCGGAGGCCGGGATCACCAAGCCCATCCTCTACCGGCACTTCGGCGACAAGGCGGGCCTCTACCAGGCGCTCGCCGTCCGTCACACCGACGCGCTGCTCGGCTCGCTGCGGGCGGCGCTCGACGCGCCGGCCGAGCGCCGCCGCCGGGTCGAGGCCACCCTGGACACCTACCTCGCGGCCATCGAGGCCCGCCCGCAGGTCTACCGCTTCCTGATGCACCCCGCCGAGGACCCGCAGACCCCGGAACGCGGCTTCGACGTCGGCCTGCACTCGGCGCCGCTGCTGCGCCGGCTCGGCGAGGAGCTCGCGCAGGTCATCAGCGAGCGCGTGGACCTCGGTCCCGGCGGCGAACGGCTCGCCCGGGTCTGGGGCCACGGCATCGTCGGCATGATGCACGCGGCCGGCGACTGGTGGCTCGGCGAGCGCCCGTGCGACCGTACGGAACTGGTCGCCGCCCTCACCGACCTCCTCTGGGGCCGCCTCTCCACGGCCGGCAACCGCGCGGACGGCCCCGGCTTCTGACCCGTCCCACGGGGGCAGGACTCAATCCCGCGGGGACCACGGGGCCTTGCGGATCGCCCGCCGCAGGCGCCTGGCGCGCAGGCCCGTCACCCGGTCCGCGTACACGGTGCCCTCCAGGTGGTCGCACTCGTGCTGCAGGCAGCGCGCGAAGAACCCGGTCCCCGCGATCCGCACCGGCGCCCCGTCGGAGGTGACCCCCTCGACGACAGCGTGGTCGAACCGCGCGGTGCCCGCCTCCAGCCCCGGCAGTGACAGGCAGCCCTCGGGCCCGAGGTACTCGTCCCCGCCGGCCGTCACCAACCGCGGGTTGACGACGTGCCCGACATGGCGGACGTCCTCGTCGTCGGGGCAGTCGTACACGAACACCCGTTGGCCGACGCCGATCTGGTTCGCGGCGAGGCCGACGCCCTCGGCCGCGTACATGGTGGCGAACATGTCCTCGACGAGCCGGTCGAGGGCCGGACCGAACTCGGTGACCTCCGCGCACGCGGAGTGGAGCACCGGGTCGCCCAGCAGGCTCATGGTGCGGACGAGGCCGGTCGTGCCGGGGATGGGGCGCTGTCGCATGGCCGTAAGGGTACGACGGACGAATATATGAGGAGATCTGCCGCGGCGTGGGGGCGCCGCGGTCAAGGCCCCGGCAGGTACTGGATAGGCTGGGGCCGACCGACGCAAGGAGGACAAGGGACGATGGCAGGCAACACGGAGCCGCTTTCGCCGCGGGCCAAGCTGGCCGTGACGGCGGGCAAGGCCGCGGCGGCGGTGTCGCGGGCCGCGGGACGCGGAAGCGGATCGGTGATCGGGGGCAAGGTCGCGCTCAGGCTCGACCCCGATCTTCTCGGAGCGCTGGCGCAGCACCTCGACGTCGTCCTCGTCTCCGCGACGAACGGCAAGACCACGACGACCCGGCTGATCGCGGAGGCCCTGCGGGCCAGCGGTCCGGTGGTCTCCAACGCCCTCGGCGCGAACATGCCCGCCGGCATCACCTCCGCCCTCGCCGGCGGCTCGGACGCCAAGTACGGCGTCATCGAGGTCGACGAGAAGTACCTCGCCGGAGTGGCCCGGGACGTCACCCCCAAGGTGATCGCCCTGCTGAACCTCTCCCGCGACCAGCTCGACCGCGCCGCCGAGACCCGCATGCTCGCGGAGAAGTGGCGCGAGGGCCTCTCCGGCTCCAAGGCCGTGATCGTCGCGAACTGCGACGACCCGCTGATCGTGTGGTCGGCCTCCTCCTCGCAGAACGTGGTGTGGGTCGCGGCCGGCCAGGAGTGGAAGGACGACGCCTGGTCGTGCCCCTCCTGCGGCGGCGTCATGCAGCGTCCGGGCGACGACTGGTTCTGCGGCGAGTGCGGCTTCCGCCGCCCGACCCCGACCTGGGTGCTCTCCGGCGACCACGTGCTCGACCCGCACGGCTCGGCCTGGCCGATCCACCTCCAGCTGCCCGGCCGCGCCAACAAGGCGAACGCCGCCACCTCGGCCGCCGTGGCCGCCGTCTTCGGCGTCCCGCCGCAGGTCGCGCTGGAGCGCATGTACCAGGTGCAGGCGGTCGCCGGCCGCTACGACGTGGTGAACTTCCAGGGCCGCGAACTGCGGCTGCTGCTGGCCAAGAACCCGGCCGGCTGGCTCGAAACGTTTTCGCTGATCGACCCGCCGCCGACGCCGGTGATCCTCTCGGTCAACGCGCGGGGCGCCGACGGCACCGACACCTCCTGGCTGTGGGACGTGGACTACCCCCGCCTCGACGGCCACCCGATCTTCGTGATCGGTGACCGCAAGCTGGACCTGGCGGTCCGCCTGGAAGTCGCGGGGCTGGACTTCCGGGTGTGCGAGACCCTCGACGAGGCCGTGCAGCTCGCACCGCCCGGGCAGATCGAGCTCATCGCCAACTACACCGCCTTCCAGGACGTGCGCCGCCGCGTCGGCAACTAGCGCCCCGACAGAACCGCAGAGGACAAGAGCATGAGCGACAACAGCCTGCGTCTGGTGTGGGTCTACCCCGACCTGCTGAGCACGTACGGAGACCAGGGCAACGCCCTCGTCGTGGAGCGCCGGGCGCGCCAGCGCGGCCTGGACGTGCACCGCGTGGACGTACGCAGCGACCAGCCGATCCCCACCTCCGGGGACATCTACCTGATCGGCGGGGGCGAGGACCGGCCCCAGCGGCTGGCGGCCGAGCGGCTGCTGCGCGACGGCGGCCTGGAGCGCGCCGTCTCCAACGGGGCGATCGTCTTCTCCGTCTGCGCCGGGTACCAGATCCTCGGCAAGGAGTTCGTCAACGACATGGGACAGCGCCAGGAGGGCCTGGGCCTGCTGGACGTCGTCACCCTGCGCGGTGAGGGCGAGCGGTGCGTCGGCGACGTCCTCGCCGACATCGACCCGCGCCTGGGCCTCCCGCAGCTGACGGGCTTCGAGAACCACCAGGGCGTCACCCACCTCGGCCCGACCGCCAAGCCCTTCGCCCGCACCCGCCTGGGGCGCGGCAACGGCACCGGCGACGGCACCGAAGGCGCGTACAACGACACGGTGTTCGGCACCTACATGCACGGTCCCGTGATGGCCCGCAACCCGCAGATCGCGGACCTGCTGCTGAAGCTGGCCCTCGACGTGAACGCGCTGCCGGCCATAGACGACCGGTGGTACGAGGCGCTGCGCGCCGAGCGCATCGCGGCGGCCACGCAGCCCGCGTAGGGCTCCGGCGGCGCCCGGCCCCCGGCCCGGATCCCCCTGGGGATCCGGGCCGACGTGCGTTCGTACGACGGCCGCGACCAGCATGTGGAGGATGGTTCGGTCCACCCGCCTTCCGCTTGTAGGGTGGCCGTAGTTCCAACCGGACGACGTGGTCCGGTCGTCGGCCCACGTTGCAAAGGTCTCTCCCTGCCATGCGCATAGGTGTGCTCACTTCCGGCGGCGACTGCCCCGGCCTGAACGCCGTCATCCGCTCCGTCGTCCACCGCGCCGTGGTCGACCACGGCGACGAGGTGATCGGCTTCCACGACGGCTGGAAGGGCCTGCTGGAGGCGGACTACCGCAAGCTCGACCTCGACGCCGTCGCCGGCATCCTGGCCCGCGGCGGCACCATCCTCGGCTCCTCCCGGGTCCAGCCCGCGCACCTGCGCGACGGTGTGGAGCGGGCCCGCGGCCATGTCGCCGACCTCGGTCTGGACGCCGTCATCCCCATCGGCGGCGAGGGCACCCTCAAGGCCGCGAACCTGCTCGCGCAGGCCGGTCTGCCGATCGTGGGCGTCCCCAAGACCATCGACAACGACATCGCGTCCACGGACGTGACCTTCGGCTTCGACACCGCCGTCGGAGTGGCCACCGAGGCGCTGGACCGGCTGAAGACCACCGCCGAGTCCCACCAGCGCGTGATGGTCGTGGAGGTCATGGGCCGCCACACCGGCTGGATCGCGCTGCACTCGGGCATGGCCGCCGGCGCGCACGCGATCGTCGTCCCCGAGCGTCCGTTCGACATCGACGAGCTGACGGCGATCGTCGGCGAGCGCTTCTCGGCGGGCAAGCGCTTCGCGATCGTCGTCGTCGCCGAGGGCGCCAAGCCGCGCCCGGGCTCGATGGACTTCGAGGACGGCGGCACCGACATGTACGGGCACGAGCGGTTCGCCGGCATCGGAAACCGGCTCGCCGTCGAGCTGGAGCACCGCCTGGGCAAGGAGGCCCGGCCGGTGATCCTGGGCCACGTGCAGCGCGGCGGCACGCCGACCGCGTACGACCGGGTCCTCGCGACCCGCTTCGGCTGGCACGCGGTGGAGGCGGCGCACCGGGGCGAGTTCGGAATGCTGACGGCACTGCGCGGCACGGACATCGTGATGGTGCCGCTCGCCGAAGCCGTGCAGACGCTCAAGACGGTTCCGTCCGAGCGGTACGACGAGGCGCAGAACGTGCTGTGATGTTTTCCGCGATATGACCCTTGTGCGGCCCCCGGACGCTTCGGTGTCCGGGGGCCGCATTACTGTGGTGGGGCACCACGGGTCAAGGGAGTGAACAGATGGATCACAGCGGGCACGGCATGGACATGCACATGGACCTGCCGCCGTTCACTCTCGGACGAGGGCTGGAGTTCTCCTTCGACGCCTTCTTCCTGCTCGCCTCGCTGGCGGGCCTGGCCCTGTACGGCTGGGGGGTGCTGCGGCTGCGCCGGCGCGGGGACGCCTGGTCACCGGGCCGCACGACCGCCTTCGCCACCGGTGTGCTCAGCGTGGTCCTGGTGATGTGCACCAAGCTGAACGACTACGGCATGGTCATGTTCAGCGTGCACATGGTCCAGCACATGGTGATCAGCATGATCACCCCGATCCTGCTGCTCCTCGGCGCCCCGGTGACGCTGGCGCTGCGCGCCCTGCCGCCGGCCGCGCGGGGGCGCAAGGGACCGCGTGAGCTGCTGCTGATGCTGCTCCACAGCCGCTACATGCGGGTGGTCACCCACCCGGCCTTCACCATCCCGATGTTCATCGCCAGCCTCTACGGCCTGTACTTCACCCCGCTCTTCGACTTCCTCATGGGGAGCCGGACCGGGCACATCGCGATGATGGTGCACTTCTTGGCGGTGGGCCTGATCTTCTTCTGGCCGATCATGGGCGTCGACCCCGGCCCGCACCGCCCCGGCTACGTGATGCGGATGCTGGAGCTCTTCGCCGGGATGCCCTTCCACGCCTTCTTCGGCATCGCCCTGATGATGGCGAGCGAGCCGATGATCAAGACCTACGCGAGCCCGCCGGCCTCCCTCGGCATCGACGCGCTGCTGGACCAGCAGTGGGGCGGCGGCATCGCCTGGGCCTTCAGCGAGATCCCGTCCGTGCTGGTGCTGATCGCGCTGGTCTACCAGTGGTACCACTCCGAGCAGCGGGCGGCGAAGCGCTCGGACCGGGCGGCGGACCGCGACGGCGACCAGGAGCTGGCGGCCTACAACGCGTATCTCGCCTCGCTCCAAGCGCGTGGCCAGTAGCGCACCGGCACCTTCGCGCGCCACCATGGGGCATGACCGGATCCGTTAAGGCGATGGCCGTCATGACCCTCGCCGCCCTGGTGGCCGTGGCCACGTACTCCGTGGCACTCGGCAGCAACGGCTGGCTGTGGTTCGGCTGGGTGGTCCTGGGACTGCTGACCGCCGCAATGGCCGCCTCCCGCAACACCTAGTGGTTCTGCCACGACCCCACCCGGTCCGGGAACGCTCCTCCCGACCGGGCCTTCGGCCGGGGGCTGACTGTCCGTACGATGTCCGTGACAACGGGACATCGACAGGAGCCGCCTGGTGTTCTACCACCTGCTCAAGCACGTACTGCTCGGGCCGCTGCTGCGGCTGCTCTTCCGGCCGCGGATCGAGGGACTGGAGCACATCCCGGAGGAGGGGGCCGCGATCGTCGCGGGCAACCACCTGTCGTTCTCCGACCACTTCCTCATGCCCGCGATCCTCAAGCGGCGGATCACCTTCCTCGCGAAGGCCGAGTACTTCACCGGCCCCGGGGTCAAGGGCCGGCTCACCGCCGCGTTCTTCCGCAGCGCGGGGCAGATCCCCGTGGACCGCTCCGGGAAGGACGCCGGCCGGGCGGCCCTGCGCGAGGGCCTGGGGGTGCTGGCGAAGGACGAGCTGCTGGGCATCTACCCCGAGGGCACCCGCTCGCACGACGGACGGCTCTACAAGGGCAAGGTGGGCGTGGCCGCGATGGCCCTGGGCGCCGGGGTGCCCGTCGTGCCGTGCGCGATGGTCGGCACCTTCGAGATCCAGCCGCCCGGGCAGAAGCTCCCGAAGATCCGGCGGGTGACGATCCGCTTCGGGGCGCCGATGGAATTCTCCCGGTACGCCGGCCTGGAGGGCGAGCGGGCCGTGCTGCGGGCGGTCACCGACGAGATCATGTACGCGATCCTGGAGCTGTCCGGCCAGGAGTACGTCGACCGCTACGCGGCCGAGGTCAAGGCCGAGGAGGAGGCGGAGCGGAAGAAGGCCCGGCGCTGGTCGCGCTGAGCCTCCTCCCGCACACCCCGCCCGGCCGGTCCGGTACGGGTCCTGGCGCAGGGCCGGGAGCTCCTCGCGCGCCGGGAGTTCCGCGGCCGCGGCCGCCGCGCCGGCCGGGGACTTCGCGGCGGCCGGAGCCGCGACAGTGCGGTATCGACTTCTTGGCCGGCCCGATATCCGGAGGCCGTACCGCTCAGCGGGGTTGGGGATCTCCGGCGTCACCAGCCGTAGGTGCGAAGGGCCGCGTCGAGCACCTCCCGCAGCCGCAGGCCGTCCGGGGCCAGGGCCGTCACCAGCACGGCGGGACCGGCGAGCGGCGTCACCGCGGCGAACTCCCCCAGCATCGCGGCGGCGGCCGGGCGCCCCGCGAAAGCGGGTTCCACCAGCAGGAGTTGGCCGATCGCGCGATGACCCGCGAGGCCGGCCGGGCCGTCCCATCCTCCCGGGGCCCCCGGTCCGCAGGCCAGCTCCTGATCCAGCAGGGGGCGCCCGTCCAGGGTCGCGGTCAGCCGGCTGCGCAGCAGCCCCGGGGCCTCGCCGGCACGGCCCAGCACCTGCTCCTCGCGCAGCACCAGCCGGGCGCCGGGGGCCAGCCGGACCCGGGTGCGCACCCGCAGGTCGCTGCGGCGTACGGAAACCAGCGGCTCCGGCAGCCAGTGGACCGACGCGCCCTCCTCCACGGTCAGGTCCACGTCGTACCGGGCGGGCTCGCCGCCCCGGCCGGGCAGCGCCAGGGTGGCCGCGGCCGACGTGAGGCGCAGGTGCGCGCCCGCTCCCGCGACGGCCTCGATGCCGAGGCGGTCCCCGCCCAGGGGGGCGCTCATCGCCCCGACCAGCACCACCCCGGCCTCGGCGGCCCGCCCCCGGGTGCGGCGCAGCGCGAGCGGCCCCTCACCGGCGAGCACCGGCAGGGCGGTCCCGCCCCGGCCGTCGGCGACGGCGTGGATGCGGGCGGTGGCCCGCAGTCCGGTGGCGGGGGGCGACGGGGCGGGGGCCGGGGCGGGCGGGACCGGGGCAGGCGGAGCGGGGGCGGGTGCCGCGCCGGTCACCGTACGGTCCAGGCGGCGATCCGCTCGCGCACCCACGCGGCCACCGGGGCCACTCCGTCCGGGCCGCGCAGCGACTGGAAGGCGACGGGCAGCGCCCCGCGCTGTTCGGCGGCGTCGCGGGCCATCCGGTCCAGGTCCGAGCCGACGTACGGGGCGAGGTCGGTCTTGTTCACGACGAGCAGGTCGGCGGTGGTGACACCGGGGCCGCCCTTGCGCGGGATGTCGTCCCCGCCGGCCACGTCGATGACGAAGATCTGCGCGTCGACGAGTCCCCGGGAGAAGGTCGCGGTGAGGTTGTCGCCGCCGGACTCGACGAGGATCAGATCGAGGGGGCCGACCGTCTCCTCCAGCTCCTCCACGGCTTCGAGGTTGGCGGAGATGTCGTCGCGGATCGCGGTGTGCGGGCAGGCCCCGGTCTCGACGGCGGTGATCCGCTCGGGCGCCAGCACGGCCTCGCGGAGCAGGAACTCCGCGTCCTCGCGGGTGTAGATGTCGTTGGTGACGACGGCCATGGCGAACTCGGCGCGCAGGGCGCGGCAAAGGGCGGCGACGGTGGCGGTCTTGCCGGAGCCGACCGGTCCGCCGAGTCCGACGCGCAGCGCGCGGCGGGTGCCGTCGGGCCGTACGGGAGCGGCGCTGTGCGTGTGCCGGCGGGGGTAGGTCACCGCGTGGTCGAGGTGCATGTCGGATCTCCCATGGAGGACGGTCGGGAAGGACGTGGGGGGAGCCGGGCGGCTCAGGACGCGAAGAGGCGTACCGGCCAGCCGGCGTGCGCTTGCGCCGCGATGTCCAGCAGCGGCGACGAGGCCGCGGGCAGGGCCTCGCAGCCGTGGGAAGCGGCGCGCCGCGCGGCGCGTTGTGCCTCGGCGGCGACCGCGTCGAGTTCGGGGGCCAGCCGGGCGAGGACCCCACTGGCCTCGAAGGGGTCCAGGCCCAGGAGCCTTACGGTCGCGGTGGCGGGCCCGCCGACGCTCTCGTACGCCGCCACGTGCGCGGCGTCCCCCGGTCCGAGCCCGGCCGTCCGGGCGGTGATGCCGAGGACCACGGGCTGATGGGCCCCGCGCGGGAAGGCCGCGGCCAGCGCCTCCAGTTCGGGACCGGGCCAGGTCGCCCGGGCCGCCCGCAGCAGCTGCCTGCCGAGACGGCGCGCCGCGGCGCGCAGGGCCGGCGAGGGGGTGCGGGCGTCGGCGGCGCGGTCGAGCTCCCCCGGATCGAGTCCGAGAGCGGCGGCCGCCGCGAGTGCGGCGGCGGTGAGACCGGCGGTGTGCAGCCGGCCCCGGCAGAAGTCCTCCAGGGTGGCGGCGTCGTGGACGCGGCCGTCCTTGCAGGCGGCCTCGGCCCCGCCGGAGTGGGCGTGCCCCCCGGCGGGGAAGCGCCCGTCGGCGAGGACGAGCAGCGCGGCGCGGCTCATCAGAAGAGGAAGTAGCGCTGGGCCATGGGCAGTTCGGTCGCCGGCGCCGGCTCCACCACCTCGCCGTCGATGGTGACGGTGAAGGTGTCGGCATCGACCTCGACCCTCGGCATGGCGTCGTTGTTGCGCATGTCCGCCTTGCCCACCCCACGGGTGCTCTCGATGGCCGCGAACCGCTTGCCGAGGCCCAGCCGGTCGGGGAGTCCGTCGTCGAGGGCGGCCTGCGCGGTGAAGTTGATCGAGTTGAGGCCCGGCGCGCTGCCCCGGCCGCCGAACATCGGCCGGGGCAGCACCGGCTGCGGGGTGGGGATGGAGGCGTTGGCGTCGCCCATCTGCGCGTAGGCGATCTGCCCGCCCTTGATGACCGTCTCGGGCTTGACCCCGAAGAAGGCGGGGGTCCAGAGCACCAGGTCGGCGAGTTTGCCCGTCTCGACGGAGCCGATCTCGCGGGCGAGCCCCTGGGCCAGCGCGGGGTTGATCGTGTACTTGGCGACGTAGCGGCGGGCCCGGTGGTTGTCGGCGGGGCCGTCGCCGGGCAGGGGGCCGCGCCGCTTCTTCATCACGTGGGCGGTCTGCCAGGTACGCAGGACGACCTCGCCGACCCGGCCCATGGCCTGGGAGTCGGAGGAGATGATGGAGATGGCCCCGAGGTCGTGCAGGACGTCCTCGGCCGCGATGGTCGAGGGCCGGATCCGGGATTCGGCGAAGGCGAGGTCCTCGGGTACGGCGGGGTTGAGGTGGTGGCAGACCATCAGCATGTCGAGGTGCTCCTCGACGGTGTTGACGGTGTGCGGCCGGGTGGGGTTGGTCGAGCTGGGCAGGACGTTGGGCGCGGAGACCACGGTGATGATGTCGGGTGCGTGCCCGCCGCCCGCGCCTTCCGTGTGGTAGGCGTGGATGCCGCGCCCGGCGATGGCCGCGAGGGTGTCGGCGACGAAGCCCGCTTCGTTGAGGGTGTCGGTGTGGATGGCGACCTGGACGCCGGTCTCCTCGCACACGCCCAGGCAGGCGTCGATGACGGCGGGAGTGGCCCCCCAGTCCTCGTGGATCTTGAAGCCGAGCGCGCCGCCGCGGAGTTGGGCGTGCATGGCCTCGCGGGACATGGTGTTGCCCTTGCCCAGCAGACCGATGTTGACGGGGTAGGCCTCCAGCGACGCGAACATTCGGGCCAGGTGCCAGGATCCGGGCGTGACGGTGGTGGCCTTGGAGCCCTCGGCGGGCCCGGTGCCGCCGCCGACGAGGGTGGTGACGCCGGAGGCCAGGGCCTCCTCGATGACGGTCGGGGAGATGAAGTGCACGTGGGCGTCGATGGCCCCGGCGGTCAGGATCTTGCCGTTGCCCGCGATGATCTCGGTCTCGGGGCCGATGACCAGGGCGGGGTCCACCCCGTCCATGGTGTCGGGGTTGCCCGCCTTGCCGATGCCGCAGATGCGGCCGTCGCGGATGCCCACGTCGGCCTTGACGATGCCCCAGTGGTCGAGGACCACGACTCCGGTGATCACGGTGTCGGGGGCGCCCTCGGCCCGGGTGGTGCGGGCCTGCCCCATGGACTCGCGGATCACCTTGCCGCCGCCGAAGACGGCCTCGTCCCCGGCCCGGCCGGGGCCGCCCGCGAGGTCGCGTTCGATCTCGACGAACAGGTCGGTGTCGGCGAGCCTGATCCGGTCGCCGGCCGTGGGGCCGAAGAGGTCCGCGTACACCTGGCGCGAGAGTTCAGCCATCGAGCGGCCCCCCGGTCTCGCCGCGCAGTCCCGGTACGGTGCGCAGCCCGGCCAGCGGTACGAGTTGCACCGCGACGGGGATGCCCGGCTCGAACCGGACCGCCGTACCTGCGGCGATGTGGAGCCGCAGGCCGTACGCGGCCCGGCGGTCGAAGTCGAGGCCCGGGTTGGCCTCGGCGAAGTGGTAGTGGGAGCCGACCTGTACGGGACGGTCGGCGGCGTTGAGCACGGTGAGACGGGTGACCGGCCGGCCCTCGTTGAGGAGCACCGGGCCGTCCCCGTGGACGATCTCGCCGGGGATCATGCGGGTCCTGCCCCTCGGACGATCGGATCGTGGACGGTGACGAGTTTGGTCCCGTCCGGGAAGGTCGCCTCGACCTGGACGTCGTGGATCATCTCGGGGATGCCCTCCATGACCTCGTCGCGGCGCAGGACGGTACGGCCGGAGGCCATCAGCTCGGCCACGGTCCTGCCGTCGCGGGCCCCTTCGAGGACGTGCGAGGTGATCAGGGCGACGGCCTCGGGGTGGTTGAGGAGCACCCCGCGCGCCCTTCGCCTCGCGGCCACGTCGGCGGCCACGTGGAGGAGCAGCCGCTCCTGTTCGTGCGGTGTCAGTTGCACATGTACCACCCTGCTTCCAGGACAAGGCCGGCATCGGGCCGGGGCGACCGTACTGCCCGTCAACCCTCAGTTGACCTGCGCATATCCGAGTCGGGCACGTCTTGCCCCACCCGGAGAAAGGCTTTCCGTCCCGACCGCCGCCGCTTTACCGGATCATGGGTGATCATTGGCGGATGAACGTGGCCGCCACGCTAAGGGCCGCGCTTTTCCGCTGGGTTAACCCACGTTTCGGGCAGGTACCCGATTCAACTCCGGGGGCATGGGCGCCCCGTTTCCGTATACGGCCCCGCAACGGGCCCGTCGAGGAGAAACATGTTCGTCAATCCCGTCCGGCACATCACCTTCGACGCCCTCGACCCCTACCGCACCGCGGAGTTCTGGTCCGCGGTGACCGGGTTCCCGATCCATCCCGACGATGTGGAGGGCGATGACGAGATCCTGCTGGAGCCGGGGCAGCCCGGTGTGCCCGGACTGCTCTTCATCCGGGTGCCGGACGCCAAGTCCGTCAAGAACCGGGTGCATCTGGACATCCAGCCGCCCACGGGTACGCGGGACGAGACGGTCGAGCGGCTGGTCGGACTCGGCGCGAAGATCGTCGACGACCGCCGGTCGGAGGACGGGGTGATGGGCTGGGTCGTGCTCGCCGACCCTGAGGGCAACGAGCTGTGCATCGAGCGCAGCGCCGCCGAACGCGGCCTCTGACGCACGACTGCCGCCGGGCCGGCCCCCGACGACCGCAGCCGAGCGGGACCCCGCGACCGGTGGCGAGCCGGACCGCGTCCACGGCCGGCCCGGGGCCGACGGCGGGTGCCCGGACCGGGGCGGCCGGCCCTGGTCAGCAGCCGGTGACGCTCCTCGCCGTCGCCCCGGCGGTCCACGGCAGGGCGATCCAGACCGTCTTGCCGCCGTCCTCGGTGGGCGTCACGGACAGCCGCCCACCGGCCTCCGCGGTGAGCCAGCGGATGATGACCATCCCCCGGCCGTTGTCCTGCTGGACGGCGGCCGGGAGCCGCTTGGGCCAGCGCGGGTGGCTGTCCGTGACCCCCACCCGGAGCCATTCCTCGCGCTCCAGGCGGACGTCGACGGTGAAGGTGGGCGACTGGCCGAAGGTGTGCTGCACGGCGTTGGTGGCGAGCTCCGAGACGATCAGCCGGACGCTGTCCGCCGTGTCGGCGTCATCGGGCAGTCCCCATTCGCTCAATACCTGCGCGACATAGCGGCGGGCCGTGGCGACCGAGGCCGGATCGCTCGGCAGAGTGACGGATGCTTCCTGGTGGTCTGCCATGGCGACGGTCCCTTTCCCACCGGAGCGAAGCCGCCCCGGATCTGCGCTGGACGCCAGAGTGCCACCCATCGTGCCGACCTTTCCGGCGTTCCCCCACGGTATGCATATATCTGTCGCTCAATGCGGTGAACTCTGCTACGGAAGAGCGTATTCGGACGGCAGACTGGTGCGATCTGTGCCGGTGGAAGGAGGCGGGTGTGCAGAACGGTCCCGCGGTGCGTCGGCGCAAGCTCGGCGAGGAACTGCGCGCCCTGCGCGACCGGTCCGGGCTCACCAGTGGTGAGGCCGCCCGGACCGTGGGATGGCACCAGTCGAAGATCAGCCGAATCGAGACGGGCCGAAGTGGCGTGAAACCGGCGGACATCCGGCTGCTCCTCGACGCCTACGGGGAGATCGTGAGCCGCGAGCAGCGCGCGCTGCTGGAGGCCCTGGCCGTCTCCGCCGCGGGCCCCGGGCAGGGCGGCGACACCGGCCGGGGCCGCCAGTGGTGGCACGACTACCGGGGCCTGCTGCCCCAGGAGTACCGGGACTTCATCAGCCTGGAAGCGGGCGCGCGTTCGGCCCGTACCGTGGAGCTGTCGGTGGTGCCCGGCCTGCTCCAGACCCCCGACTACGCGCGGGCCGTGACCCGGGCCGCGCTCGGCGGGCTGCCGGAGCCGAAGGTGGACGCGCTGGTCGACGTACGGCTGACCCGGCAGTCGGTGCTGCGGGCCGATCCGCCGCTGGAGCTGAGTGCCGTACTGGACGAGGCGGTACTGCGGCGGCAGATCGGGGGGCCCGGGGTGATGGCGGCGCAGTTGCGACACCTGATGGAGGTGGCACGGCTGCCCCAAGTGCGCCTACAGGTACTGCCGTTCAGTGTGGGGGGCCATCTCGGCCTCACCGGACCGTTCGTCATCTTCTCATTTCCGAACATCGCCGATCTGGATGTGGTGGTACTCGACCATTTGACGAGTAGCCTCTATCTGGAGCGGAAGGAAGACCTTGAGGCGTACAGCGCCGCGTTCCGCACCATCCAGGCGCACGCCCTCCCGCCCCAGGACTCGTCGGACCTGATCAGCACACTCGCTGACGACGCGTAAGGAGGCACCCCGTGTCCGCAACCCCCCTGTCAAGCAGCGGACTTCCGAACAGAGCGCGGTGGCGGCGGAGCAGCCGCAGCACCGGAATGAACAACTGCGTGGAGACGGCCGTCCTCGTCGGCGGCCTGCTGGCCGTCCGCGACTCCAAGCGGGCGGACGGCCCGGCCGTGCTCTTCACCGGGCCGGCCTGGGACGGTTTCCTCGTCCAGGTACGGGCGGACGTGCCCCGGGTCAGGCCCTAGACCCGGAGCGTGTGCGCCCGCTCCGCCCACCCGTCCGCGGCGCCGGTCGGAGCGGTCGCCAGGATCGTCTCCACGGCCCGGGTGATCTCCTCCCCCGTGAGATCGGCCCGGGCGGTCAGTCGGAGCCGGGAGATGCCGTCCGGCACCGACGGCGGCCGGAAGCACCCCACGGACAGACCCGCCTCGCGGCAGTCGGCGGCCCAGCGCAGTGCCGCCGACGCCGACGGGGCACGTACCGACACCACGGCCGCGTCGGGCCGGACCGCGGTCAGGCCGGACGCGGTGAGGCGCTCGTACAGCTCGGTGGCCACCTCGCGGGCGCGCCCGGCTCGCTCCGGTTCCTGCCGCAGCAGACGCAGGCTCGCCAGCGCCGCGCCCGCGGCGGCGGGTGCCAGCCCGGTGTCGAAGATGAAGGTGCGGGCCGCGTTGACCAGGTGCCGGATCACCTTGGCCGGGCCGAGGACCGCCCCGCCCTGGCTGCCGAGGGATTTGGAGAGGGTCATGGTGGCGACGACGTCGGGCGCCCCCGCGAGGCCGGCGGCGTGCAGCGCGCCGCGGCCGCCCTCGCCCAGCACGCCCAACCCGTGCGCGTCGTCCACGACCAGGGCCGCTCCCTCGGCCCGGCAGGCCGCCGCGTACGCGGCGAGCGGGGCGGCGTCCCCGTCCACGCTGAACACCGAGTCGCTGACCAGCAGCGCCCGGCCCCCGTGGGCGGCGAGCGCCTTGCGCGCCGTGGCGGGATCGGCGTGCGGGACCACCGAGGTCTCGGCGCGCGAGAGGCGGCAGCCGTCGACGATCGAGGCGTGGTTCCCGGCGTCGGAGACGACCAGCGTGCCCCGGTCGCTCAGCGCGGTGACGGCGGCGAGGTTGGCCGCGTAGCCGGAGGACAGGACCAGCGCCGCCTCGAACCCGCAGAAGGCGGCGAGCTCTCGCTCCAGCTCCGCGTGGAGCTCGGTGGTGCCCGTGACCAGACGGGACCCGGTGGCTCCGGCCCCCCAGCGCTCGGCCGCCTCGCACGCCCCCCGGACGGTCGCGGGGTGCCGGGACAGACCGAGGTAGTCGTTGCTCGCGAGGTCCAGGAGCGGCGAGGAGGCCGGGCGCGGGCGGAGCGTCCGGACGAGTCCGGCCTTCTCGCGCGCCCGCTCCGCGTCGTCGATCCAGGCGAAGACGTCCACGGGTTCGGGGGCGTGCTGGGGCATCGGCGGGTCCTCGTTTTTTGTCGGCAGTCCACAGACCCGCACGACCCTATCGGCCGCTACTCGTCCGCCAGGTGTGGCGATACACACACTCCGTTCCGGCCATGTTGTTCGATCTCTCCTTGGCCGGGAGTGGTGGTGTGGTCCAGGATCGGCCTCATGGACCTGCTGAACACCCTGGTGGAAAAGGGACTGCGGCGCGAGCTGCCGACCCGCGAAGAAGCACTCGCCGTCCTGGCGACCTCTGACGACGAACTGCTCGACGTGGTGGCCGCGGCCGGCAAGGTGCGCCGCCAGTGGTTCGGCCGCCGGGTCAAGCTGAACTACCTCGTCAACCTGAAGTCGGGCCTGTGCCCGGAGGACTGCTCGTACTGCTCCCAGCGCCTGGGGTCGAAGGCCGAGATCCTCAAGTACACCTGGCTGAAGCCGGAGGAGGCCTCCCAGGCCGCCGCGGCCGGTGTCGCGGGCGGCGCGAAGCGCGTCTGCCTGGTCGCGAGCGGCCGCGGTCCGACGGACCGGGACGTGGACCGGGTCGGCAGGACGATCGCGGCGATCAAGGAGCAGAACGAGGGCGTCGAGGTCTGCGCCTGCCTGGGACTGCTGTCGGACGGCCAGGCCGAGCGGCTGCGGGACGCGGGCGCGGACGCGTACAACCACAACCTCAACACCTCCGAGGCCACCTACGGCCAGATCACCAAGACCCACACCTACGCGGACCGCGTGGACACCGTGCAGAAGGCGCACGCCGCCGGCCTGTCGGCCTGCTCCGGCCTGATCGCGGGCATGGGCGAGAGCGACGAGGACCTGGTCGACGTCGTCTACTCGCTGCGCGAGCTGGACCCGGACTCGGTGCCGGTCAACTTCCTGATCCCCTTCGAGGGCACCCCGCTCGCCAAGGAGTGGAACCTCACCCCGCAGCGGGCCCTGCGCATCCTGGCGATGGTCCGGTTCGTCTGCCCCGACGTCGAGGTCCGGCTGGCCGGTGGACGCGAGGTGCACCTGCGGACCATGCAGCCGCTGGCCCTGCACCTGGTGAACTCGATCTTCCTCGGCGACTACCTGACCAGCGAGGGCCAGGCGGGCCAGGCCGACCTGGACATGATCGCGGACGCCGGTTTCGAGGTCGAGGGCGCCGGCACGCGGACCCTCCCGTCGCACCGCGCCGACATCGCGGCGGCCGAGGCCGCGGGCGGCGGTTGCGGTTCGCACGGCGGCGCCGGCTCGGTGTGCGGTTCGGGCGCGGGTGGGGCCGCGGACGCGCAGGCCCCGGCGGCCGGCTGCGGCTCGGCCTGCGGCGGCTGCTCCGGGCACGCGGAGCCGGCGGCCGAGCCCGTACCGGCGCAGGCCGGGGCCGGTGAGGTCCGGCCCGACCTGGTGGCCGTACGCCGCCGAGGCGCGGGAACGGACCTCGCACCCAATGCCTGACCCGCACCACGCGCACGGGGTGCTGCCGGCGGCCGAGCTGATCGCGCTGGACCGGCAGCACGTCTGGCACCCGTACGGCCCGATGCCGGGGCGGCAGGAGCCCCTCGTCGTCGCCTCCGCCTCGGGGGTCCGGCTGCGGCTCGCCGACCCGGCCCAGGGGCAGGGCAACGACGAGCTCGTCGACGGCATGTCCTCCTGGTGGTCGGCGATCCACGGCTACAACCACCCGGTGCTGAACGAGGCGGCGACCGCCCAACTCGGTCGTATGTCCCACGTGATGTTCGGCGGGCTCACCCACGAGCCGGCCGTCCGGCTCGCCGCGCGGCTCGTCGAGATCACCCCGCCGGGACTGGAGCACGTCTTCCTCTGCGACTCGGGCTCGGTGTCCGTCGAGGTCGCGGTCAAGATGTGCCTGCAGTACTGGCGCTCGGTGGGGCGGCCGGCCAAGACCCGGCTGCTGACCTGGCGCGGCGGCTACCACGGGGACACCTGGCAGCCGATGGCCGTCTGCGACCCCGAGGGCGGGATGCACGAGCTGTGGTCGGGCCACCTGCCCCGGCAGGTCTTCGCGGACGCGCCCCCCGGTGGCTTCGACACTCCGGTGGACCCCGCGTACGCCGCGCACCTGCGCTCCCTGGTCGCCGCGCACGCGCACGAGCTCGCCGCCGTGATCGTGGAGCCGGTGGTGCAGGGAGCGGGCGGGATGCGCTTCCACCACCCCGGCCACCTGCGGGTGCTGCGCGAGCTGTGCGACGAGTACGAGGTGCTGCTGATCCTCGACGAGATCGCGACGGGCTTCGGACGTACGGGCGCCCTCTTCGCGGCGGACCACGCGGGGATCACCCCCGACGTGCTGTGCCTGGGCAAGGCCCTGACCGGCGGGTACCTGACGCTGGCCGCCACGCTGTGCACGGAACGCGTGGCCGACGGGATCTCCCGGGGCGAGGTCCCGGTACTGGCGCACGGGCCGACCTTCATGGGCAACCCGCTCGCCGCGGCCGTGGCGCTGGCCTCCGTCGACCTGCTGCTCGCCCAGGACTGGCCGGGCGAGGTCAAACGCATCGAGGCGGGCCTGCGCGAGGGCCTGACGGCGGCCTGGGAGATCCCCGGGGTCGCGGACGTACGGGTCCTGGGCGCGATCGGCGTGGTCCAGCTGGACCACCCGGTCGACATGGAGGCCGCGACCCGCGCGGCGGTGCGCGAGGGCGTGTGGCTGCGCCCGTTCCGCGACCTGATCTACACGATGCCGCCGTTCGTCACCGGCGACGGTGACGTGGCCCGGATCTGCCGCGCGGTGTGCGCGGCGGCGCAGGAAGGCTGAGATGTCCGTACTGGTCGTGTCCGGGACGGGCACGGAGATCGGCAAGACGGTGGTCACCTCGGCGATCGCGGCCGCCGCGGTGGCGGCCGGCCGCTCGGTGGCCGTGCTCAAGCCCGCCCAGACGGGCGTGGGCCCGGACGAGCCGGGCGACGCCGCCGAGGCGGTGCGGCTGGCCGGCCCCGCGGTGACGGGGGTGGAACTGGCGCGCTATCCGGAGCCGTTGGCCCCGGACACGGCGGCCCGGCGCTCAGGGCTGCCGGCGCTGGCGCCCGCCGAGATCGCGCGGGCGGCGGCCCGGTTGGCCGAGACGCACGACCTGGTCCTGGTGGAGGGCGCGGGCGGGCTGCTCGTACGGTTCGACGAGGCGGGCCACTCGCTCGCGGACGTGGCCGGCCTGCTGGACGCCCCGGTCCTGGTGGTGGCCCCGGCGGGACTGGGCACCCTCAATTCGACCGCCCTGACGGCGGAGGCCCTGCGCGCCCGGTCCCTGACCGCGCTGGGGGTGGTGGTGGGCAGCTGGCCCGCCGCCCCGGACCTGGCCTCCCGCTGCAACCTGGCGGACCTCCCCCGGGTCTCGGGCCTCCCGCTCCTGGGCGCGGTCCCGGCGGGCGCGGGCACCCTCCCGCCGCCCCTCTTCCGCACGTCGGCCCCCGAGTGGCTCTCCCCCACCCTCGCGGGCACCTGGTCGTCCCCCACCTTCCTCACCACCTGGTCCCCTCCCCCCCACACCCCCTGACCCCCTCCCACCCCCTCCCACCCCCACCGAACCCGCAACTCCCCCACCCGCCCAAGACCCGCCACCCCAGCCCGCGAACGTCGAAGACCCGGGCCCACCCCAGCCCCGCGGACGTCCAAGGCTCGGCCCCACCCCAGCCCGCCGGCCGGCGCTTGAGGCCGGGGGGCCATGTCAGCCCCGCCGGCGTTTGAGGCGCGGGGTCGGGGCAGAGCCCCGCACACGGCCCCGGCCGAAGGGTTCCGGCTCGCCGGGGCCCCGATCCAGCCCCGCCGGCGTTTGAGGCGCGGGGCCCGGGCGGAGCCCCGCAGCCCACCCAGCCGAACGGTCCCGGCTCGCCGGGGCCCAACTCAGCCCCGCCGGCGCTTGAGGCGCGGGGCCCGGGGCGGAGCCCCGCACACGGCCCGGGCCGTATCCCGCCGCCCGGCCGAGGCCCCGCCCCCGCCCCCGCCCCCCGGGGGGATGACGCGCGAGCGACCGGGCAAGCTCAAAGTACGGGTACGTACGCCGCCGCCCCCGGAGGTCCGTCATGCCGCGCCGCCACCCCATCCCACCCCCCGACCGCGGCCGCGACCGCGACCGCGATCCCGTTCACCACCCCCTCTTCGCCCGCTTCTACGCCCGCGCCAGCACCACCGCCGACACCCGCGGCGGCATCGCCGCCCTCCGGCGCGAGCTGCTGCACGGCGTGTCCGGCCGCGTCATCGAGATCGGCGCCGGCAACGGACTGAACTTCGCGCACTACCCCCGCGCCGTCTCCGAGGTGGTCGCCGTCGAACCGGAGCGCACCCTCCGCCGCCTCGCGTCCTCCGCCGCCCAGCGCGCCGAGGTACCGGTGGACATCGTGCCCGGGGCCGCCGAGGCCCTCCCGGTCAAGAGTGAAGCCTTCGACGTCGCCGTCGCCTCGCTCGTCCTGTGCACCGTCCGGGACCTTCCGCGCTCCCTCTCCGAGCTGCACCGCGTGCTCCGCCCCGACGCCGAGCTGCGCTTCTTCGAGCACGGCCTGGCGCCCGGGCCCGGCATGGCCGCCGTCCAGCGGACCCTGGACCGGACCGTGTGGCCCCTCCTGTTCGGCGGCTGCCACACCGCCCGGGACCCGCTCGCCGCGATCGAGGCGGCGGGCTTCCGTATCGTCAGGCAGCGCGGCTTCCGGCTGCCCGAGCGCGGTCCGGCGCTGCCGACCTCGTACTGCGTCATCGGCTCGGCGCGCCGGGTGGATTGACGTGGCCCGCGCGAACGGCTTCACCCAGCGCCGCCAGTGGTCCTCCCGCATGTAGCCGGCGGCGGCCCACGTCCGATGGGCCCGCTCGTTCGCCTCCAGGACCATCGCGTCGCTCCGCCGGCCCACGACCGCGGCGGAGCGACGTTCGGCGGCGTCGAGGAGCGCGCAGGCGACCCCCCGCCGGCGGTGGGACGGCAGGACCGCGAGCCGGTACGGGGAGGCTCGCCGGCCGTCCCGGCCCGCGTCCGGTCATGGCCGGGGAGCCGAGCACGCCCCGCGGCCGGCCCGCCACCGACTTCCGCTCCGCGAGACACCGCCGGGCCCCTCCCGTGTCGCGGGGGGCACTCGTGGCGGTGTTCGGGGGCGGGGCTGGTATGAAGGTCGTTCATATCCGGGTGCCGGGGACCACGTCACAAGGACGACCCTCGTCACTTTGCCCATCCTTTACCATAGGGCAAACGAACCCTCCCGAATGAAAGGTGTGAGCGTCCGCCCATGGGCGAGCCTCCCAGTCCACGACATACCCGTACGCGACATCGCGCGGCACCCCTCCTCCTGGCTGATCATGGGGCGGAGGTGAACGACCGATGACCGAAGTGCTCCTGCTCCTCGTGGCGCTGCTGCTCTGCCTCGCCTGCGGGGTCTTCGTCGCGGCCGAGTTCTCATTGACCACCGTCGAGCGCAGCGAACTCGAAGGGGCCGTCGAGCGCGGCGAGCGGGGCGCCGAGAGCGCCCTGGCCGCCGTCCGCACCCTGACGTTCCAGCTCTCCGGCGCCCAGCTCGGCATCACCGTGACCGGCCTGGTCATCGGCATGATCTCCAAGCCGTCGATCGCGGCCCTGCTCCAGGGCCCCTTCGAGGCCGTCGGGCTGTCGCCCGCGGCCGCGTCCTCCACCGCCCTGGTCCTGGGCACCGCCCTGTCGACCGTCGTCCTGATGGTCGTCGGCGAGCTGGTCCCGAAGAACTGGGCGATCTCCTCCCCGCTGGCGCTCGCCAAGCGGGTCGCCACCATGCAGCGGGTCTTCAGTCGGGCCTTCAAGCCCCTGATCAGCCACCTGAACTCCACCGCGAACCGCATGGTGCGCCGGCTCGGCATGGAGCCGGCCGAGGAGCTGGCCTCCGCGCGCACCCCGCAGGAGCTGGTCGCGCTGGCGCGCCACTCCGCGAAGGCCGGCGCCCTGGAGAAGGACACCGCCGAGCTGTTCGTACGGACCCTCAACCTCGTCGACCTGACCGCGGAGAACGTGATGACCCCGCGCGTGCAGGTGACCGCGCTGGACGTGCAGACCACCGCCGAGGACGTGGCGAACGCGACCCTGGCCACCGGCCTGTCCCGGTTCCCCGTGTACCGGGGCAGTCTCGACACCGTCGTGGGCACCGTGCACATCAAGGACGTACTGGCGCTGCCCGCCGAGGAGCGCCGTCGCCACCCCGTGTCGCAGCTGCTGCGCGAACCCCTGCTCGTACCGGAGTCGCTGACCGTGGACCGGCTGCTGGACCGGCTGTCCGGCAAGCAGACGATGGCGGTGGTCATCGACGAGTACGGCGGCACGGCCGGTGTGGCCACGCTGGAGGACATCGTCGAGGAGGTCGTCGGAGAGGTGCGCGACGAGCACGACCCGCACGAGACCCCCGACCTGGCCCCGGCCGGAACGGACGGCTCCGGACGCTCCCTCTACTCCGCCGACGGCTCCGCGCGTACGGACCAGCTCCAGCGGATCGGTCTGCGGGTGCCCGACGGCCCGTACGAGACCCTGGCCGGTCTGATAGCGACCGAGCTGGGCCGGATTCCGGCCGTCGGCGACAGCCTGGAGCTGGACGGCTGGAGCCTCGACGTGGTGGACGCCGGCGGGCGGCGCGCCGCCCGCGTGCTGCTGCACGCACCGGACGAGTCCGGTCACGGCGAGAGCGGGGAGGGGGAGCGATGACCGCGATCCAGTTGCTGATCGGCCTGGCGACCCTGGTCGTCAACGCCTTCTTCGTCGGCGCGGAGTTCGCGCTGATCTCGGTGCGGCGCAGCCAGATCGAGCCGTACGCCGAGCAGGGGGACCGGCGCGCCCGCGCCGTCCTGTGGGGCCTGGAGCACGTATCGGCGCTGATGGCGGCGGCCCAGCTGGGCATCACCCTGTGCACCCTGGTGCTGGGTGTGGTGGCCGAGCCGGCCATCGCCCACCTGCTGACCCCGCTCTTCGACCTCTTCGGCGTGCCGTCCGGCCTCTCGCACGCCATTTCCTTCACCGTGGCGCTGGCGCTGGCCACGTACCTGCACATGCTGTTCGGCGAGATGCTGCCGAAGAACGTGGCCCTGTCCGAGCCGGTGCGCACCGCCCTGCTGCTCGGGCCGCCGCTGGTGGCCCTCACCCGGGCGCTGAAGCCGGTCATCTTCGCGATCAACGCCTTCGCCAACGCCCTGCTGCACCTGCTGCGGGTGGAGGTGAAGGACGAGGTCGCGGCGACCTTCTCGGACGACGAGTTGGCGCGGATGGTCAGGGACTCCAGTGACGCGGGGCTCCTCGACGACCGGGCGAGCGAGCGACTGCACGACGCCCTGGAACTGGGCCGCCGGCCGGTGACGGACGTGGTGCTGCCCCTGGACCGGGTGGTCACGGCCGAGGAGGGCATCTCTCCGGCCGGGCTGGAGCGGCTGTCCGCCGAGCACGGGTACTCGCGCTTCCCGGTGCTCGACCGGCAGCACCGGATCCTGGGGTACCTGCACGTCAAGGACGCCCTGGACGCGGAGGCACGGGAGCAGCCGTTCCCGTTGCCGGAGCTGCGGCCGATCGCCCAAGTGCGGGCGGAGACACCGCTGGACGACGTACTGACCGCGATGCGGCGCAGCCGCACCCATCTGGCAGCGGTGCTCGGTCCGAACGGCGCCATGACCGGCCTGGTGACGATGGAGGACGTGCTGCGCGAGCTGTTCGGGCGGCGGGCCTCCTAGCGGGTGCCACCGTGCGGTCCCCGGCCCTGCGGAGCCGGGGTACCGCGCGGTAACATCACTCCGCCATGGAGATGAATGCCTCTTACACCAGTTTCGTCGCGGTCGGCGACTCCTTCACCGAGGGCATGTCCGACCTGCTTCCGGACGGCTCCTACCGGGGCTGGGCCGACCTACTGGCCACCCGCCTCGCGGCGCGCGAGCCGGACTTCCGCTACGCGAACCTCGCGGTCCGCGGAAAGCTCATCGGGCAGATCGCCGAGGAGCAGGCACCGGTGGCCGCGTCGATGCGCGCCGACGTGGTGACCCTGGTCGGCGGGCTGAACGACACCCTGCGGCCCACGGTGGACATGGGCCGCGTGCGCCACCACCTGGAATCGGCCGTGGAGCTCCTCGCGCCGTCCTGCCGGCGGCTCGTCCTCATGCGCTCCCCCGGCCGCAACGGACCGGTGATGGAACGCTTCCGCCCACGCATGGAGGAGCTCTTCGGCATCATCGAGGGCCTCGCCGCCCGGCACGGCGCCCTGGTCGTGGACCTGTACGGGGCGCCCGCGCTGGCGGACCCGCGGATGTGGGACGTCGACCGGCTGCACCTGACCGCGGAGGGCCACCGCCGGGTGGCGGAGGCCGTCTGGCAGGTCCTGGGCCTGCCGGCCGAGCAGGACTGGCGCACCGAACTGCCGGCGGCCCTCCCGCCGGGCTGGGCGCTGCGCCGGGCCCAGGACCTCAGCTTCGCCCGGCAGCATCTGCTCCCCTGGGTCGGGCGGCGCCTGACCGGCCGCTCCTCCGGGGACGGCCGTCCCGCCAAGCGCCCGGAACTGCTGCCGTACGGTAGGGAGACCGGTGACCGCCGACCGTAGGGCGTGGCGCGGATCTCGTAGCAAGGCACAATCGGAGGCGGGGCGTCCACCTGCGTGAACACACAGCCGCGGCCCAAGTAGAATCCCTCCACGTGACAGCCAAGCCCCGCATCCCCAATGTCCTGGCCGGCCGCTACGCCTCCGCGGAGCTCGCCGTCCTGTGGTCCCCCGAGTACAAGGTGACGCTGGAGCGGCGGCTGTGGCTCGCCGTCCTGCGCGCCCAGAAGGACCTCGGTATCGAGGTCCCGGACGAGGCCCTCGCCGACTACGAGCGCGTTCTGGAGACGGTCGACCTCGCCTCCATCGCCGAGCGCGAGAAGGTCACGCGGCACGATGTGAAGGCCCGGATCGAGGAGTTCAACGCCCTCGCCGGCCACGAGCACGTCCACAAGGGCATGACCTCGCGCGACCTCACCGAGAACGTCGAGCAGCTGCAGATCCGGCTCTCGCTGGAGCTGGCCCGGGACCGCACGGTCGCCGTCCTGTCCCGCCTCGGCAAGCTGGCCGGCGAGCACGCCGAGCTGGTCATGGCCGGCCGCTCCCACAACGTCGCCGCGCAGGCCACCACCCTGGGCAAGCGCTTCGCCACCGCCGCCGACGAGCTGCTGGTCGCCTACGACCGCCTGGAGGACCTGCTCGGCCGCTACCCGCTGCGCGGGATCAAGGGTCCGGTCGGCACCGCGCAGGACATGCTCGACCTGCTGGGCGGCGACGCCGCCAAGCTCGCCGACCTGGAGCAGCGGATCGCCGCCCACCTCGGCTTCGCCCAGGCCTTCACCTCGGTCGGCCAGGTCTACCCGCGCTCGCTGGACTACGACGTGGTCACCGCTTTGGTGCAGCTGGCCGCCGCCCCGTCCTCCATCGCCAAGACGATCCGCCTGATGGCCGGCCACGAGCTCGTCACCGAGGGCTTCAAGCCCGGCCAGGTCGGCTCCTCGGCGATGCCGCACAAGATGAACACCCGCTCCTGCGAGCGCGTGAACGGCCTGATGGTCATCCTGCGCGGCTATGCCTCGATGACCGGCGAGCTGGCCGGCGACCAGTGGAACGAGGGCGACGTCTCCTGCTCCGTGGTCCGCCGGGTCGCCCTGCCGGACGCGTTCTTCGCCTTCGACGGCCTGTTGGAGACCTTCCTGACGGTCCTGGACGAGTTCGGCGCCTTCCCCGCGGTCGTCGCCCGCGAGCTGGACCGCTACCTGCCGTTCCTCGCCACGACCAAGGTCCTGATGGGCGCGGTACGGGCCGGGGTGGGCCGTGAGGCCGCCCACGAGGTCATCAAGGAGCACGCGGTGGCCTCCGCGCTCGCCATGCGCGAGCAGGGCGCCGAGCGCAACGAACTGCTGGACAAGCTGGCCGCCGACGAGCGGATGCCGCTGGACCGGGCCCAGCTTGACGCGCTGATGGCCGACAAGCTGTCCTTCACGGGCGCCGCGGGTGACCAGGTCGCGGCGGTGGTCTCCCGCATCGAAGCGATCGCCAAGCAGCACCCGGAGGCCGCCGGGTACGCGCCGGGATCGATCCTCTGACTCCCGACGAGCTGAACGCCGCCCGTGACCGCGTCCTCCCGGACGTGGTCGCGGGCGGTCTGCGCGTGGTCTTCTGCGGCATCAACCCCGGTCTCCTCTCCGCCGCCACGGGCCACCACTTCGCCCGTCCCGGCAACCGCTTCTGGCCCGTCCTGCACCTGTCCGGATTCACCCCGCGCCGCCTGGCCCCGGCCGAGCAGGACGAGCTGCTGACCTACCGGCTGGGCATCACCAACGTCGTCGCCCGAGCCACGGCGCGCGCCGACGAGCTGAGCGCCGAGGAGTTCCGCGAGGGCGGCCGCCTCCTGACGGCCAAGGTGGAACTGCTGCGCCCGCAGTGGCTGGCGGTCGTCGGAGTCACCGCCTACCGCACCGCCTTCGGCTACCGGAAGGCGCAGATCGGCCCCCAGGAGCACACCATCGGCTCCACCCGCGTCTGGGCCCTGCCCAACCCCAGTGGCCTCAACGCCCACTGGACCGCCGAGTCCATGGCCCAGGAGTACGCCCGCCTCCGGGCGGCCGCCGAATCACCCGACGCCCCCTGACCCCCGCCCCGCGCCATTCCCGCCCCGGTCCGTGCCCGGGTCGGGTCAGGTGGGGTCGGGTCACCGCGGCTACGGCGGGTCGACCACCGTGACCCCCGCCATCAGCAGGTAGGGGTCGTACGCGTTCCCCCGCGCCACGTACGCCACCAGCCAGCGGTCCCCGGCCCGCCACAGATGCACGTGGTCGGTACTGGCACTCACCTCCCCCCAGGGCGCCGGTATCTCCTCCCCTTCGGCCACGCGCACTCCGAGCGATTCGAGGGCGAAGATCTGCGGCTCCCCCCACCGGTCGCTGAGAGCCTGGGTCAGCGCCCCGTACTCCGCGCTGATCTGCTCGCTCGCCGCGATCCACCCCGAGCCGTCGTCCTCCCAGAAGCCCTCGGTCCGGCCGACCTCCACCAGGTGGTGGCCCGGGCCGCTGCTCCGCCCGCCGGACCGGTCCGGCTCGGCCGGGAACTCCCGGGCGCTGAGCCGGTCGATCGTGTCGAGATGATCTGCCGTGGTCATGTCGTCAGTATCCCGGCGCCCACTGACAACTGGCCTGCCGTCACGCGTCCCGGCGGCGTATCGAGAGCCAGCCGCCGATCACCGCCGCCGCGGCCCACGACGCCGCCACTCCGATGCCGGTCCACGGTCCCAGCACCCCTCCGATCGACTCGCTCCGCATCACCATCTGGCCGGCCCGGTCCGGCGTGAACTGGCCGACAGCGCCCGCGACTCCGCTGACGACGAAGGAGACCAGCAGGACGAAGGGGACGAGGATGCTGACCACGGCGACACCGCTGCGCAGGATCGCCGTCAGGCCGGCCGCGAACAGTGTCATGACCGTCAGGTAGAGACCGCAGCCGATGATGGACCGCACCGTGCCCGGGGCGCCGAGCTCCAGGGCGTACGGACCCATGAACGCCTGCCCGCCGACGAAGGTCAGCAGTCCCGTCACCTGGCCGACCGCGAAGGCGAGTCCGCCCACCACGGCGATCTTCGACAGGTAGAACCGGGTGCGGTCGGGCACGGCTGTGAAGGTGGTCCGCAGGGCGCTGTTGTGGAATTCCGCGGAGAAGGCGTTCGCCCCGAAGGCTATGGCCGCCACCTGTCCGAAGTTGATGGCGTAGTACGCCGCGAACAGCGGATCGTCGCCCATGCTGCCCTCCTCCGCCGTGCCGATCGCCCAGGCGGTGAACGCCTGTATGCCGGCGGTGGTGACGAGGACCGCTATCAGGGCGCCCAGCGTGCCGCGCAGCGATCTGATCTTGATCCACTCCGAGTGCAGGACGGGCAGGACGGTGCTCATGGAAGGCCTCCTGGCCTGAGTCGGGGTGTCAGCGGTGGGCGGCGAACTGGGCCTGCCCTGCCGTGAGATCGAGGTAGGCCTGCTCCAGCGAGGCCCGCTCGTCGGTGAGCTCCAGCATCGGAATGCCCTCTCGGGCGGCCATGCTGCCGAGCTGCTCCGCCTGTATGCCGTCGACGGTCCAGCGCCCGCTGTCGACGCCGGTGAGCTCGAAGCCGTCCCTGGCGAGGGCGGCCCGCAAGCGGATCGGGTCCGAGGTCCGCAACCGCACCCGAGCCGTACTGCGGGCGTCGATGAAGGCCTCCATGGCGCTGTCGGCCAGCAGTTTGCCCTGCCCCAGCACGATCAAGTGGTCGGCCAGGGCGGCTGTCTCGGTCATCAGGTGGCTGGAGACCAGGACCGTGCGCCCCTCGGCGGCCAGGCCGCGCATCAGCTCCCGGATCCAGATGATGCCTTCCGGGTCGAGCCCGTTGGTCGGCTCGTCCAGGAGCAGCACCCCAGGGTCCCCCAGCAGGGCGCCCGCTATGCCCAGCCGCTGGCGCATGCCGAGTGAGAAGGTCTTGATCCGTCGGTGGGCGGCGGCCGCGATGCCCGCCTGCTCCAGTACCTCGTCCACCCTGCGGGCCCCGATGCGGTTCGAGGCGGCCAGTACGCGCAGGTGGTCCCGGGCGGTCCGGCCGCCGTGGACGGCCTAGGCAGTGTCTGGTGGCTCTTTGATGAGGTCGCGGAGCCAGATCACGATGGCCGCGGTGGCCAGGGTGCCGTTGAAGATGTAGTCGCGTTTGT
>NZ_JBSGQV010000015.1:0-144945 GCF_053606025.1 Streptomyces sp. NPDC055254 | reverse complement strand
ACAAACGCGACTACATCTTCAACGGCACCCTGGCCACCGCGGCCATCGTGATCTGGCTCCGCGACCTCATCAAAGAGCCACCAGACACTGCCTAGTCAGTGACGACGACTTCGTCATCCGGAGGCCACCACCCGCCCGGCCCAGAAGGAGAGCCGGAGCGGATCGAGAGCGGATCGAGTATGTGACCCGCGGGCATCGCTTCCACCTGGGCGGCCAGGAACACGGCAGCCCGACCACCCGACCCGGCAAAGTTCGGTGCACGTCACAGCACTGGCTGGAGGAGCCGGTGGCGGCGGTGGAGCTCCAGGGTGCTGACGACCGTCACGCCGAGGGTGATGTGCATCAGGGCCAGGGCGGCGACGGTGCCGCCGTCGGCGCCGGACGACAGCGGGCCGGCGACCGACAGTAGTGCCAGGCCGCCGCCCACGTACTGCGC
Source organism: Streptomyces sp. NPDC055254 (assembly GCF_053606025.1). Taxonomy (NCBI): domain Bacteria; kingdom Bacillati; phylum Actinomycetota; class Actinomycetes; order Kitasatosporales; family Streptomycetaceae; genus Streptomyces; species Streptomyces sp. NPDC055254. The sequence goes on along the minus strand of NZ_JBSGQV010000015.1, from coordinate 144,509 downwards.
GATCCGCAGGAAGACCAGATTCCACAGGGACAGAAGCAGGGCAGCGCCCGCCCCGACGGCCAGCGGGACGACCGAGGCGCCGATGACGCCGCCCACCGTGATCGGGTGCTCTTCGCCGCCGTTGACGATGATGAGCGAGGCGTCGGCCAGCTCGGCGACGGCGAGGACGATGAGATTGACGACGACCGCGCAGATCGCCCCGGTGACCAGTGCCTTCCACCAGGTGAGGCCAGAGCGGTGGACCGGGGATGCGCCAGGCACAGCGGGGTCGGGGTTGTGAACGATGTTGCTCGACATGGGGCTCCTCCAGTGGGTGAAGTGCCGCGCCGCCCCCAGCCGCCGGCGGTGCGTACGAATGAGCCTCCAACCTGAAGCGCGCTTGAGGTCAAGTCCCGTCTGTGCGACGTCCCGTGGTGAGACGAGGGCAGGCGGGGCAGGGATGGCGCCTTCGCGCCACCGTCACATTACAAAAAAAGCGGGGTCCCGGACGCTGTGTCCAGGACCCCGGCGATTTTGAATTCAGTCGGTATCTATTTCCCGCACGGAATCCAGAAGAGCGCTTGCGACGTGACGGTAGTCGTCTTTATAGAAACCGGTGACGAGGTGGAAATGCTCCTCCGACTTGATGTGGCGAGGCAACCCCTGGAACAGCTGGTGCACCAGGTGGAGATCTTGGAGGGTGACCACAGTCGTCTCGGAGTCGGAGAATCTCGCCGACAACTCCTGCAGGGTCTCCCGCGTGGCACCGAATTCTACGATCATGCTCGCCTCGGTCAGTGGCCCGTTGACGACATAATCGACCGCTGCGAAGAATGCGGTCCGCTGGGAGGTCACCAGAGTGAGATCCAGCCCCGTAGCGCCTGCCGCAATCCTTACTGATTTTCTCATTTCAAAGTATACCTGGCCCCTCCGTTGTGCATGTCGTTCTTGAACTTATCCGGATCGAGCCTGAATCCGTGAATCTTGTCGGCTCCATCTATTATGATAACGCCGCGGTTGCTGTCGTACGTAACCAAAGATCCTCTCTTGTTGTCTCGATGGGTCATCTTGCCTTCGAAACTCTTGAAATACGCCGCGAGCGCGGAAGGGTTGTGCCCAATTCCTGGAATGTTGTGATCCAGGGCGCGGGCTTGATCTGTTCCGTGCATCGCGTCGATATTGTAATCAGCGCCGTCGGCAGCCCTGTCTCCATAAGCCTTGCGCAGGGCTTTATAGGTCGTTTCGTCGAGTTGACCCGTTGCGGGGTCGTATCCCGTGCAGTTGTGAACGAGGACCGGGGTGGGTCCGGCGAGGACGTAGTACGTGTGGAGGTCGTCCACCGTCAGGTTGTAGGCGGGTTGCAGGCCGTTCCAGTTATTGACCCTTGTAATGCGGGCCGTTCCGGCCGGCGTGCGGAGCGTGTCTCCCGGCTTGAGTTCGGCTGCATCCACCCACCCGTTCTGATTCTCCAACCAGAAGGGGTGGTGGCCGGTTGCCGTCAGGGAGGCGTTTCCGTCCGGGGCCCCCAGCGTGAGGTCGGTGAAATTCCGGTCATCGGGCGTGTAGATCGTCGCGGTGACGCGGCGTTTTCCGGATATTCCGGTGACGGGGTCGGTTGCCTGGACCTCTTCGCCGATCCTGACGCGCTCGATGGGGCGGGTGGTTCCGTCGCCCATCAGTACAGGTGTGCCGGCGGGGAAGCTGTGCTTCTTCCCTCCGCACTCCAGAATATCTTCTATCTTTTTATTGAATCGCTTCAGTTTTTCCCAGAGGGGTTCAGCCTTGCTGTACCACTTCTTCCCCTTGGGAATGTAGGCGAGCCAGCCGGCGATGGGAATGGCTGCACCGCAGGACCATGCCGCGTCGGTGAATTTGCTCGAATCTCCGAAACCGACACCTTCCAGGGCGTAGGTAAGGCAGTTGCTGAGGTCGGCGATTTCCCCGAGGATGGGGATTCCACCGAACCCGTCGGCCACGAGGTGGCGAAGCTCCAGGTGCAGGCGCTCTCTCTCCAGGAACGAGAGGTTCTTGTACCACTCCCAAGCCTGTTTGCCGGCTTCGGATGCGTAGTCGCCCGCGTATTCCATTCCGCCCGCGACCAGCTGCTCCAGATACCGGTACTTCTCGTAAGCCTTCTCCCACCAGGTCTGCTCGTTCGCGCGCGCCTTTTCGGCGAGGTACGTGTCGAGGTGCTTCTGGTAAGTGACGGCTGCGGCGTTTGCGTCGGCTCCGGCGTTGATGGCGGACTGGCGTGCGGATTCGGCCGCCGCGTAGGCCTCGGCGGCGTAGCCGCGGGCCAGGTCGGCGCTGGCTTCGGCCCATGCCGCGGAGGCGTTGGCGTTGCTCGCGCTGGTCCGGGCCTGCTGCTGCGCGTTGCGGGCGGTGGCCGCGTGCGCGGCTGCCTTCTTCGCGGAGGCTTCAGCCTGCTTTGCGGAGGTGTCGGCCTGTTCGGCGTAGCCGGCGGCCTGTTCGGCGTAGATCTTGGCCTGCCGGGCGTACTCGGTCGCTTCGTTGGACGCGTCCAGCGCGGTGGCGGCGGTCTTCAGGGCCTCGGCTGCCCGCTGTTGGGCGAGGGCCGCCACCTGTGCGGTTCCGGCGATGACGTGCTGGATCTGCGCGACGTGGCCGGCGTTGCCCTGGTCTCGGCGTGCCGCCTTGTGCTGGCCGCTTTCGACGAAGGTGCGCAGGGACGGAGCGGGTCCCTCCATGGCGATGTCGGCGTAGGCCTTCACCTCCGGGCCGGCGTTCTGCGCCAAGCCGGCCACGGTCGCCTGGTCGTCGCTGTGACGGGCGGTGTGCTGAACGGTGGTGAGGAAGTCCAGCAGCGGCCGGTAGCCGGTCCCGTTGAGGGCGGCGTCCGAGGCCTTCTTGACGGCCGGCCCCCCGGAGTTGCCGATGCGGGCGACCTCGACCCGGTACGCGGAGACCGCTGCCTCGTGCTGTCCCTCCACGAGGAAGGCGTGGATCTGGGTCGCGTCACCGCCCAGCGTGGTCGTGGCGGCGCTTCTCACCGCTACGTACGGAGAGTCGTCGCGGAGTCTGAGGATCTGTTCGCGTTCGTCCTGCTGCTCCGCCGCCCGCCAGCCGTTGCGGGCGTACGCCACCACGACGGCGTCCGGGGCGGCCAGGGCGCTTTCGGCTGCGGCCCGGCTCCACTGTCCCTGGGTCTGCAGGGCGGCCAGGGCCATCTTGCGGCCCGCCGCGGCGATCTGGGCGGGCTCGGCCGCGGGCTGGGCGGCTTCTTGGGACAGGCGGACGAAGTCGGCTCGGAGCTTGTCGGAGTCGGCCTTGTCCTTCTTCTCCTCGGCGAGGGTCCTGTCGTACGCGGCCTTGAGGTCCTTGGCGTGGTTGATGCCGGTGGCCTTGCGGGCGGCGAGTTCGTCCGCCTCGGCCTTGCGGGCCAGGTCGTGGATCTCCTTGGCCTTGTCCACTGCCGCCATGGCCTCCTTGGCGCGCTGGAGGGCGGTGTCGGCATGGGCCTTGGACTCGGCGGCCGCTTCCTTGGATCCGGCCGCGTGCCCGCCGGCCTTCATGGCGGCATCGGCGGCGTTGCGCGCGTGCTTGGCGGCCGAGCGTGCCGCGTCGCGTGCCGCTCGGGCCTCGCGTGCCGCGTTGGCCGCGTGACCGGCCGCGATGTCCGCGGCGCGGGTCGCCTCGGCCGCGTGGCGGCGGGCGGTGGCAGCGGCCTGGCGGGCCTCCGCGGAGGAATTGCCGGCCTGCTCGTTGTACCCGGCGGCCTCCTCCGCGGCCAGGGCGGCGCCGTCCGCGTTCGCGATCGAGGACGCTGCGGCCCTCGCCGAAGCGGCGGCGGCGTCACCGGAGATCGCCGCGCGCTCCGCGGCCGTCGCGGCGCCGTCGGCGGCGTCGGCGGCCTGCCGGGCGTGGGCGGCGAGCGCCTCGTCCCGCTGACCCGCTGCCGCATGGGTGAGCGCCTTCGCGGCGGCGTTCGCCGCCCCGGACGCGGCACGGGCGGCGGCACTGGCTGCCGCCGCGGCGACCTGGGCCGCCGCGTTGGCGGCACGGGCGGCGGCGATCGCCGACTGAGCGGCCTCGGCCGCACGCCGGGTGGACTCCGCCGCGCGGCGGGCGGCTTCGGCGGCGCGGGCGGCGTCCGCCTTGGCCGCCGCTGCCTCGTCCCTGGCCCGTTCGGTCTCCTTCTTGGCCAAGAGGGCCAGTGCGATGGCCCGGTCGGCGGCCTCCTTGGCGGCCCGGCTCTCCCGCTCCGCCGCGTCGCCGGCGTCCTTGGCCTGCTGGGCGAGCTCGGTGACGGAGGCGTGTTCCTGGTCTTGCGCCCTGGCCACGTGCTGACCGAAGGTGAGGAACTCGCGAACGTCCTCGATCGAACCGTTGAGGGCTGCGGTGGCGGCGGCGCGGACCTTCGCCCCGCCCGCCGTTTCGAGCTGCGCCACACGGACCCGTGCGTCGGAGTCGCGCTTCTTGTACTGACCTTCGCTCAGGAAGGCGCGCACCGCTTGCATGTCGGAGTTCAGCGCGGCATCGGCGGCCTCCTTCAGGGTCCTGCCGCCGGCTTCGCCGATCCTGGCCGCCTCGACCCGCTGGTCCTGGTCGAGGGGCAGTTTCCAACCCTCCTTCAGGAAGGTGTCCAGCTGCTCCGGAGTCCCGGCCAGCGCCTGCTCGGCGGCCTTGCGCACGCCCGGGCCGGCCTCCGCGACGACCTGAAGCGCCGCTTCGCGGTCGTCGAGGTTCTCCGCTATGGCGCGGCCCTTGTCGAGGAAGGCGCGGATGTCCGCGTCCGAGCCCGTCAGGGCGGTCCCGGCGGCCGCCTGCATCGCCGGACCGCCGTTCTTCCAGAACGCGACGGTCTGCCCGCGCTCGCTGACCGGGGTCTCCGCGGCTGCGGCGATCGGTGCCGTGGACAGCAGCGTCGTCAGGAGAGCCAGCGGAAGGAGACCGCCGATCAGCGTGCGTGAAGCGTCCGGTCTCCTCCCCGCTCCCCAGCGTGGTCGGCCTGTTGTGTGACGCACGGAATCTCCCCCTCTGTGTGCCGATTCCCGCGGGGACCGGCATGCGTGAACCCAGTCGAGCCGGGTGGGAACTGAATGCCTGCCAGGCCGGGACGCGCCTGGCAGCCGCGGGAACTGCGCTGGTCACGCGCAGGGTTGTGGCTGACGCGCAAGGCGCGGACAGGGCCGTGCCCAGGAGTGTGTCCAGGCATGGGTGTCTGCCGAGCTGTGAGGACCCTATGAGGGAACCTCACTGATTTCAACTGGCGTTGATGCATGCAAACGGTGGTTGATATGCGAGTCGCGAGCCGTTACCGTCTCCCCCCAGAGGGTCACGAGCCCAGGAATCGGCGGTCTCGCCTTCGCCTCGGGCCTTGATGCGGCCGAGGTGGAGGCGTTGGTCGGAGGTGAGCGATCGGCCACGGCCACGGACACAGCCATGGACCGCGCAGGTGCGTACGCCGGTGGCGGCACGTCACCGTCAGGTCGTCGACCGCATCGTCTTTCCGCGCACCACTCGGCTCAAGGCGACCGATGACGGCGGCAGGCGGACGTACCCGCTGTCGGAGATCGCTGCGCCCCCCCGGACCCCGGCAGTCCTCACCCCCTGCCGTCCAGCACGAGCCGGACGGCCCCGAGTCACCCTCCCACGGGGGTGACATGACGAAAGTGACGTTCATGGCATTGCGCACACGGTGGTGGCTGCCGGCCACCACCGCGACCGCGGCGGTCCTCATGGGAACCGCCGCCCCCGTGGCTTCGGCCGCCGGCGAGCCGGCCGCCAACGCCGGTGCCCCGTACGTCGTCGAGGACGGGTCCTACCCCGGCAGCGATCAGACCCTGGCGGAAACCGGCGCCAAGCTGATCCGCGGTGACGGCAACATCACCCACACCCCTTGCGACAAGCCGTACCAGATCAAGGTGTGGGCCCGCGATCTGAAGCTGCCCGAGGAGCGGATGTGCTTCGCGGCTCCTGGAGGCACCGGGTTCCTCACCGTCTCCATTCCGGGCGCGTACCGGATCCAGACCTACGAGCGGTCGGTGAAGGCCAGCATCTCCGTCAAGAACGAGACGCAGAACCTGGACATCCCCGGCAACACCAGCAGAGGTTTCGGTGAAGCGGGCGCGGACCCGTCCGCCGCCGTCCTGCTGGAGCTGCGGGTCACCGGTACGTCGAGCACCACTCCCCCCGGTGCCGGACAGCCCATCGACACCGCGGGACTCGCTTTCAACACCAAGCTGATCGTCGGCGACAGCAAGCGCTCCTGCTCCGGTGCGCTCGTCGATGCGCACTGGGTCCTCACCGCCAAGAGCTGCTTCGCCGACGACCCCGCCCAGGGCAACACCGTGGCCGCGGGCGCGCCGAAGGACAAGACCACCGCCGTGGTCGGCAAGTCCCTGCTGATCACCAGTGGCGGACACACCAGCGACATCGCCGAACTGGTCCCGCACGCCGACCGCGACCTCGTCATGGCGCGCCTCGTGCAGCCCGCCAACGGCATCGACCCCGTCCCGCTGGCGGCCACCGCGCCCGCCACGGGTCATGAGGTGACCGTCGCCGGCTTCGGTCGTACCAAGACCGAGTGGGTCCCCGCCACCCGTCACAAGGCCGTCTTCACCGCGGGGAACGTGACCGCGACCGGCTTCGACCTCGCAGCCAAGTCTCCCGCCGACGCCACCGTCTGTGCCGGCGACGCCGGCGGTGCCGCATTCCGCACGGAGAACGGCAAGCCCGCCCTCGTCGGAATCACCGGCCGCGGCTGGCAGGGCGGCTGCCTCGGCGCCCCCGACACGGAGACCCGTGCCGGTGCGTTCAGCACCCGGGTCGACGACCTCGGCGGTTGGTTCCAGCGCGTCCGTGCACTGTCCCCGGGCTGGAAGACCCAAGCCCTCGTGCAGTCGGGCAGCAGCCTCTACCAGGGCGTCCGTGTGAACGACGGATCCTGGACCGGCTTCGAAGACGTCCAGACCCAGGGCGCCGGCAGCATCGGCGGCATACGCAACTCCGCCGCCGTAGGCATGAGCGGCGACACCCATGTCCTCGCCGTCAGCAACAGTGCCGGGCTGTTCCACACGATCCGCAAGCAGGACGGTTCCTGGGGCGCGTTCGGGGACGTCTTCGGCGCGGCCGGCGCCCTCGGCAACCTCACCGGAGTCACCGCGATGAACATCGGCCGGGACCTCCACGTCGTCGCCGTCGCCGACGGCAAGGCGCTCCACACCGTCCGCGACGCCACCGGCAACTGGACGCCCTTCCGCGACGTCACCTCCGGCAAGGTCGGCAACGTGACGGCCGCGGCCACCGCCGTCGTCCGGGGCGAGCTCCACGTCACCACCGTCAGCGGCGGCAAGGCCTACCACACCATCCGTCAGGGCAACGGCAACTGGCTCCCCTGGGGCGATGTCGCCGGAGCCGCCGGTCCCACCGGCCCCATCACCTCCATCAGCACCGTTGGCTCCGGCGACGAGACGCACATCGTCATCGCCACCGACAACGGCGCCCGCCAGTACCACGCGTTGCGCAACTTCAACGGCGTCTGGACCCAGCTGACCGAGATCAAGGCCATCCTCGGCACGGTCACCGCCAAGTCCGTCGCCACCGCCAACGTCGCCGGCGAGGTCGTGGTGGCCGTCACCACCGCCGACGACAAGCTCCTCCACACCACCCGCCGCGCCGACCGCACCTGGGCCACCACCGCGGCCGTCCCGGTCCAGGGCCTGCCCGCAGCCCCGGGCGCCCTCGCCATCACCGGCACCTGGAACGGCTGACAGCGGGACGGACCCGCCGGTGAGGGTACCCCCACGGGGGTGGAGTACCCTCACCGCCGCACGCGGCCTCCGAAGGCCACGGCGGACCGGCGCGAGCCGGCCGTGCGGCCGGAGGCAGACGCAAGAGCGCGGGAGATCGAGACCAGCAGGTCGCGGTCCGCCGCCTCCGCCGAGCGCACGGCGGCCACCGCGACGACGTTCTGCTCCGCGGCGGGCTCCGCCGTGCGCGCACGCGCCTGCGCCGCCGCGGTGAACATGGCGGCCAGGCCGGCCGCCACGGCTTCGCGCTCCGCCGCCCCGCCCTCCTTCGCCCGTCGGTAGGCCGCCTCACGTACGTCGTCCGTGCAGTGGACGCACAGTTCGAGCATCCAGTCGTGAACGGTGGTCATCCGGTAGAGCAGGACCTGCTCCGGCCCGGCGTACCAGGGCGGGGGAAGGAACATCCTGCTTCCGGTGGCCAGTCCGGACCGGCGGACCAGTCGCCACAGGGGCCGCAGGGCACTGACCGCGCGCACGGGGTGCCACACCCGGTCGATCAGGCCGGGGCCGTAGGCCGGGACGAGGAGCCCGACGCCGACCATCATCCCGCTGGCCGAGATGAAGGGCGACAGGCTCTCGTTCAGCGCGTCCCAGTCCCGGCCCGCCCAACGGGCAGCGATGGCGGTCAGCTTGAACAGGCCGAAGACGATGTTGGCCAGGGCCGCGATCACCAGGACGAGAAGGCCGATCCGCAAGGGCCGGTCGACGGCCGTCCTCGTCCCCCGCGCCGTTCTTCTGCCGATGTCGATCAACCAGTTCCAGCACACGATGGTCGTGGCCGCGCCGGCAGCGATGTACGTGAGCAGGTAGAGCACGAGCATCTCGCTGATGAACGGGGTGGTGGCGTAGTACGTGTCGAAGTCCCGCGGGCGTTCCACCGGGACGTCGCCCAGGGCGAAGAGCCCCGCCAGGGCCACGATCACCACGAAGCAGCCGGTCTTCCACACCCGTGCGCGGCGGCGCGTGCGGGCGACCTCTCCCGACTTCCCTCTCCAGTAGTCCAGCAGCAGCAGGGACGCGCACGCGTAGGCGGTCATGATGCAGTGGACCAGGAGGGCCGAGAGATTGCAGATGCCGGTGAGGCGGTTGACGGCGGTGATGGTCGGCGGGGAGGACAGGACGAAGCCGGCGCAGGGCAGGAACAGCAGCGCGTTCACCGTCCGGACCGTCGGGCTGCGCCACCCCCGCTGGAGGGAGGGCCACTTCGCGAGCAGGGCTGCGCCCAGTACGGCGGCGGGAAGGTAGTAGTCGGCCCCTTCTCGCATCAGCCCTCCAAGGATGCCCAGATACGCCCGGTCAGCTCGTCGGAGGGCGTCCTGTTGCGCGTGCCGAGCAGGAGCGGGCGGAACTTCGCCGCCAGCAGACGGCCGAACCGCTCCGCCCGCCGCTCCTCGTCGAGGTCGTAGTCGGTGCGTGCCGCGACGTGGGCGACCGCGTCGTCGACGCGCCACCGGTCACCGAGCATGCGCGCGGCCGCGGCCCCGCCGGCCGTGCTGCCGGGCCGGCCCTCCTTGCGATGCCACAGCTCGTGCCCCAGTATCACCATCTGGTGAACGGGCAGGGTGTTCTTCTCCACCGCGATCACCTCGTGATCGCCCAGGTCGAGCCAGAGCCCGCTGACCGTGCCAGGGGGGAACGGCTCCAGCATGAGACGGACCTCGCGCCCGCTGGTCTCCGACACGTGGGCGCAGACGGCCTGCAGGAGCTCGCGCGGCTGGTGCGCCGTCCGGCGCGTCGCCCCCGCGAACAGTTCGTCCCGGTGGCGCTTCATTTCACGGGAGATACGCACCGCGTCCCACATGTCTTCCCCACCCGGACGCATCCCTCGCCGGCACACCGCTCGTCGAACCCTTGAACGCATGCGCGGCACTCTGACAGTCGTGCGCCCGCACAGTAGCCACTCGACACGGCGCAGGCAAGCTGCCCCGGTGTGTACATCGCGCCTGGCCAGGGGCCCTTTTACCGGCCTTCGCGGGCGCGCTCCTCGCGCGAGCGCCGGGCAATGGACTCGATGAGGGCGATGATGGGCTGCGCCGTGTCGTCCGGCACGTCGGCGAGTGCCCGTGCGGCGTAGCCGACGATGCCCAGATCGGAACCGGGAGAACCGGCGCCCTCCGCGGCATTGGCGGTGTCCGCGCTCCTGAGGCGCTGGATGTCCGCGTCCTGGCGCGCGACGGTCCGCTCCAGCAGGTCCTTGTGGATTCGCTGGAGCACCCGGTCCAAGGCCTCGGCGGGCTCGGCGACCAGGAACTCGATGCTCTCTCCGAAGAAGTCCGCGATACCGGCGGCGTGATCGAGGTTCGGAGCCTTCCCCGTTTTGATCATCTTGTCGAGCCACTGGGCGCTCGTTCCCGCGCCCGCCGCGATGTCCGCCAGCGAGTACGCCCGCCGCTGGCCGTCGGGGGAAGTCCGCAGTCGGGTACGGCGCAGGAAGACGATGCGGGCGACCACCCGGCGGTGCCGCTCTTCCACCGGGTCCGTCCCGCCACCGTCGCCCCGGGGCAGCCGCTCACCGCGCAACAGCGCCCGCACATCCTCCACGGGCAACCCCGAGGCGTACGAGAGGCCGCCCTCGCCCTCCACCCGGAGCGCGTCTTCGTCCGCGAGCCCGGCTCGTTCGAGCAGGGAAGTGATGCGCCGAGCGGTCCCGACCGGGTCCGCGGCGAACCTCTCACTCATTCCTGCTCCCCCGTTCCGGGCCGACCGGTGGTCGGTGACGCACGTGCACGCCAAACAGTATCGACCTCAGCTCGGCGTCAGCAACCGAGGATGACGGGCATCAGCCCGCATTGACTGCCGGGGTGACAGCGCCGCCGCGGGTTCCCGATGCGGGCGATGCGGTGGGTTTGCGGCGCCCGGGCCGTGGCAGACGGGCTGAACATCACCGCTGCGCGGTGGAGTTGTCAACGGCCGACCACGAAGGGACCCCTCCCATGTCCGACGCGTACCGTTCCCCGGACCACACCGGCGCCGGCGTCCACCCCGCCCCCGCCTCCGCACCCGGTTCGGGGCGCAACGGCCTCGCCGTGGCCGCGCTGGTCACCGGAATCGCGTCCCTCCTGCTGCTGTGGCTGTGGTTCGTGGGCATTCCGCTGGCCCTGGTGGCCATCGGCCTGGGCATCGCCGCCCTCCGTAGAGCCCGGGGCGGCGCCGGCCGCCGGGGCATGGCCGTCGCAGGCCTGGCCCTGGGCGCCGTGACGGTGGTCCTCGCGGGGATCCTCGTCGCCGTCGGGGTGTCCATCCTCAACTCCGACGAGGGCAAGGACCTGCGGTCCTGCCTGAACAGCGCCGAGACGCAGCAGGAGCAGCAGGACTGCTCGAAGCGCTTCAACGACGACGTCGACCACTGACGCGGAACCTGCCCGGCGGCCGGAGCAAGCTTCTCGCCCCCCGCATCGCCGCCGGCGCGGCTGCCCGGCGCCGGCGGCGATGCGGGGGAAAACGCTTGGACCGGGTGGGCGGCCTCGCGGGACACTCCGACTACGGCCGCCATGCCGCACGAGATCAGCAGTGCCCTACCCGTGGTGCCCTTGGGATGAGGGGCGGTTCACTTCTTCAGGTGACGCACGGCCCGTTCGGCGACACCGACGGGCTGCCGGGGGTGCGCACGGACGACGAAGGTCCCCCGCTCGCCGAGCGGGGGACCTTCGTGGGACGGCGGACCTCGTTACCTCAGATGCCGGGAAGCTGGGCCCCGTAGAGGCTGCGGTACGCGGCCAGCCGTTCGGATTGCTCATCCATGAACTTGAGCAGTTCGTAGGCCAGCCCCGAGGTGCCCACCTGCTCGCACGCCACCAGCTCCTCGTAGAGGAGCCACGTGGCCCCGCGGACGACGTCCAGGCACGCGTCGGCGATGTCCTCCTGCTCGCCGCACACCAAGGCGGTCATGATCTGCAGCAGATCGTGACGCATTCCGACAGGAGGACGCCCGGCCAGGGCCGCGACCACGAGGTGCGCCGTCGCCACGGCCGGCTCCATCAGGTTCGACTGGATGTAGGCGTGATTCTCCGCCCATTCGTCACTGAGCCTCTCGGGGTTCCCCTCGAGCAGCCCGATGAGAAGGTCGGGAATGTGCTCGGCCGAGATGGTCCTGGTGACCGAGCAGCCACACTCCATACCTGCCCAGTCGTGCAGTCCCGCTTCGATCCGAACCAGTTCCAGTGATTTCATTCCGCACCGTCCGAGAGAATCCTGCCGAAGTCCCAGGGCGACTTCTCATTGGTCTTCGGGTTCGTTCCTACGTGCTTGACGCCTTCGATGAACTGACCGGGGGAGTAATCGGCTTGGCACTTCGGGCACACCGGCTTGACGGACAGGAAGAACTTGCCGGCCTCATCCTTCGCCACCGTGTAGGCGTTCGTGAAGACTACATGGGTGGCGTCACCACCGAGTGCGCGTACGACGTTGCCCTCGGCGCAGTACGACCTGCCCGGCGCGAAGCCGCCGGAACTGGCGATCGCCCGCTCTCCGGTCAGCGTGTTGATGCCGCCCACATAGGTCTTGTTCATGTTGGCCCTGACCCAGTTGCCGGGCGCACTCGCGTAGTCGAGCGCGAAACCGGACACCTGGTCCTGGAGTTTGCTCAGGTCCGTGGCGAGGTTCCCCGTCGGCCCGGGCGGCAGGACCGTGACCGGAGGCTTCCACGTCTTGTTGCCGTTTCCGCGGGGGGTCACCTTCGAACTGGGGAACCAGGTACGCGGGGCCTGCTTCGCTGCCGAGGTCCCCTTGGCCGCGAACGTGGCCCCCTTCGAAGCCGCGTTCATGGCCATGCCCGCACCGGGAAGGATGGGCATCAATGCCTTGGTGACGTGGTAGGAGATCCTGTACGCGTAGCTGTTGGAGGGCGGGCCGGCGATGTCCTTCAGTGCGCCGGTGGCGCTGTACATCGGGTTCGAGCGCTCGCGATCGCGTTTGATCGCATTGGCCTCCTCCCAGTCCCCGGTGAGCCGGTTCCAGCCCTCCCGTGTTTCCGAGAGCCAGTCCACGGTTCCGTGGTACGCGCCCTTGATCGCGTCGGTGAAGCCCTTCTTGATGCCGCCCCAGCTCCAGAGCCCGGAGGCATCGCTGCGGAAGACCGGGTTGTTGTTCGCGTAGGCGTACCCGTTCATCTGGAGCGGGTCGGTGATCTCGACGATCGGGTCGGCGCTGATGAAGCGGCCGTTGACCGGCTCGTACTCGCGGGCGCCCACGTGGGTCAGGCCCGTGCTGCTGTCGCCGTTCCCGGAGCCGAGGAAGGTTCGGCTGCCGGGCCAGTTGCCGGCAATGGCGCCGCGCTGGTTGCCGTACGGGTCGTACTTGCGGCGGGTGACCGCCTGGCCGGCCTCCTGTGCGACCGCGACGGTGGCCGTGTTGTGGTGGTCGGCGAGCAGGACCGTCAGCTTGTGGCCGGTGGTCTTGCCGTAGGTCTGGCGGGTGGTGGTGACGCCGCCGGGGCCGCTGTAGTAGCGGATGGCGTTGGTGGCCTGGCCGGCCTTGTCGACGGTGAATTCGGCCTCGCCGAGGTAGAGGGTCCGGGTGGTGCCGGTCTCCTCGACGAGGCGGTTGCCGTCGGCGTCGTAGATGTAGCTGGTGGTGTTGTCGGCGAAGGTCCACTGCTGCGCGACGGCGTTCGTGGCGCAGGCGAAGACGTGGAGGTCGTTGCCGTCGGTCGCGTTGTCGTTGGGGACGGTCAGGCAGGCGTTGGCCGCCGCGTTGTACAGCGTCTTGTCGCCGGCCCGGTAGGCGAACTTCTGCTTGGCGCTGCCGTCACACGTGGACAGTCGCGCGTACAGGCCGTCGGCGGTCAGGCACTTGTCCAGCGCACGCACCGTGTCACCGGTCAGACGCCACTGCTGCGCACGGGTCTCGTTGCAGGGGTACAGCTGGACGGGGGTGCCGTCCGTGCTGTTGGCGGACTGGACGTCGAGGCACTTGCCGGCCATGCCGGTGACGGCCACGGCGCCGATGCCCGGGCTGTTGGCGGAGACGAGCTTGTTGCGCCGGTCCCATTCCAGGGTCTGGGTGTCGGCGTCGATCTTCCTGGTCTTGGTGTTGCCTGCGGAGTCGTAGGTGTACGAGGACTGCGAGGTGGTGGTGCCCCCCGCCGTCCGGATCGTCTTGTCCGTCCTCGTGAGCGCGTGCGGCTTGGTCCTGACCGGCGGCTGGCCGCCCGTCGTGGTCTCGACGCCGTAGGCGTAGGTCGTCTCGTCGTCGAGCGCCGGGTTCGTCAGGTCGTGGTCGACGAGCTTGGTGCGGTTGCCGATCGAGTCGAACCGGTAGGACTGCCAGTACCCGTCGCCGTCCGGGCCGGCGGCGACGTCGTTCACGGACGGGCCGCTGCACGCCTCCGTCTTGCCGGTCCAGGCCTCCGTCAGCTGCCCCATCGCGTCGTACGCGAAGCACTGCCGGTCGATCTTCCCGCCCGGCTGGGTGTCCGTGATGGAGGTCGGGTTGCCAAGGACGTCGTACGTGTAGGAGACGGCGGAGATCCGGTTCGGAGCGGACGTCTCGCGGTCGCTGATGGACTCCTTGAGGCGCCCGGTGTTGTGGTCGAAGCGGCTGGTGGTCCACACCCGGTTCGGGGCGTTGCCCGAGGCCGTGCGCAGTACGGCACCGTACGGGCTGTAGACCGTGTCGGCCGTGTACCAGGACAGGCCGGACCGGGTCACCAGCGAGCCGTCGGCGTTGTAGCGGTTGATCAGCTTCTCGGCCGCGAGACCACCAGGGGTGGCGGGCACGGTCGTCGACTGGACCTGGCCGGTGGGGGTGTAGGCGGTGGTGTAGGCGTAGATGCCGGCCAGACCCTTGGTGGCCGGGGCATCGGGGATGGTGACCTTGCTCCCGGTGGGGCGGTACTCCTTGTCGTACCCGGTGAACTCCGAGGTGATGACCAGCCCGTTGGTGTGGCGGGCCGAGGAGACCGGATGCCCCTTGGCACCCGGCAGCGTGTCATAGGCCCAGGTGGCAACCAGCGGACCGTCGGCGGCGTCCTCACGGGTGGCCGTCCGGCGACCGAGCACGTCGAACTCGGTGAAGGTCTTGCGCCCTGCCGAGTCCTCGGTCCAGACCTGCTGGTCGAGGTCGTTGTAGCCGTACACGGCCTTGCCCGTGTCCGGGTCCTCCACACCGGTCATCCGGCCGCGGCCGTCGTAGGAGTACGTCCACTTGTTGCCGACGGGGTCGGCGACCTTGGTCAGCTGCCCGCGCACGTCGTACTCGTACGTCGTGTTGTTCCACGTGGTGAGGTCGGTCGCGGTGTAGTGCTGGATCAGGGAGGTGCGGCCCGAGGCGTCCGTCCAGGCCTTGGACGCACGGCTGCCCTTGAGGGGAGCCGAGCCGTCGGCCGACATCCCGGTGCGGGTCAGGGTCCAGTCGCCCTCGTAGCGCGTGATGGTCGAGTGCTGGGCCACGTCCTCGAAGAGGGTGGTGGAGCGCACGACCCGGCCGAGACCGTCGAAGGCGGCCTTCGTCGAGTTGGGGACATGGAAGACGGACTCCGGCACGAAGATCTTCGTGTCCGGCTCGCCCTCGGCGAAGTAGCCGTTGTTGGTCTGGCTGACCGTGCCGTTCGCGCTGTACAGCGTGTCGGACACGATACGGCCGCCGCCCAGCGCCTCGGTCTGCGTCTGGCGCGAGCGCATGAGGCCGTCGTAGATCTCGACGGAACTCTGGTACGTGCCGTTGTCACGCAGGGAGCGGGAGATGACGGTCGGCGCCGTGTGTTCGGCGATCTGGTACTCGAACGTCTGCCGGGCCTTGTCGGTGGCAGGGTTCTGCGAGGGCGTCCATACCGCGGTGGCGCGGCCCAGCGCGTCGTACCCCTGGGTGACCTTGCGGCCGTTGGCGTCGGTCTTCTCCAGCGCGGTGCCACGCCCGGGGTCCACCGAGGTGGTGGCCGTGTGGCCCGCGGCATTGGTCAGCGTGACGGTGAACGGGGAGCCGGTGGCGGGGGCGAAGGAAACGCTGGTCGTGTGACCCGCGGGGTTGTAGGACTTGATGGGACGGCCGAGCGCGTCGTACTCGGTGCGCTGCGCCGTGACCCAGCCGGTGCCGGCCGCGTCATTGCTGTCGACCTGCCGGGGCAGTCCCTTGACGGGTGCGGTGCCGAAGGCATTCAGCGCGTCGTAGGAGACGCGGCTGTCCGAGATCAGCGCCCCGGTGCTCGCCTGGGCGCAGTCGCCGGAGGTGGTCCGCTCCCGCTGGGGAAGACCGATCAGGTGCTTGTCGGTGTTGTGGACGTAGGTCATCGACGTGCACGTCTGGTCCGTGGTGGCCCATCCGCCGCTGCCGTTGGGCGCGATGACCTCGCGCTGGCTGGTGAGGGCCAGTCCGTCGGCGGTGTCGAAGGTCACGCGGGAGCGCACCGTACGGGTAGCCCCCGTGCTGATCGACTCGATCCTGTCGCTGCGCGAGCTGCTCGTGCGGAAGGATTCCAGCGCCGTGGTGCCGTCACGGGGACGGGAGCCCGTCTTCTGGCTCCAGGGCCAGGTCAGGTCACGCGTGGCGACCGCGCCATCCGACTTGGTGTACTGGATGACCTCGGCGGGTGTGCCCTGGTACTGGAGGAGGTCTTCGCCGAGCTCCTCGGCCCCGGTGGAGTCCTTGACGGTGATCTTGGCTCGGCCGGCGTCGCCGGACATGCCGCGGAAGTACCGGGTGCGGGTCTGGGATTCTTCCGTCGCGTCGGGCTTGCCGGCATTGGCGGTCACGCCGCGCTTCGTCAGCACGGAGGCGTAGCCGCGCCACTGGTTGTAGGTGCGCAGCTCGGGCTTGGTGAACGCGTCGTCGTCCTTGGCCCAGGCGGCGTCGCCCTCGTAGGTGTAGCTGGTGGTGACGTCGGGCTGGCGTGCGACGCGGTCCTTCTCGACGACCTTGTCGACGACGTACTTGTTGAACCACTCCAGCGGCGGCTTCTCCAACTCCGGGTCGGGCGACCAGTGGTTGGGGTAGCAGCGTCCCTTGTTCTCCTCCGGCTTCGGGTGGGTGGTGCCGACCGGGCAGGGGCTGGAGTAGTCGACGTAGGTCTCGCCGCCGGTCTCGTTGCGGATGGTCTCCACGCGGAGGCGGTCGAAGTCCGGAGTGGCGTCGCCGGCGCTCTTCGCGACGCGGTTGGGCATGTCCTGGACATTGGCCAGGAAGGACACGGCGGGCAGGGTGATGCCGATCTGGTTGCCGTTGGTGTCCTTCTCCGTCCCGTAGCCGGTGCGGGTGACGGACTCCAGCCACAGCGGGGGGTGCGTGTCGGTGCGCTGCTTCGGGAACGACTGGGTCAGCGACCACTGGTCGACCTTGGACAGTGCCGTCGAGCCGTTGGTGCGTTGGCCGTAGGTGGTGACGGCGGTCAGCCGCTTGCGGGTCCAGAACGTCGGCGCGCCGACGTAGCAGTCCTTCGCGTCCGCCTTGCAGTGCAGCGTGGACGGGGTGTCCCACCAGGGCTGCTTGTCACCGTAGTTCTTCGAGTCGAACTCGGTGTCGGTGCACTTGGCCGAGCCCTCCTTGATGCAGCGCTCGTCGACGGTGAACTCGACCTTGGCGGCCGGGGCACCGGAGAGGTTGTCCGCGCGCAGGCCGTAGAGGATCTGCTTGGGGTGGCCGCCGCGGTGGTAGGCGACCTTCTCCTTGAACTTCTCGTTCTTGGCGTAGTGGTTGCTCTCCTTGGCCCAGTCGATGACCATCGCGTTACCGTGGACGTCCTCGACGTAGTCGAGGTTCCAGCGCCAGGCCTGGGTGCAGGAGGACGCCGCGTACGTGCTCTGGTAGCACGGCTCGCCGGGGTGGTTGCCGAACACCGGGACGGTGAAGACGGAGTCGGTCACCTGCCGGCTACCGGCGCCGTCGACGTCGTGGCGGCCGAAGACGTAGCGGGTCCCGTTGCGGGTGGTGACGACCCAGTACTCGCCGTCCTTCGCGCCGTTGGCGACGCCGGCGTCCGTCTTCCGCTCGACGCGCGAACCGTCGTCCCGGGCAGGGATCCAGCGGCCGCTCGCCGTGTCGTGGACGAGCTCGACCGTCGAGCCGCCGAGCGACATGACGATGCTGTCGCCGACCCAGCAGAGGTCGCCCTTCTTCTTGTCCGTGGCGTTGTCGTTGTTCGGCTTGCTCGGGACGGCACCGCGGTCGTCGTAGCACGACCGGTAGCGGCGCTCGATGAACCCGGGCTCGTACTCCCAGCCGTCGCCGATCCACGAGGCCTGGCTGTTGGTCGCGGACGTCTTGCCGTCCACGGCCTGCGAGGAGTAGGTGAATGCGATCTGCGGAGCCGGTCCTGCCGGGGAGGCCGGCATGCTCAGCTGATGAGTCCAGGAGAAGCCGCCGCTGCTGCCGCCCGCCGCCCAACTACCGGACGGCGAGAGCGAGGTCGCCTTGTACGTGCCGCCCGCGCCGGAGGCGGAATCCGTGGCCGCGAGGACCGTCGGCCCGCCGCCGCCGGTGAGGGCCATGGTGCGCAGGCCCTGACCGGGCGCGGTGGCCGGGTCGACGGTGGCGCGGACGGTCCGGGTGGTCAGGTCGTTGGTGCTGGGTACGTCCTTGGCCGTGGTGCACTCGGGCAGGTGGGGGGTGGTGAGGAAGCACTCGGGGAGCTGCTTGATCTCCAGGCGGGTGGCCCACTCGGTGCCGTAGAGGTCCTCGAACTGCTTGTAGTCGAGCTGCACGTCGACCGGGGTCGAGCCCTCGGTCGGTGGCGTGACCTTGATGATCGCGCCGTCGATGCTGGCCGCCTCGGTGGCGGTACGCGACTCGACCGCCACGGCCCACGTACCCGACGGGGCGGGCGGAGTGGGGTTGGACTCGGTCGGCGACGCCTTGCCGATACTCACCGGCAGCGTGCCGGCCTGGACCAACTGGTCGCCGCTGAGCGCGACGTTCGCCGAACCGCCCACCGGCGGCGTGACCTTCGACGGCTCGAACTCGGCCGGCGGCTGCAGCGGTGCCCCGGACCAGCCTTCCAGCTTGGCGGCCTCGACCTTGTCGAGCTTGGCCTTGATGTCCTCCTGAAGACCCGGCAGCTGAACGCCGGTACGGTCCCCGGGCGGCGCTGCCCACGCTTGAATGGGCAGGAGAGAAGCAACCAGCATCACCGAGACAGTGATGCCGGTGCGCCCGGCAAAACCCATGCGTCTCGCACGGGTGTTCCTGATTCCGGGCAGGCGAAGACTGTCCGCCGACAACGGCGACATGTGAACCCCCCACGTTCTGCCACCGCGACAAAGGCGCAACTGTGGCAGGAAACTGACAACTAGCCAGGTGATTCTGTGGTCCGTCGTGACCTGCGCGCCACTTTCGAAATCCCCGTGTGGGCTTAATCACCTTACGGTCCGCACACATTGGGGCATTCTCCCCAGATGGGCGGCGGAAGACGGCTGTGCGGTGCGCCTCGCGGCGTGACGATCGGCCTGAAATGGCTCATGCTCAGCTCGCGCGTTCATCGCAGGCGAGCGGGGAGTGGACCCCTCACCTTCTGGGCCGATGGGCCGAATCACGAGTCAGTACCGAGGGCTTTGGAAGTGTGTGCCCGCGGGGGGAGAGAAGCGAAGACATGACTGCCAGCGAATCCGTGGACCCGAGTCCACCAACGGCTGTATCGGATAGGGAAGTTGTAGCGACAGCATCAAAGTCGGGGCGCGAGCCGGGGCCGGGGCGTGGTTGGTACGGGCGCCGCAGGGTCATGGGTGGCCTGGCCGCCCTGTTGGCGGTTGCGGTGGCCGTGCCGGTGGGTGTGCAGGTCTCCGGTGGGGAGGAGCCGAAGGCGAAGGCTTCCGGTGACGGGAGCGGCCCGGTGTCGGCTTCGCAGGCGCGGAAGTTGGCTTCGGAGTCCGGGAAGGACGTCGAGGTGACGGCCGACCGGTCGGCGAACACGACGACGTTCGCGCAGCCGGATGGTCTGTTCCGGATGCAGGTCTCCAGCTCTGCCGTTCGGGCGAGGGTCGGGGATCAGTGGAAGCCGGTCGATACGGATCTGCGTCGGGTGGAGGGCGGGTTCGCGGCGAAGGCGGTGAACGGTGCCGTGGTGTTCAGCGCGGGTTCGCCTGACGCGGGGCGGTCCTCGCGTGGTGTGGTGCGCTCGTCGTTGGCGGTGGATACGCCAGGTCAGGTGTGGACCGAGTTGGTGCGGTTGAACACCGACGGGCATGACATGTCGGTGAGCTGGCCCGGTGTGCTGCCGGAGCCGGTGATCGACGGCCCGCGCGCGCTGTACGAGAATGTGCGGCCGGGTATCGATCTGGTGATGACGGCGCGGGACGGCGGGTATTCGCATCTGCTGGTCGTGAAGGACAAGCGGGCCGCCGCCGACCCCCTCCTCGGAGAGATCAACTACCGTCTCGCCTCCCCGGATCTGCAATTCCAGCTCGACGGCGAGTCCGGCTCCCTGTCCGCCCGCGACGCGCAGGGTGAGGAAGTCGCCGGGTCGCCGTCTCCGCTGATGTGGGATTCGGCGGGCAAGGTCGCCACGACCGATGACGTCCCGGCGTGGAAGCCCACCGAGACCTCGAAGAAGCACCCCACCCTCGCCCTGCCGGGCCTGGCCGGCGCCGAGCGCGCCCACCTCTCGGTCGCCGCCGCCTCGCTGAACGACGGGACGCTGACCTTGAAGGCGGACCGGGCGCTGCTGGACGCCGCGGACACGGTGTATCCGGTGTTCGTGGACCCCTCGTTCAAGGGCCGCAAGCACGCCTGGTCGCTGCTCTACAAGACGGCCGGGAACTCGAGTTTCTACAACGGTCAGAATTACAACGCGTCGGGCACGAATGAGGCCCGGGTCGGCTACGAGTCGGATTCGGGCGGCACGTCGCGTTCGGTGTTCAATTTCGAGTTCGGGTCCCAGCTCCACGGCGCGGGGATCATTTCCGCGAAGGTCCGCGCGCTGCAGACGTATTCGTGGTCGTGTGATTCGAAGGCGATGGACATCTATGCCACGCCGTTCGTGACGTCGTCGTCGACGTGGAACAACACGACGGGCTGGTGGGGCAACAAGGTCACCTCGGAGAACTCCGGGTTCGGCTACAAGAGCACCTGCCCGGACGCGTGGATCGCCCCGGACATCAAGAACCTGGTCTCCCAGGCCGCGTCCGCCCGCTGGGGGGCGCTGTCGCTGGGGTTCAAGGCGCCGAGCGAGTCGGACTCGTACTACTGGAAGAAGTTCATCGCCAACGGCGAGAGCGCCCCGTACATCGAGGTCACCTACAACACGCCGCCGGACATCCCGGTCGCGGCGAACATGTCCTCCTCGCCGGGCGGCGCGTGTCTGACCTCCGGCACGGGGACGAGTATCGGCAAGACGGATGTGAGCTTCCAGTCCAAGGGCGTGGACCGGGACGGGAACTTGAAGATGGTCCAGATCGAGGTGTGGGACGCCGCGTCGGGCGCCAAGATCACCGAGGACTGGATGTGGCCCAACAGCGACGGGGTGGTCACCAAGACCCTGCCGTGGGCGTCGTTCACCTCGGGCCGCAAGTACTTCTGGCTGTCGCGGACCCAGGACTGGGACGGTTGGTGGTCCAACGGTTCCGGGCCCGCCGACTCGGGTGGCGGCGGCTGGTGCACGTTCACCGTCGATCACACCGCCCCCGCCAACCCGGCCGTCCGCTCCGTGCACTTCCCGCCGCCCGGCCCTGATGGCGCGGAGTGGTCCCTGGCCCCGGCCTCCACCCCCGACCAGTGGATCGAGATCCTCGGTAACGGCACCCCCGCCGCCGACATCCGCGAGTACCAGTGGAGCCTGAACCACCCCACCTGGGAGAAGAGGGCCACCCCCTGGCAGAACGACCTGGCCTCCATCAACCTCCAGGTCGACACCGCCGGCCCGAACATCCTCTACGTGCGGACGGTGAACAAGGCGGGGAACATCTCGGTGCCCACCGAGTACCTCTTCTACGTCTCCCCCCGCCCCGGCACCGACAAGCCCGGCGACGTCACCGGCGACGGCTTCCCCGACCTCCTCGCGGTCGACAAGGACGGCAACCTGCGCACCTACGGCGGCGACCGGGCCGGGGATACCGACGCGTTCATGCCCGGCGCGGTCGAGAACGGCAAGCCCGTCGCCCCCGGCCACTTCAAGGACCCGGCCGGCACCACCCCCGCGCTGATCGGGCACGCCACCGACTGGCATCCCGGTGACGGCTTGACCGACCTGATCGCCCGTATGCCGGACGGGAACCTGTACATCTACCCCGGCACCGGCACCGGCCAGTTCGACGCCGGACGGCGCATGGAGATGCAGATGCCGCTCTCCGCCCCGGACCCGGCCGCGTTCAGGCAGATCGTGGTCGTCGAGGACTTCGACGGCGACGGCCTGGGCGACATGTTCGCGCTCGACGCCGACGGGTTCTGGGTGTTCTCCGGCTACACCGGTTCCAGCTTCACCTCCTACAAGAAGCTCGCCACCGGCTGGGCCGCCCGCGACATCGTCGGTGTCCGCGACGTCTCCGGCGACCAGGTCCCCGACCTGGTCTTCCGTGACAACGCCAACGCCAACCGGGGACTTGCCCTGCGCAAGGGCAAGCCCGGACCCAAGGGCGGAGCCGACGTGAACTCCCTGGCCACCCAGGCCGGCTCCGAGGGCGGACTCGACCTCACCTACGCCACCACCGGCTGGGGCCGGGCCGCACTCCCCAAGATCCTGGGCACCGCCGACGCCACCGGTGACGGCATACCCGACATCTGGGGCGTCGGCACCGACGGCAACCAGTGGCTCTTCCAAGGCGGCACCACCACCATCGGCCCAGCCGTCGGCCGCGACGAGGACGGCTGGAACACCTTCCTCACCATCGGCTGACCGACACGACATAGGAACGGCAGTTGCCCTCCCCGGACATCCGGGGAGGGCAACTGCCGTTTCAGGAAACCGGGCTGTCCTTGTCCGGTGCGGCGGCCTGCCGTGGGATGGCGGAAGGCCGCGATCTCCGCCTCCGGATCGAGGGCCGAGGTGGGCTCGTCCACGACGAGGAGGCGGGCGTCGCGGAACCGGGTGCGGGCCGGGCCGAACTTCTGCCACTGGCCGCCGGACAGCTCCGAGGCGCCCCTCGGCTCGTCGTCCTCGACCGCGGTCGGATCGTCGAACAGGGAACGCACCAGGAGCCGCTGACCGCGGAGGGCGCCTACGCGAAACTCTGGCAGCACCAGTCCGGGGGTTCCTCGACGGCACCTCCGCACGAACCGATCTGCTCTGAACCGCTTTCACACCGGCCGTCGGGCGGCGTCCGCCGTCGATGGCCGGGCGTCGCCTTTCAGTCGGAAGGCGCCCTTTTTCAGCCAATGCTTAGGGTCGGCTAATCTGCGCGATGTGAAAGTTGGTGGAGAAAGAGCCGAGGTCACGCGTCCGCGCGGCCATGTGCTGTCGGCATCGCAGGTGACCGTGGCCTACGACGGCGTCGATGTCGTGCACGACGCGTCGGTCACCCTGCGGCCCGGTGAAGTGACCGTTCTGGTGGGCCCGAACGGCAGCGGGAAGTCGACGCTCCTGCGGACGGTGGCGCGCCTGCAGCGGCCCAGGACCGCCACCCTGACCCTCGACGACGAGACGGACGCCCTCGCCCTGACGCCCCGGGAGTTCTCCCGGCGCGTCGCCCTGTTGACGCAGGGGCGCCCCACCCCCGGCGGGCTGACCGTACGGGACGTCGTCGAGTTTGGCCGGTACCCGTACCGCGGGCGCTGGGGCAGGGCGGACCCGGACGGCCGGGCCGCGGTGGACCGTGCGCTCGCCATGACGGGCGTCGAGGACCTCGCGGACCGTGGCGCCGAACACCTCTCCGGGGGGCAGCTCCAGCGGGTGTGGCTCGCGTGCTGCCTCGCGCAGGAGACCGGCGTACTGCTCCTCGACGAGCCGACGACCTACCTCGACCTGCGGTACCAGGTCGAACTCCTCGACCTGATCCGGGACCTGGCGGACGACCACCGGATCGCCGTCGGGGTCGTCCTGCACGATCTCGACCAGGCCGCGGCGGTCGCCGACCGGATCGTGCTGCTCCACGCGGGACGGATCACCGCCGAGGGCGCCCCCGAGGACGTCCTGACGGCACGGCGGCTGAGCGACACGTACGGCATCCGCATCGAAGTCGACGACGACCCCCTCACCGGCCGGTTGCGCACCCGCGCGATGGGCCGGCACCACACGCGCAGCGAAGGGCTCAGCACCACCTCATGAGACGACGACTCCTCCTCACCACCGCGGCCGCCACCGTCGCGGCGCTCGCCCTCACCGCCTGCGGGACCACCGAACCGGCGGCCGAGGACGCGAAGAAGATGACCGAGCCCCTCACCCTCACCGACGCCTCCAGTGCGAAGGTGGAGCTCGGCGGGCCCGCCAAGAACGTCGTCGGGACCGAGTGGAACGTCGTCGAGAGCCTGATCTCGCTGGGTGTGGAGCCCGTCGGCGTCGCCGACGTCAAGGGCTACAAGACCTGGAACACCGCCGTGCCGCTCAAGAACGAGCCCAAGGACATCGGCACCCGCGGTGAGCCGAGCACGGACACCATCGCCTCGCTCAGGCCCGACCTCATCGTCGCCACCAGCGACCTTCCGCCGGCTGCCCTGAAGCAGCTGCGCGCCGTCGCACCGGTCCTGGAGCTCAAGGCCGCCGACGCCGCGGACCCGATCGGCCGGATGACGCGGAACCTCGACCTGATCGCCCAGGCCACCGGCACCACGCCGAAGGCCGACACGCTCAAGAAGGAGTTCGAGACGAAGACCGGTGAGGCCAAGAAGGCTCTCGCCGACGCCGGCCGCGCCGGTGCGAAGTACGCCTTCGCCGACGGCTACGTCGTCTCCAACCAGGTCTCGGTCCGCCCGTACACCGGCGGCTCGCTCCTCGGCGCCGTCAACGAGAAGATCGGCCTGACGAACGCCTGGACCGTCAAGGGCGACGAGAATTACGGCCTCGCGACCACCGACGTCGAGGGCCTCACCCAGCTCGGCGACGTCGAGTTCGCCTACATCGGCAGCGAGGCGGACAAGGACAGCACGCCGTTCGCCGGCGCTCTGGCCAAGGACCCGGTGTGGAACAACCTGCCCTTCGTCAAGAACGGCAACGTCCACCGCCTGCCCGACGGCATCTGGATGTTCGGCGGTCCCGAGTCGATGGGCAAGTACATCGACTCCGTCGTCCGGGCGCTGACGAAGTAGCACCATGGCCGTCACCGCTTCCCCCGCCACCACCCGTCCGTCGGCGGCCACGTCCCGAACGGGGGCGGTCGCGGTGACGGCCGCACTGGTCCTGCTCCTCGCGGGCCTCGCGATCGTCGACATCACCCAGGGCACGGCCGCCGTCGGCGCCCCCGAGATCCTCAAGGCGCTCACCGGACACGCGGATCCCGGTGACGCGTCCGTCATCGTCGCGTCCCGACTGCCCAGGATGACCGCGGGCCTGTTCGTCGGCGCCGTGCTCGGGGCGGCCGGCGCCGCCCTGCAGGCCGTCAGCCGCAACGTGCTCGCCTCGCCCGACACCCTCGCGGTCAACGCCGGCTCCTACCTGTCCCTCGCGGTGGTCGCCGTCACCGGCGTCTCCCTCCCGCTGCCCGCCTCCTCCGGGATCGCCTTCGTCGGCGGTCTCGCGGCGGCGGCCGTCGTCCTCGGGCTGTCCGGCCCGGGCGCGGGCACCGTACGGCTCGTCCTGGCCGGCAGCGCCCTCACCCTCGGACTCACCTCACTCACCGAGGGGATGCTCCTGCTGTTCCCCCGGCAGACCGAGGGCATCTACAAGTGGAACCTGGGCAGCATCTCCCAGAACGGTTTCGACGGCGTCCTCCACGTCGCGCCGGTCGGCGCCGCCGGTCTGGTCGGACTGCTCCTCCTCGCCCGCCGCGTCGACGCGCTGGCGCTCGGCGACGACGCCGCCCGGGGCCTCGGGGTGCCCGTGCGGGCCACCCGTGTCACCGCGGTCGTCCTCGCGTCCCTGCTGTCCGCGGCGGCCGTCACGCTCGCCGGTCCGATCGGCTTCGTCGGCCTGTGCGCACCCGCCCTGGCCCGCCCGCTCGCCCGCCGGTTCCGCGCGTTCACCCGCACACGCGGCGCCCTTGCGCAGGCCGGCCTGGCCGGCGCGGTGCTGGTCCTCGGCGCGGACGTACTGCTGCGCGCCCTCGTGCCGCCGGACGTGGCCGTCGGCGTCCCCACGGGCGTCGCCACCGGCCTCGCCGGCGCCGTGTTCCTGATCGCCATGGCCACGAAGGCCCGGGACGGCTCCGGAGCCGCCGCGCAGGACACACTGCGCATCAGGAGCCGGGCCGCCTTCCTGACCACCACCGCCGTCCTCGCGGCGGTACTCGTCGGCGTGACGATCGCCTCCGTGCTGCTGGGCGACAGCAAGCTGCTCCTGGGCGACGTGGTGAACTGGGCGCGGGGCCATGCCGGGCGCACGGTCGACTTCGTCCTCGACACGCGCACCCCACGGGTCCTCGCGGCGCTCTTCGCGGGCGCCGCCCTCGCGTTGGCCGGCACGCTCGTCCAGTCCGTGACCCGCAACCCCCTCGCGGAGCCCGGCATCCTGGGCGTCTCCGGCGGCGCCGCGCTCGGGGCCGTGCTCCTCGTGACCACGGTGCCGTCGGCCGGATCGTGGAGCGTGGCCGGCGCCGCGTTCGGGGGAGCGGCGCTCAGCTCCGTCCTGGTCTTCGGTCTCGCCGCGCGCGGCGGGTTCCAGCAGAACCGGCTGGTCCTCGTCGGCTTCGGCGTCGCCACCGGGACGGCCGCCCTGATCAACCTGCTGATCGTGCTCACCGACCCGTTCAACGCCACCAAGGCCCTGACCTGGCTGTCGGGCTCCACCTACGGGCGCACCCTGCCCGACGTGGTGCCGCTGCTGGCGGTGCTCGCCCTCGGCCTCACCGTCGCCTTCGCGCGCCGTACGGAGCTCGACCTCATCTCCCTCGACGAGGACACCCCGAGGCTCCTGGGCCTCGCCCCGGGACGCGGTCGCCTCGGCTTCCTCGTACTGGGCGTCCTGCTCAGTGCGACCGCGGTCGCCGCCGCCGGCACCATCGGATTCGTCGGGCTCGTCGCACCTCACGCCGCGCGGGCGCTCGTGGGCCGCCGGCACGCCCGGGTCGTCCCGGTCGCGGTCCTCCTCGGCGCCGTGCTCGTCTGCGCCGCGGACCTGCTGGGCCGTACGGTCATCGCGCCGGCCCAGCTCGGCGCCGGCCTGATGACCGCCCTGATCGGCACACCGTACTTCCTCCACCTCCTGGTACGCGGCCGCCGGTAGTACGGCCTGATCCGCCCGGCCGGCGCCGGCCGGGCAGTTCTGACGACCAATCATGTGCCCGTTGCGCAAGAGGTGGTGAGTGCGTGAGCGGGGGCGTGCGGGGGTGCGCCAGATCTCGACCTGATCACAAGCGGGGCAGGGCGCGACAGTTCGGTTTAGGCCTGCCTTACCTAAGTTATATGGTGGCGCGGTCGGTTCGGCCGTGGGGAGGCATGTGGTGTCCTTAGGTGACGTCCGTCTGGTGGCGGACGGTCTTGATGTCGGGCATGCGGGGCGCCCGGTGCTCAAGCAAGTAGATCTTTCTCTGAAAGCCGGTGCGATCACCGTGCTGGTCGGCCCCAACGGGTGCGGGAAGTCCACCCTCCTGCGCACGGTGGCCGGGCTCCTGCCCGCGATCCGGGGCGAAGTGCGCATCGACGACGTGCCCTTGCGGCAGCTCGCCCGCCGGGCCCTCTCGCGGCAGCTCGCCTTCCTTCCCCAGACCTCCCACGCGCCCGCCGGCGTGACGGTACGGGAGCTCGTGCGCCACGGCCGGTACGCCCACCGGGGCGCGCTCGCCCGGCACACCGACGAGGACGCCCGATCCATCGAGTGGGCGCTGGACGTCACCGACGCCGCGCCGCTGGTGGACCGCAGGCTCGACGAGCTGTCGGGCGGCGAGCGCCAACGCGCCTGGCTGGCGATGGTGTTGGCCCAGCGGGCCGGCGTGGTGCTGCTCGACGAACCCACCACGTACCTCGACATGCGCCACCAGTTCGAGGTGCTCGACGTCGTACGAAGGCTGGCGCGCGAACACGGCATCGCCTGCGGGGTGGTGCTGCACGACCTCATGCAGGCGGCGGCCTACGCCGACGAGGTGGTCGTCGTCTCCGACGGCGGGATCACCGCCTCCGGGGCCCCGGACGACGTGCTCACCCCGGACGTCATAGACCGCGCCTTCGGACTGCGGGTCAACGTGGTCCGCGATCCGCAGAGCGGGTACCTCGCCTGCTTCCCCCAGCGCTCCGGCGCCGCCGAGCCGGCCGCGCCCGCCGCCACGTCCTGAGCCCGCACCACCACCTGCGTCCGCACCACGTCCTGGGTCCGCGGCCCCTTCCGCGTCCGCGGTCTTTCCCGAGTCCGCGGCTCGACCCGCGCCGCACCTCGACCTCCACGGGACCACCCGCACCACCCGCACACAAGGAGAGTTCCACCATGCAAAGAATGCTGCGCGCCCTCGCCACGGGAGCCACCGCCGCCGCACTCGCGCTGACGGCCGCCGGCTGCGGTTCGGGGACGGTCGGCGACACCGGCGACAAGAAGGGCGGGGCGGACCGGCCCGCCGGCGGCAAGATCACCGTCGACACCGCCCAGGGCCCGATCACCTTGGACAAGCCGGCCACCAAGGTGGTGACGCTGGAGTGGACGTACACCGAGGAGCTGGTCGCCCTCGGAGTCAGCCCACTGGGCAACGCGGACAACAAGGGCTACGCCACCTGGATCACCGCCGAGGGAGCCGGCCTCGCCGACGGCGTCACCGACGTCGGCAGCCGCAACGAGCCGAGCCTGGAGAAGATCAGGGCCCTGCAACCGGACCTCATCGTGATCGACAACGACCGCTCGAAGGCCAACCTCAAGGCCCTCCAGGACATCGCCCCGGTGGTGTCGTTCACGTACACGACCAAGCCCCAACTCGACACGATGAAGAAGAACTTCACCGAGCTGGCGAAGGCCGTCGGCAAGGCGGACAAGGCGTCCGAGGTCACCGGCCGGATCGACGCCAAGGCCGCCGACCTCAAGGGACGACTGGACAAGGCGGGCAAGGGCGGCCTGAAGTACGCCGTCGCGCAGGGGTTCACCGCCAATGGCACCGCCTCGGTGCGCATGCTCACCGACGATGCCATCGCCCCCCAGGTACTGAACCTCGCCGGCCTCAAGAACGGCTGGCAGGGGGCTCCCGACGCGTGGGGCATGACCACGGTCGGGGTGGAGGGGCTGACCAAGGTGGAACCGGACTCCACCTTCCTCTACGTCGCCAGCGCGAAGGACAACCCGTTCACCGGCGACCTCGCCGGCAACGCCGTCTGGAAGGGCCTGGACTTCGTGAAGAACGACAAGGCGCTCCCCCTGGACCCCGGCACCTGGCTGTTCGGCGGCCCGCTCTCGGCCCTGCACATCCTCGACGAGACCGGCAAGGCCCTGAAGGTCTGATGACCGCGACCGCCCCGCCGCCCGTCCGCCGCCCACGAGCCCTGCTCATGGGCGGCGCCCTGGGCCTCGTGCTCTGCCTGGTCGCCGTCACACACCTCTGCCTGGGGGCCTCCGGCGTGGGGATCGGCGACATCGTGGACCTGCTCACGGGCCACGGCGACCCCCGCACCCGGGACGTCCTGGTCGGCAGCCGCCTGCCGCGCACCCTGACCGGACTGGTCGTCGGTGCGGCTCTGGGCATCTCCGGAGTCCTCGTCCAGGGCGCCACCCGCAACCCCCTGGCCGCGCCCGACACCCTCGGCGTCAACGCCGGCGCCTACCTGGCCGTGGTGCTCGTCGCGTTCACCGGCGTGAGCCCGGGCCCGCTGCCCGCCGGCGGCGCCGCCTTCCTCGGCGGCCTCTTCGCGATCGCCGTGGTCTACGTCCTCAGCCGGGGCGGGGTGCTCACCCCCGGACGCGTACTGCTCGCCGGCGCGACCGTCGCCCTGGCCGCCACCGCCGGCGCGGAGTTCCTGCAGATGCTCGACGTGCAGGCGACCCGGGGCCTGTTCTTCTGGGGCAACGGCACCCTGATGCAGTCGGGGCTCGAACGGCCGCTCACGCTCGGGGCCGTCGTCGTCGCCGGCGCGCTGGTGGCGCCGCTGCTGGCCCGCCCCCTCGACCTGCTGTCCCTCGGCGACGAGACGGCCGAGGCGATGGGCGTCCGGGTGGAACGCGTCCGGCCCGCCGCCTTCCTCCTGGCGGTCCTGCTGTCCGCCTCGGCGGTGTCGCTGGCCGGGCCGATCGGCTTCATCGGGCTGATCGCGCCCGTCATGGTCCGCCAGCTGGGCCTGCGCCGGCACGCCCTGCTCATGCCGATGTCGGCGGTGCTGGCCGCCACCGTGCTGCTGGCGGCGGACGCGGCCGCGCAAATCGCCGTGCCGCCTTCCGCCGTGTACACCTCGGAGATCCCGGTCGGCGTGGTGACCGCCCTCATCGGCGGCCCCGTCTTCATGCTGCTCGCGCGCCGGGTGAGCACCGGCGACGCCGACACCGGAGCGGCCGTCGCCGTCGCCGGCCGGCGACGGACACCCGCCTACGCCGTCGCGCTCGGCGGGGGCCTGGTCGCGCTCGCCGTCGCGATGGCCGTGTCGCTGCGCGTCGGTGACGTCGAGGTCGGCTGGAGCCAGCTGGGCACGGCGCTGTTCGGCTCCGCCGAGCAGATCACCGAGGCCGTGGTCGCGTACCGGATGCCGCGCATCCTGGTGGCCGCGCTGGCCGGTGCCTGCCTCGCCGTGGCCGGCGCCGCCGTGCAGGCCGTCGTACGCAACCCGCTGGCCGAGCCCGGCCTCGTCGGCGTGACCGGAGGGGCCTCGCTCGGGGCGATCCTGGTGATCCTCGTCGTCCCGTCGGCACCGGCGGCCGCGCTGCCGGCGGCGGCCGGGATCGGCGGCGTCCTGATGCTCGCGCTGGTCGTCTTCGTGGCCCGCGGTAGCCGGGACGGCGGCCGGACGGGGTTGGACCCGACCCGCGTGGTGCTGGTCGGACTCGGCGCCGCCGCCACCTCGATGGCCCTGGTCAACATCATGGTGGTCGGGGCGCAGATGAACATCTCGGCCGCGCTCAGCTGGCTCGCCGGCAGCACGTACGCCCGCGACTACTCGGCGCTCGGCTGGCTCGCCCTGCCCGCGCTCGTGGCGATGCTGCTCGTGACCGCGGCGCGGCCGGTGAACCTGCTGGCCCTCGGTGACGAACTGCCGCGCGCGCTCGGCCTGGAACTGGGCCGGGCCCGGCTGCTGGTGCTGGGGGCGGGCGCGGTACTGGCCTCCGGAACGGCGGCCGCCGTCGGTGCGGTGGGCTTCGTCGGCCTGGTCGCGCCGCACCTCGCGCGGCGCGTCGTCGGCAACAGCAGCGCGCGCATGGTGCCGATGGCCGCGGTGCTGGGCGCGGTCCTGGTGGTCTCGGCGGACGCGCTCGGCCGCTGGCTGCTCGCCCCGACGGAGATTCCGGTGGGCATCGTCACGGCCCTGCTCGGTGCGCCGTACCTGGTCTGGCTCCTGCGCCGGACCCAGGAGGCGTGAGGGGCCCGCGCTCCCGGCGGCCGGTGTGCGGTCCGGCCGCCGGACGAGGGGACGGAAAGGGGGACCGGAAAGGGGACGGAAAGGGGGACCGGAAAGGGGACGGGGAGGGGAAGGGGAGGGGAAGGGGAGGGGAAGGGGAGGGGAAGGGGGGGAGGACGGGCGGGGCTCAGGTCCGGGATCCCGGTGCCGAGTCGGCCGGTGCTCCGGCCGACCGACCCGTCGCGGTTCCGGTTCGGGTCCCCGTCCCGGCTCCGGTCCCCGTCCCGGTTCCGGTCCCCGCTCCGGCGCCCGTCCCCGTACCGGGGGCGGGCGCGGGCCCGTACGCGGGGTGCTCGGGTCCGGTCGGCGGGGGCTCGGGGGCCGGTACGGGCCTGAGCGTGCGGGCCGCGAGTACGCCCAGGAGGCAGACCAGGGCCGAGGCCAGGCAGACGGCGGTGAAGGCCCCGGAGAAGGCGGACCGGGCGAGCGGACGGAGCACGGGATCGAGGAGCTCGAAGCGCCCGGTCTCCACGGCGGACCGCGGGGCCCCGCCGTCCAGTCGGGTCTCCAGCCGGGCGGCGAACAGCGCGCCGAAGACGGCGACCCCGGTGGCGGTGCCGAGCGGGTAGCAGGCGTTCGTCAGCCCCGAGGCCATTCCGGCCCGTTCCGCGGGCACCGCGCCCACCGCCACCCCCATGAGCGGCGGGAAGATCACCGCCCCGCCCACGCCGAGCAGGACGAGCCCGGAGACCGTCGCGGCGGTCCCCGCTCCCGCCCCGGCGCCGGCCAGCGCGAGGAGCCCCAGCCCTTGCAGGGCGAAGCCGCCCGCGACGAGGACGTCGGGGGCGAAGCTCCGCTGCAGCCGCGCCACGAACAGGCCCGCCACCAGCAGGCTGCCCGTCAGCGGCAGCAGGCGCAGACCCGCTTCGAGTGCCGTGTACCCGTGGGTGCTCTGCAGCCAGAGCGTGGTGAAGGCGAGCACGCCCAGGCTGGACATTCGCGCCAGGAAGCCCAGTACGGCGGCCCCGGAGAAGGCGCGCACGCGCAGCAGCGTCAGGTCGATCAGTCCGCCGCCCCGGCGCTGACTGGCCACCAGGGCCAGGGCGAGCGCGACGCCGAGCACGGCGGAGCCCACGACCCGAGGCGCGGTCCAGCCCGCCTCCGCGCCGGTGACCAGCGGGTAGTGCAGGGCCAGGAGGGCGCCCACACCGAGTACGGCGCCCAGCGGGTCCAGCCGGCGGCGCGCCTCGGCCGGCGCGGCGGACTCGGGCATCCGGGTGAGCGCCCCGGCCACCACCAGTACGCCGACGGGCACGTTGACCAGGAAGATCCACCGCCATCCGAGCGTCTGGACGAACAGGCCCCCGACCACAGGTCCCAGCGCCCCCGCCGCGGAGGCGATGGCCGCGAAGGAGGCGATGGCGGCCTGCCGGCGGGCGCCTTCGTAGGCGGCCGCGAGCAGGGCGAGCGTCGGGGCGAACACCATGGCCCCCCCGAGGCCCTGCGCGGCCCTGGCGGCGATCAGGGTGCCCGCGTCGGGGGCCAGTCCGCAGGCCGCCGACGCGAGGGTGAACAGGGCCGTGCCGGCGGTGAACACGGCGCGGCGGCCGATGCGGTCGGACAGGGCGCCGGCCGTGAGGAGCAGGGCCCCGAAGGCCAGCGAGTACGCCGACACGGTCCACTGGACCCTGCCGAGCCCGGCGTCCAGGTCGCGGGAGATGTCCGCGAGGGCGACGTTCACGACGGTCACGTCCAGGGTCATCACCACACCGCCGGCGCTGACGAGTGCGAACGTCCATCGGGGAGTGCGACGGCGTGCGGGCACCGCGGATCACCTCGAAGAAGAATCCAGTAAACGACAGTCGGAGTATGGTTAGGCTAACCTAAGGGGTTTCGTGATGCGGCGTCATATCGCGGGAATGGCCAGAAGTTGACCTTGATGATTAGGTGAGCCTTACCTAACCTGACGTCGGTTCGGGTGCTCACCCGACCAGGCCGATCCAGCCAGACATCGGAGCAGTTCATGCCCATCCCCCCCGACCATCCCGTCCCCACGCTCCCGGAGGTGGCCCCCGCGGCCTGGCGGGAGGCCGGCCGCCGGCTCCTCGCCAAGGCCCTGGGCGAGTGGTGTTTCGAGGACATGCTGAAGGCGGTGGAAACCGGCGGTGGCCGCTACCGCGTCGATCTCGACAGCGGTACGACCTACGCGTTCGGCGCCGTCACCGGTGCCTTCGGCTGGCTGCGCGTCGATCCGGGGTCGATCACCCGCACGGCCACCAGCATGCTCGGCAACTCCGTGGCCGAACCCGCCTGGGACGCCCAGCAGTTCCTCCTCGAAGCGGCCTCCACCCTCGGCAGCGACGCCTCCACGATCGCCACGTACTTCACCGAGCTGTCCGCCACCCTCGCCGTCGACGCCGCCCGCATCACGCACGGCGGCGAGACCGTGGCCGAACTGCGCGCGCTCGGCCACACGGAGCTGGAGTGCCGCATGACCGGGCACAACCTCCTCGTCGCGAACAAGGGCCGGATAGGCTTCTCGGCCACCGACGTAC
This sequence comes from Streptomyces sp. NPDC055254, assembly GCF_053606025.1. Lineage (NCBI taxonomy): Bacteria > Bacillati > Actinomycetota > Actinomycetes > Kitasatosporales > Streptomycetaceae > Streptomyces > Streptomyces sp. NPDC055254. The sequence continues at coordinate 110,806 of NZ_JBSGQV010000015.1, read as the reverse complement.
GCACGTACGCCCCCGAGTCGGCGCAGTCGCTCACCCTCCAGTGGGTGGCCGTGCACCGGGGGCTCGCCGAGTTCCGCGGCACCTCGGAACTGTCCGAGCAGGAGGTCCTGGCGCGCGAGCTGGACGAGGGGACCCGGTCCCGCTTCACCGCCGTCCTCGAATCCGCCGGGGTCGACCCGCAGGGCTACGTGTGGATGCCCGTCCACCCCTGGCAGTGGGACCACGCCGTCCAGATCCTGCACGCCGCCGACGTGGCGCAGCAGCGCATCATCCCGCTGGGCGAGAGCCCCGACGCGTACCTGCCGGGCCAGTCCATCCGTACCATGGCCAACGTCGACACCCCGGCCCGCTACGACGTCAAACTCCCGCTGAAGATCCTCAACACCCTCGTCTGGCGCGGCATCCCCCCGCACTGCACCGTGGGCGCGCCCGTCGTCACCCAGTGGCTGCGCGGCCTCGTCGAGCGTGACGCCTTCCTCACCGAGGAGTGCCGGACCGTCTTCCTGGGCGAGGTCGCCTCCGTCACCGTGCGCCACCCCTACCTCTCCAAGCTGGAGGACGCGCCCTACCAGCACCTGGAGACCCTGGGCTGCATCTGGCGGGACTCCGTCACCGCGCGCAAGGACCCCGACGAGCGCGTCCGCACCTTCGCCTCGCTGCTCCACGTCGACCACGCCGGCGACGCCTTCGTCGCCGAACTCGTCCGCGCGTCCGGCCTCGACCCGCAGGACTGGCTGCGACGGCTCTTCGACACCCTGCTCGTCCCGATCCTGCACGTCCTCTACCGGTACGGCGTCACCTTCAACCCGCACGGCCAGAACACGCTGATCGGCTACGACGCGAACGACGTGCCGACCCGCCTGTACCTGAAGGACTTCGTCGACGACGTGTGCGTGTCCTTCACCGACGTGCCCGAGCGCGGTCCCGAGCCCGACGGGCACGACCACGTCCTGCCCCGCAAGCACCCGTCGATCATCCGGCAGCACGTGATGGACCAGGTGTTCGTCGGCCACTTCCGCTACCTGGCCCCGCTGTGCGCCGACCAACTGGGCGTCCCCGAGCAGACGTTCTGGCGCATGGTCCGCCGGACCGTCCTCGACTTCCAGAAGCGCTTCCCCGAACTGTCCGCACGCTTCGCCGAGTACGACCTGCTCACCCCCCAGATCCCGCGCTACGGCCTGAACCGCGACCGGATCGTGGTGACCCGCTACGGCGACCGGGCCCTGCGCCACGCGCTGTACCCGAACGGCACGCACCCGAATCCGCTGGCTGAAGGCTGAGGAGGCCAGAGCGTGATACCGCTCACCGAGGCGCCACCCGCACCGTCGCCCTTCCCCCCGTCCCTGCTCGCCGGCTCCCGCGCGGGCCTGGCCGAGGTCCACGCCGCCCTGGGCCGGGCCATCGACGCCGCGCGGTGCGCCGACCGCCCGGCCGGACCATTGCCGGCGGGCGCGCCCGCCGACGTACTGGCGGCCGCCGCCCGGACACTGGGCCCCGCCCGGCTGCCCGCCGAGGGGCTCGGCGCCGAGGCCGCGCTGCACCTGCTGGCCACCACGCTCGTCGAGCACGGCATCGACCTCTCCCACCCCCGGGCCACCGCCCACCTGCAACCGCCGCCCCTGGCCGTCGCCGTGGCGGCCGACGCCCTGGCGAGCATGACCAACGCCTCCCTGGACACGTACGACTCCGGTCCCTCGGCCATCGCCGTGGAACGCTGGCTCATCGGCGTCCTGACCCACCTCGCCGGACTGGGGGAGCGCGCCGACGGCGTCCTCACCCCCGGGGGCTCGCTCTCCAACCTGCTCGGCCTGCTCCTCGCCCGGGACGCCGCCGCTCTGCGGCTGGGCGTCAACGCCCGGGAGGAAGGGGTCGCCGCCCTGCCCGGACCGGTCGTGTTCTGCTCGGAACTGGCCCACTTCTCCGTACAGCGGGCCTGCGCGGCCCTCGGCCTGGGCGAGAAGGCCGTCCACGCCCTCCCCACCGACGGGCGCCGTCGGATGCGGCCGGAGGCGCTCGCCGAGGCCCTGGACGGACTCGGCCCGGACCGCACCCCGCTCGCGGTCGTCGCCACCGCCGGGACCACGGACTTCGGCTCCGTCGACCCCCTCCCGCAGATCGCCGGGATCGCCGCCGACCGGGGCGTCTGGATGCACGTGGACGCCGCCTACGGATTCGGCGCCCTGTTCTCCGAACGGCTCGCCGGCCGACTGGCGGGCCTGGAACTCGCCGATTCCATCACCCTCGACCTGCACAAGATCGGCTGGCAGCCGGCCGCCACCAGCGTCCTGCTGGTCTCCGACACCACGGCGTTCACCGCCCTGGACCGTGAAGTCGCCTACCTCAACCCGGCCGACGACTCCGAGGCCGGCTACGACGGCCTGCTCGGCCGCAGCCTCCAGACCACCCGCCGCCCGGACGCCGTGAAGGCCGCAGCCACCCTGCTCGCCTACGGCCGCACCGGCATGGCCCGCATGATCGACACCTGCCACGACCTCGCCCGGCACGCCGAGCGCCGCATCCTCGACGAGCCCGAACTGGAACTGGTCGCCCCGGCCGAGCTGACCACCGTGGTGTTCCGCCATCGGGGCGGAGCGGCGTCGACCTCCGACCGGCTCAACGGCCTGCTGCGGCGGCGGCTGATGGAATCCGGCAGCGCCCTCATCGGACGCACGGAGGTCCGCACCGGGGGACCCGGCGGCCCGGAACGGGTCTGCCTGAAGTTCACCCTGCTCAACCCCACCGCCACCACCGGCGACATCGACGGCCTCGTGGACGCCGTCCTCGACGCCGGACGCGTCTGTGAACGACTGATCGAGGAGGGCGCCGCATGAGCGTCATCGCCACGTCTTCCCGTCCCGGACCGGCCTCCGGCCCCGGCGGGCCGCTGCACGGCCCCGACGCCCGGGGCGCCGCCGAACACGCCCACATCGAGGCCCTGCTGCGGTGCTGGCTGCTGGAGACCGGCACCCCGGTCGAGGCCGGTCCCCTGCGGATCGAGTTGCCCACCGCGGGGCTGACCCTCGTCACCGAGGTCACCCACCGCTCGCCGACCGGCTGGCACCGCTTCGGCCCCACCCTCCTGGAGGGCCCCGGCGGCCCGCTGGGCGACACGGCCGACCCCGTGACCACCGTCGCGCTGCTGTCCACCGAAGCCGCCGTACGGGGCGGCAGCCGCCCCGGCGGCGTCCCGGCCGGCGAGATCGCCGACCTGGTGGAGCGCACCGCGGAATCCGTGCGCCGCGTCACCTCCTTCATCGCCGACCGCCGCGAGAACCCCCAGCCGCCGCCCGGGGTGGACGGCTTCCTCGACGCCGAACAGGCGCTCCTGCTGGGCCATTTGAACCACCCGGCGCCCAAGAGCCGGGACGGGATCTCGGACCGCGACGCGGCCGCCTTCTCACCCGAACTGCGCGGCTCCTTCCGGCTCCACTGGTTCTCCGCCGACGCGTCCGTCGTCTCGCACGACGCCGTGGACAAGGCCCCGTCCCTCGCCGGCCGGGACACCGTCGCCCTCCTCGCCGAGCTCGCCGGACGCCGGCCCGACGACGGCCGGGTCCTGGTCCCCGCGCACCCCTGGCAGGCCCGGGACCTGCTGCACCGCCCGCGCATCGCCGCCCTCGTCGCCTCCGGGGCCCTCGAACCGCTCGGCGAGCTCGGCCCCGAGTGGTGGCCGACCTCCAGCGTGCGCACCGTCTACCGGCCCGGCGCCGACGTGATGCTGAAGCTCTCGCTCGGCCTGCGGCTGACCAACTCCCGCCGCGAGTCCACCCGTACGGAACTGCGCCGCGGGCTGGAGATCAACCGGCTCCTCGACGCGGGCCACGCCGACAGCACCTTCGAGGCCCACCCCGGCTTCGCGATCACCCGGGACCCGGCCTGGCTCGCCGTGGACGAACCGGGCCGCCCCCAGGGACCGGAGGTCACCGGACTCGACGTCGCCGTACGCGAAGTACCCGACGGCATCGCCGACCTGCGCTGCCTCGTGGGCCTGGTGGCCCCCCGACCGGGCCTCGGCCGCAGCACCCTGGGAAGCCTGGTGTCGCACCTCGGCGCCGGAGCGGCCGAGCAATGGACGGCCGACTACACCGACAAGGTGCTCGTCCCGATGCTGCACCTGTACGCCGCCACCGGCATCGGACTGGAGGCCCATCAGCAGAACACGCTGGTCCGCCTGGACGGGCGGGGCCGGGTCACCGGCGCCGTCTTCCGCGACAACCAGGGCTACTACCTGGCCGCCTCCCACCTCCCCCGACTGCTGCGCCGCCTCGGAGCCGACTCCTCGACGCTGGCCGTCGTCGACGACACCCTCGTCGACGACCGGCTGTCGTACTACCTCCTGCGCAACCAGGCCCTGTCCGTCGTCGGATGCCTCGCCGTCGACGGCCTCGCGGACGAACGCGACCTGCTCGCCGTCCTCGTCGACCGGCTGCGCGCGGCCCTGCCCGACCTCGCCGGAGCCGGACCCGGCGGCGACCGGCTGGCACGCCGCTGGCTGGAGGCCGACACCCTCCCCTGCAAGGGCAACCTGCTCACCCGCCTGCACGGCATCGACGAGGTCCTCGCCCCCCTCGACGCCCAGTCCGTCTACCTCGACGCCCCCAACCCGCTCCAGGAGGCCTCCGCATGACCCCGGTCCATTCCGCACAGCCGTTACCGAAGGACCGGGGCGCGAACGGCGAGGACGACCAGGCGCCACCCGCCGCCGTCGCCGGGCCGCCGCTCCCGCTGCTCGGCGACCCCTGGACGGCCCGGGTGGCGCGGGCCGACGGAGCCGACCTGGACCTGGTGCACGACTGGATGCGGGCCCGGCACGTCGATGCCTTCTGGCACCAGGCGTGGCCGCGCGAACGCTGGGCCGAGGAGATCGCCGGGCACCTCGCGGGAGACGCCGTCCTGCCCGTACTGATCGACCTCGACGGCAAGCCCTTCGCGTACATCGAGGTCTACCGGGTCCTGCGCGACCGGCTCGCGCAGGAGTACCCCTACCGCTCCCGCGACCTGGGCCTGCACATCGCCATCGGCGAGGTGGGCCGCACGGGCAGGGGGCTGGGCCGGGCACTGCTGCGGGCGCTCGCCGAGGGCCTGCTCGCCGCGGATCCGCACTGCACGCGAGTGGTCGCCGAGCCGGACGTGGCGAACGAGCCCTCGCTCAGGGCGTTCGCCGCGGCCGGATTCCGCCACGCAGGCGAGGTCGTCTTCCCCGACAAGACCTCGGCCCTGGTCATCCGTCCGCGCGGCGAGGAGGACATGCCCCGATGAGCGGTCCCCTCGGCGAACACGACGTGGTGGCCATCGGCTGCGGACCCTTCAACCTGGGGCTCGCCGCACTGGCCTCGACCGTCGACGGCCTGGACCTGGTGGTCCTGGAGGAGCAACCGGAGCTGACCTGGCACCGGGGGATGATGTTCGGCGGCGCCTCGATGCAGGTGAACTTCCTCGCCGACCTCGTCACCCTCGTGGCCCCCGGCCACCCCCTGTCGTTCCTCACCTACCTCCACGACATGGACCGGCTCTACACCTTCACCGTGCGGGAGAACTTCTTCCCCTCCCGCCGCGAATACGAGGACTACCTGCGCTGGGCGGCGGCCAGGCTCCCCTCGGTGCGCTTCTCGCACCGCGTCGAGGAGGTCCACTGGGACGAGGCCGAGGAGCGCTTCACCGTCCACGTCCTGCGCGGCGACGGCACCCGGACGCGGGCCCGGGCCCGCAACCTCGTCGTCGGCATCGGCACCGCGCCGTACGTGCCGGACGCCCTGGCGGCCCTGCCCGCGTCCAGGCTCCTGCACACCGGCGACTACCTGTACCGGGCGTCCGAGCTGGGCGCGGCGTCGAAGATCACGCTGGTCGGCTCCGGACAGTCCGGCGCCGAGGTGGCCGTGGACCTGCTCGGCCGCAACGTCGAGGGCGGGCCGGCGGTGAGCTGGCTGACCCGGACCTCGTCCTTCGCGCCGCTGGACTACACCAAGATGGTCCTGGAGATGACCACCCCGGCGTACATGCGGTACTTCCACTCGCTGCCGGAGGACGTACGCGACCGGTTGACCGCCGAGCAGTGGCAGTTCTACAAGGGCATCTCCACCGACACCCTCGAAGAGATCCACGAACTGCTCTACCGGCGCCAGCTGGAGCACGGACTGGCCGACGTGGAACTGCGCTTCGGCATCACGGTCGAGTCCGCCGCCGAGGATGCGGCGGGCCACGTGGTACTGACCTGCCGGCACCGCGACACCGGGCAGCTCTTCGAGCACAGCACCGACCTGGTGGTGGCGGCGACCGGCTACCGCAACCGGCCTCCCGCCTTCCTGGAGCCGATCGACAAGCTGCTGCTGCGGGACGGGCGCGGGCGTCCCCGGGTGCGCCTGGACCATTCCGTCGAGCTCGCGGAGGGGGTGACCGGCCGCGTGTTCGTGGCCAATGCCGAGACCCACAGCCACGGCGTCTCCTCGCCGAACCTGGACATCGGCGCGGTGCGCAACGCGACGATCCTCAACGCCGTCACCGGCCGGGAGACCTACCGGCTGCCGAAGCGGAGCGCCTTCACCCGCTTCGAGGCCCCGCCGAGGAGCTCGTAGGCGGCGCGTTCCGCGGGCACCCCGGACCGCGGAACCGCCCCCGGGCCTCGATCGCCCGGGGGCCGCCCGCAGCACTTCCTGCCGGACGACGTGCGTATCCCCCGTCCTTCCGGGAAGGTGAGGGTCAGGACGGAGGGTGATAACCGATGGTTCAGGGAGACGACGCAGGACGCTTCACGGTCGCGGTGCAACCCGTGGACGGGGGCGTGGTCCTTGCGCTGGCGGGCGAGCTGGACCACGACACGGCGCAGCCCCTGCGGGAGGCGCTCGACGCGGCGGTCACCCCGGGCGCCCGACTGCTGGTGGACCTCGCGGACCTCGGGTTCTGCGATTCCACCGGGCTGAACGTACTGCTGCACGGCAGGCTCGCCGCCCAGGACACCGGCGGCACGCTGGAGCTGGCCGGGCTGCGGGGGCCCGTGGCCCGGATGTTCCACATCACCGGAGCGGACGGGCTGTTCCCGGTGCACGCCGACGTTTCGCAAGCGCTGACCGGGCGGGACGGGCAAGGCCCCGGCACTCGGGACTGACACCCGGGTGGCACCCGGCGCTCTCGGACACATGGCCGTACCGACACGGAGGAGTCTGAGCGTCATGGCACAGTCGGGGTCACCCGATCGGACCTGGTACCTGGTGCTGGAAGGTGCCACCGACGTCGTGACGCGCAGCCGCGACTTCGCCCGCCGGGCGCTGACCGCGTGGAAGTGGCTGCCGGCCGCGGCCGAAGACGACCGGGAAGCCGCCGACGACGTACTGCTCCTGGTGTCCGAGGTGGTGTCCAACGCCTGCCTGCACGGAGGCGGCCCGAACGCGCTGCGCCTGGACTGCACCGAGGAGCGCCTGCGCATCGAGGTGACGGACGCGAACCCGACTCCGCCGGTGCCCGCGCGCAGGGGTTCGGCGTCGGTGCGGGGGCGCCCGGGCGGGCACGGGCTGCTGATCGTGGAGCGGCTCGCCCGCAGCTGGGGGTCCCGCTCCCTTCCGGGCGGCAAGTGCGTGTGGCTGGAGGTCGCCGTCCCGGCGCCGCTCAGGTCCCCGGAGCAGTGACGTCGGGCCCGAGCGGGCCCCGCACGCCGCGCGGACATACTGATCGGCGTGAAGACCGCAGACGAGAATTCCGCCGCCGAGAACCCCGCTGAGACGCCGGCCATGAACCCGGCCGAGAAGCCCGCTGACGATCCCGTCCTGCTCGACGTGGTGGGCAGGACCGGAGTGATCACCCTCAACCGCCCCAGGGCCCTCAACGCCCTCACCCACCCGATGGTGCTGCGGATCGACGCGGCCCTCGCCGCGTGGGAGGGCGACCCCTGCGTCGCGCAGGTCCTGATCCGCGGCGCCGGTGAGCGCGGGCTCTGCGCGGGCGGGGACATCCGCGCCATCCACGACGACGCCAAGGCCGGCACCGGCGCCTCCGCCGACTTCTGGCGCGACGAGTACCGGCTCAACGCCCGCATCGCCCGCTACCCCAAGCCGTACGTGGCCCTCATGGACGGCATCGTGATGGGCGGCGGCGTCGGGATCTCGGCGCACGGCAGCGTCCGGATCGTCACCGAGCGCTCCCGTGTGGCCATGCCCGAGACCGGTATCGGTTTCGTCCCCGACGTCGGCGGGACGTACCTGCTCGGCCGCGCCCCCGGCCGGCTCGGCACCCACCTCGCGCTCACCGGGACCGCGGTGGGCGCCGCCGACGCGCTGCTGTGCGGGCTCGCGGACCACTTCGTACCCTCGGACCGGCTCCCGGAGCTGACGTCCGCACTCGCCGACGCCCCCGTCCACGAGGTGCTGCCCCGCTTCGCGACCGCGCCCGTGCCCGGCGAGCTCGCCGGACGCCGCCCCTGGATCGACCACTGCTACGCGGCCGGGACCGTCGAGGAGATCGTGGAACGGCTGCTCGGCCGGGACGAGAGCGCCGCGAAGGAGGCCGCCGCGACCGTCCTCGCCAAGTCCCCGACCGCGGTGAAGGTCACCCTGGCCGCGCTGCGCCGCGCCGCCGACCTCGGCTCGCTGGAGGAGGTGCTGGTCCAGGAGTTCCGGGTGTCCTGCAACGCGCTGGCGGCGCCCGACCTGGTGGAGGGCATCCGGGCGCAGGTCGTCGACAAGGACCGCCGCCCGCGCTGGTCCCCGGCGGCCCTGGCCGAGGTGTCCGGCGCGGACGTGGAGCGGTTCTTCGCCCCGCTCGCGGGGGGCCGCGGACCGGGGCTCCTGCGAACCGCCGGCTAGCGCGCGCTGTACGCAGGGAGCGTACAGCTCCCACCCCTCCCTGCGTACGGGGTGCGTGCCGGGCGTCCGGCCGCCCTACGCGCCGATGCCGACGTACTCGCGCAGGTGGCGGGCGGTCAGCGTGTCCGCCCCGGCGACCAGCGCCGCCGGCGTGCCCTCGAAGACGACCTGACCGCCGTCGTGCCCGCCGCCCGGGCCGATGTCGATCAGCCAGTCCGCGTGCGCCATCACCGCCTGGTGGTGCTCGATGACGATCACCGAGTTCCCGTCGTCGACGAGCCGGTCCAGCAGGGCGAGCAGCTTGTCCACGTCCGCCATGTGCAGACCGGTCGTCGGCTCGTCCAGGATGTACGTGGACGACTTCTCCGCCATGTTGATGGCCAGCTTGAGGCGCTGGCGTTCGCCGCCCGACAGGGTGTTGAGCGGCTGCCCGAGCCGCAGGTACCCGAGGCCGACGTCGGCGAGCCGGCCGAGGATCGCCCGGGCCTGCCCGCTGGTGAAGAACTCGTAGGCCTGCGCCATCGGCATGTCGAGGACCTCGCTGATGTTCTTGCCGCGCAGCCGGTACGTGAGCACCTCGGGCGTGAACCGCTTGCCCTCGCACTTCTCGCAGACCGAGGCCACTCCGGCCATCATCGCCAGGTCCGTGTACACGAGTCCGAGGCCGTTGCAGTGCGGGCAGGCGCCCTCCGAGTTCGCGCTGAACAGAGCCGCCTTGACCCCGTTGGCCTTGGCGAAGGCGGTCCGGATCGGATTCAGCAGCCCGGTGTACGTCGCCGGGTTGGACCGGCGCGAGCCGCGGATCGGCGACTGGTCGGCCACCACCACCCCGTCGCGTCCGGCCAGGTAGCCGTGGATCAGCGAGCTCTTGCCGGACCCCGCGACGCCGGTCACGACCGCCAGTACGCCCAGCGGCACGTCCACCGTGACGTCCTTGAGGTTGTGCAGGTCCGCCCCCTTGACGGAGAGCTGCCCGCGCGGGGTGCGCACCGACTCCCGCAGCCGCGCACGGTGTTCGAGGTGGCGGCCGGTGAGCGTACCGGAGGCGCGCAGCCCGGCCACGTCCCCCGCGTAGCAGAGCTGCCCGCCGGCCGTACCCGCACCCGGGCCGAGGTCGACGACGTGGTCGGCGATCGCGATGACCTCGGGCTTGTGCTCGACCACCAGGACGGTGTTGCCCTTGTCGCGCAGGCGCAGCAGCAGGTCGTTCATGCGCCGGATGTCGTGCGGGTGCAGGCCGGTGGTCGGCTCGTCGAAGACGTACGTGATGTCCGTGAGCGAGGAACCGAGGTGCCGGACCATCTTGACCCGCTGGGCCTCGCCGCCCGAGAGCGTCCCGGAGGGGCGGTCCAGGCTCAGGTAGCCGAGGCCGATCTCGACGAGGGAGTCGAGCAGGTCCCGCAGGCTCGCCAGCAGCGGCGCCGCGCCCGGGTCGTCGATGCGGCGGACGAAGGCGGCGAGGTCGCTGATCTGCATGGCCGAGCACTCGGCGATGTTCACGCCCTCGATCCGGGAGGAGAGCGCGGCGGCCGACAGGCGGGTGCCACCGCAGTCCGGGCAGTCCGTGAAGACCACGGCGCGGTCCACGAAGGCCCGGATGTGGGCCTGCATGGAGTCTCGGTCCTTGGCGAGGAAGGTGCGGGTGATCTTGGTGATCAGTCCCTCGTAAGTGAAGTTGTTGGGCCCCACCTTCACCTTCACCGGGTCCTTGTGCAGGAAGTCGGCCCACTCCTGCTCGGTGAAGTCCTTGAGCTTGGTGTCGGGGGAGTAGAAGCCGGAGTTGGCCATGACCTGCCAGTACCAGGAGTCCACGGTGTAGCCCGGCACGGTGATCGCGCCCTCGTTGAGGGACAGTTCGCGGTCCACGAGCTGGTCCACGTCGATGTCGGAGACCTGCCCGATGCCCTCGCAGCGGGCGCACATGCCCTCGGGGGAGTTGAAGCTGAAGGCGGTGGAGGTGCCGATGTGGGGGGTGCCGACGCGGGAGTAGATGATCCGCAGCATGGTGTAGGCGTCGGTCGCGGTTCCCACGGTGGACCGGGAGTTGGCGCCCATCCGCTCCTGGTCCACCACGATGGCGGCGCTCAGGTTGTGCAGTCCGTCCACGTCCGGCCGCCCCAGGCTCGGCATGAAGGACTGGACGAAGGCCGTGTACGTCTCGTTGATCATGCGCTGCGACTCGGCGGCGATGGTGCCGAAGACCAGGGAGGACTTCCCCGACCCGGAAACGCCGGTGAAGACGGTCAGGCGGCGCTTGGGGATGTCGAGGGAGATGTCGGCGAGGTTGTTCTCCCGGGCGCCTCGGACCTGGATGACCTGGTGGCTGTCGGCGGCGGCGGGGGCGTCGATCTGCACGGAACTCCTCAGGTGGCGGTGTCGCGAGCTAACTTTATACATTGTACTTTATACGCTGTAGGGAGTTACTGGGTTTCAGTTCTTACCGAGCTGTTCGACCGTCGAGCAGCCAGAGCCTGGGAAGGGCCGGCACATGGCGAAGGACCGGAGCGGGGCGGGAGACCCCGTCCGTACGCTGGAGCTGCTGTGGCGCGAGTCGGGGCGGGAGCCGAAGCCGCAGGGTGGACGGCGCGGCCCCCGGCAGGGCCTCAGTGTGGACGCGGTGGTCCTGGCCGCGACCGGGCTCGCCGACGCGGAGGGGCTGGCGGCACTGACCATGCGGGCCCTGGCCCAGCGGCTCGGCGTGACCCCGATGACGCTCTACACCTATGTGCCCGGCAAGGCCGAGCTGCTCGACCTCATGCTGGACGAGGTGTACCGGCGCATGGAGGACGGGGAGGGCGGGCCGGGCACCGGTCCCGAGCCGGACGCCGATCCCGATCCCGTCGTCGGCGCGGATGCCGGTGCGGGCGGCGCCGCCGGTCGGGGCGGGACGGACTGGGCCGCCGAGGTCACCCGCGTCGCCGAGGACAACCGCGCGCTGTACGCCCGCCACCCGTGGGTCGCCGACCTCGCCGTCACCCGGCCGCCGCTGGGTCCCGGTGTGATCGGCAAGTACGAGCGGGAGCTGGCGGCCTTCGAGGGCATCGGACTCACCGATGCGGAGATGGACGCCGCGCTGAGCCACCTCCTCGGATTCGTCCACGCCAACGCGCTGGCCGCCGCCGACGCCGCCGCGCACAACAGCGGCCTGAGCGACGACGAGTGGTGGGCCGTCAGCGCGCCCCTGTTGGAGCGCGCTATTGACCCGGACAGCTACCCGCTCGGCCGGCGCGTCGGCAGCGCGGTCGGAGCGTACGACCCCGAGGCCGTGTGGACCTTCGGCCTCCAGTGCGTACTGGACGGCCTGGCCCGCCTGGTCGAGGGGAGGCGGGCGTAGGGCGGGGGTGCGGGCGGGAATCCGGGCGAAGAACCGGGCGGCGGCTACCGGTAGCCGGTGGTGTCCGCCGGGAGGTCCGGGTCCTGGACCTCGACCATGTAGCGCCAGGCGTCGGGGCTGCTGCCGTCGAGGTCGGTGAAGCCGTAGACCCCGGCGAGCTGCCCGCTGGACAGCGACCGGCCGTTCCAGCGCGCCACGTCCGGATCGGCGGCGAGGGCGGCGACCGCCCGGCCCACGTACGCGGGGGTCTCGGAGATGCCGAAGTGCGGCACTTTGTCCAGCGCGTCCCGCCAGTTCGCCTCCGTCACACCGAAGGCGTCGAGCATCATCTCCGAGCGCAGCCAGCCCGGGGTCAGCGCCACCGCCGTGGCTCCGCGCGGCCCCAGCTCGTGGCCCAGCGCGAAGGCCATCCGCAGGACCGACGACTTGGCGATGTCGTAGAAGAACGACACCCGGTAGCGGGTCGCGTTGTACTCGGCGGTGCCGTCCGTCATCTCCACGACCAGCCCGCCCGGTTCGCGCAGCAGCAGCGGCACCGCGAAGTGGCTGGTGACCGCGTGGGTCTCCACCGCGAGGCGCAGCAACCGCAACCCCCGGTCCAGATCGTGCTCCCAGACGGTGCTCTCCCACTCGAAGAGCAGTTCGCCGCCCCAGATGTCGTTGACCAGCACGTCGAGACGGCCCTGCTCGGTGTCGATCCGCCGGACCAGCGCCTCCACCTGGTCCGGTACCAGGTGGTCGGCGACGACCGCCACGCCGCGTCCGCCCGCCGCCGTGACGAGCTCGGCGGTCTCCTCGATCGTCTCGGGCCGGTCGTACTCCGAGCGCCTGCCGCGGGTGCTGCGCCCCGATACGTACACCGTCGCGCCACGGGCGCCCAGCTGTACCGCGATGCCCCGCCCCGCGCCCCGGGTCGCCCCGGCCACGAGGGCGACCTTGCCTTCGAGGGTCCGCTCCGCTTCCGCCACGGTCCGACCCTACGACCCGGCGGGACCGTTGCGCAGCAGGCCGGGCCCGGAGACTTGTACAACCCGACCCGAAGCCAGCACAGTTGACCGAGTTTCCGTCATGAGGTCAGGAGAATCGCCTTGTCGTCGAACACCGCCGACGCGCACCGCGTCGACCCGGCCGGCGGATGCCCGCACGCCCTCAACGCCCGGCTCCGCGCCCGGGGTGCCGTGGCCGAGGTGGTGCTCCCCGGCGGTGTGCCCGGCGCGGTCGTCCTGGGGCACGACGCGCTCAAGGAGTTCCTCGCCCACCCCGAGGTGGCCAAGGACGCCCGGCACTGTCCGGCCCTGCACGACGGCAGCGTCCCCGCGGACTGGCCGCTGCGGGTCTTCGCCAACGCCCAGGGGATGCACACCGCCGACGACGCCGACCACCGCCGCCTCCGCGCCCTGGTCGGCCGGGCCTTCACGGCCCGGCAGGTGGAGCGGCTGCGACCGCGCGTGGAGGAGCTGGCGGGCGAGCTCCTCGACGGCCTGGCCCGGGCGGCGGCCGAGTCCCCCGACGGCGTCGCCGACCTCCGCACGCAGTACGCCCTCCCGCTCCCGATGAGCGTCATCTGCGAACTGCTCGGCGTGGACGCCGAGCACCGGGGCCGGCTGCACACGCTGTCGAACACGGTGATCGTCGCCACGGACACCACCCCGGCCGAGGCGATGGCGGCCGTACGCGAGCTCGTGGAACTCATGGGCACCATCGCCGCCACCCGGCGGCAGCACCCGGGGGAGGATCTCACCAGCGCCCTGATCGCCGCCCGGGAAGGCAACGGCGACCGCCTCAGCGAGGCCGAACTCATCGGCACGATGCGGCTGATGCTGGTCGCGGGCCACGAGACGACCCTCAACCTGATCAGCAACGCCGTCCGGGCCCTGTGCACCCACCGCGACCAGCTGGCCCTCGTCCTGGACGGCAAGGCCACCTGGTCGGACGTGGTGGACGAGACGCTGCGCTGGGACGGCCCCGTCAGCTGGTTCCCGTTCCGCTACCCCACCCGCGACCTCACCGTCGACGGGTCGCTGATCCCCCGGGGCACTCCCGTACTCGCCGGCTACACCGCCGCCGGCCGCGACGCGGCCTTCCACGGCCCGGACGCCGACCGCTTCGACATCACCCGCCCGACGGCCGCCCGGCACCTCTCCTTCGGGCACGGCGCGCACTACTGCGTGGGCGCACCGCTCGCCCGGCTGGAGGCCACCATCGCCCTGGAACGGCTCTTCACCCGCTTCCCCGACCTGGACCTCGCGGTGCCCGAGCCCGCCCTCCCGCGCCAGCGCAGCTTCATCGGCAACAGCGTCGAGACCCTCCCGATCCGCCTGACGGCCGCCGGCTAGCTGTCTCGATGGGGCGGTCTCCGTGCTGACCCGGCCGAGGGCGTCCGGGTGGACGGCCCTCCAGGTCGGTCCAGGTCGGTCCAGGTCGGTCCTGGGCGGTCCAGGGCGGTCCAGGTCGGGAAGCGGCGGCCGCCGAGCGGGCGGACGAGGGTCTTGACGCGGAACCGGACGCTGCGCCACCGCGTCACCGGCCCCGTCGCGGCGGGGCGCGCGGCGCTACGCGGCTCCGCGCGCGGGGAGGGCCAGCACCATCAGGGGCTCCGAGGTCGGCGCCGGCGAACCGCCCGCCGGTTCCAGGGTCACCCCGACCGCGGTCGCCCCGCGCACCGGGCCGGCCATCAGCGCCGGTGCGTCGGGCCGGGCCGGATCCATCACGCCGGCCGGGCGCATGGTCCCCGCCGGGTCGGCGAACCACAGCTGGTACACCCGGCCCGGCGGTGGCGCGGGCACGCCCGCGGGGACGAAGACCGCCCGGTCCCGGCTCCGGGAGACGACCACCGTGGCGGCGCCGCCGTCATCCAGCCGGCCGGTGGCGGGCCGGGCGTCGGGGGCCGCCAGCACCTCGGTCAGGGCGTGCGCCCGGGCCTCCGCCCGCAGGGCGTCCTGCCGGGCGGCGTCGGCCCGCTGGTACTGCCAGGCCGCGATCCCGCCCAGCCCGGTCACCGCCGCGAGGCAGGCGGCGAGGGTCCACCGCGGCCACCGGTTCCCGGCCGGGGCCCGCTGCGGGACGGCCCCGGGACCGCCGCCCCCGGCCGTCCGCCCGTCCACCCGGTCCCCGGGCAGGGTCGGGCGCGCCGGCCGGGCGGGGGCGCCCTCTCGGTCTTCGGGCAGGGTCGGGCGCGCCGGCCGGGCGGAGCCGCCCGGGTGTTCCGTCCGGTCCGGCGCGCCCGCGGGGGGCGCCGCGGTGCGGATCCGGCGGAGCACCGCGTCGCGCAGTTCCGGCGGGGGGTCCACCGCGGCCGCCGCGCCCAGGACGGCCGCCGTCGCCACGAAGTCCCGTACCTCGCGGGCGCACCCGGGGCACGTCTCCAGATGGGCCTCGAACGCGGCACGCTCGGCCGCGGGCAGCGCGTCCAGTACGTACGCGGCCGTCGCCTCGTGCGGGTTCTCCGTGTTCATCCGCCGCTCACCCCGAGGCAGTCACGCAAGCGCAGCAAGCCGTCCCGCAGCCGTGTCTTCACGGTACCCAGGGGGACCGACAGCGTCTCGGACACCTCACGGTAGGTCAGCCCCCGGTAGTAGGCCAGGGCCACCGACTCCCGCTGGACCGGGGTCAGCGCCCGCAGGCAGTGCCGGACCCGGGCGCGCTCGTCACCCGCCGGCGCCGCCTCGCTCACCTCGTCGAACTCCCGCACCGCGGACTCCGGCCGCGCCGCCCGCAGGTCCCGGTCCACCGAGGCCCGTGCCGACCGCACCCGGTCCACGGCCCGGCGGTGGGCGATCGTCAGGACCCAGGCGCGGGCGCTGCCCCGGTCCGCGCGGTAGCCCGCCGCGCCGCGCCACACCTCGACGAGCACCTCCTGCGCCACCTCCTCGGCCTGGGCGCGGTCGCGGAGCACCGCGAGGGCGACGCCCAGCACACCACCGCTCACCGCCTCGTACAGGGTCACGAAGGCCGCCTCGTCGCCCTCGGCCACGCGGCGGAGCAAGGCCGGGTCGTCGTCCACGACCCGATCCTCCCGGATCCGGCCGTACGGGGCGGGGGCCGCCGGCCGCGGGTTCCTCGCCCGGCGCTTGCGCAGTTCCACCACTCCGTCGGCGAGCAGCGCGGAGGGGGGCCGCTCCTGTTCGGTCTCGGACATGCCCCTGATCATCAACGGGCGCGCCGCGCGGGGCGGAGCGCCCGGGACCCTCTCCCTCGGACGGGTAGGGATATTCCCCCGGAAGGGTGAGGATCACCCGATCATGTGATCGTCACCCCTTCCTTGTGGGTGGAGGAAGGTCAGGTCAGCGCCCCGCCGCCCCGGACGCCGTCGCCCCGGACCCGGCCGCCGAGGTGAGGAACGCGGCGACCCCGGCCGCCAGCGCGTGCGGGTCCCCGGTCGTCCGGGTGGGATGCCGGGTCGTCCGCCGGGCCCACTCCTCCTCGAACGCGTGCCAGTCGATCTCCCTGGGCGTCGCCCCCCGGACCAGCGCCTCGTCCAGCGAGGCGAAGTGGAGCGCCCACCTCTCGGCGTACAACTCCTTGATCAGGCCGCTCCATTCGCGGTTCGCGTAGTCGTGCAGGAAGCCGCCCTCGCTCGTGCTCCGGCGGCCCCAGACGCTCAGGATCGACCGGGCGTCGTACTCGTACCGGTCCCGCTCCGCCTCGTCGGAGCCCCAGGAGCGGGCCGCACTCGTCCAGTTGCCGAACAGGAAGTTCGGGTCCGCGCCGGTGACCGCGTCCAGTCGACGCTCGGCCTCGCGCCACGTGGCGGTCAGCTGCCGGAAACGGGTCAGGTCCTTCGCCTCGTACGCCGCCCTGATCTGCGGCAGCAGGGTCCGCGAGTGGTTGGCGAGCGCCTGCCGGGCCGTGTCGACGAGATCGAACCGGTACGCGCTGGAGGCGCGCAGCGCCGGATCCACCCGGAGCAGGTGGTCCAGCGCCCTGCGGACCGTGTCGGCGGGATAGCGCATGGACTTGGGACTCCAGTACGCCGCGCCCGCGGCGGTCAGGCTCGGCCGGGCGCTGAAGAGGCTGTCCTGCGACTCCGACCACAGCCCCGAGGAGGTGCTGTACGGCCCCTTCCGCAGCTCCTCCCACGCCGCGGCGGCGGCCGTGTCGGGCCGCCCGTAGCGGCGGGCCGCGAAATCGGCGAACCACCCGCGCTGGTCGACCGGGCCGGGCTCCCAGGCCAGGTCGGTGAAGAGGTCGAAGGCGGCCGGGTTGGTCCCGGTGGCCTCGGGCAGGTACGCGATCCCGGTGAGCGCGCTGTTGCTCTTGGCGCGCCAGGGGCCGAACCGCTCGATCCACACCGAGGTGTTCGCCCCGATGGTGGTGTGCCCGCCGAAGTTGTAGATGGTCCCCATCGCGTACGGGGCACCGCCCCAGCGGGTCTCGCGGTCGAGGCGGTTGTAGCGGTCGGACAGTCCGTCCAGGATCAGCAGCTTGTCGGTGTCCACCCCCGCCAGCAGTTCGGCGGTCGGATCGTCCTGCCAGCCCAGGACCGCCCAGAGCGCCCCCGGATGGGCGGCGTGCAGGGCGGCCTGGACGGCGCCCGCCGCCGCACGGACGTCGACGCCGCCGGTCTGCCCGCCCTCGTGCAGCGGACTCATCCGGTACATCGTGCTGTCCCCGAACACCGCGCGCTGCTCCGCGTAGTACGCGGCGGCCAGTTCCGCGAACACCGGCGAGGCGGGGTCCAGCCAGTCCGGCCGGTCGAAGCCCGCCCAGTCGCCCTGCGGCACGGTCGTGGCCCCGGGGTTGCGCGCGGCGAACTCCGGCGGCACCGTGCCGAAGTACCCGGGCAGCACCGGTGTCATGCCGAGCGCGCGCAGCTGTCCGGCGATCCGTCCGCCCAGCTCGGCGCGCTCGCGCAGCAGCCGTTCGGAGACGGGACCGCCGAAAGCGCTGAGGTTCTGCAGCAGCCACCAGCTCTGGTGGCCGGGACCGGGGATCCACGCACGCAGCTCCGCGGCGGAGTAGCCGAAGTCCTGGAGCGCCAGGTAGTACGGGTACTCGGCCCCGACCTGGACGAACACCTCGTTGATCCCGTGCAGGGCGAGGAGGTCGATCTGCCGCTGGTGCTCCTCGAAGGAGCGGTACGGGCCCGAGTAGCCGTCGTCGGTGTCGTTGAGCGCGTACCGGTGCGGGACGAGAGCCCCCCGGGTCACCGGGGCGGGGACGGCCGGCAGGGTGGCGGGGAGCATGCCGATGCTGTCGCCGGGCCAGCCGATGTCGACCCCGGCGACGTGCTGGAGGTACCAGCCCACGCCGGTGAGCAGGGTGGCTCCGGTGCTGCCGCGCACGGTGATCGCGCCCGCGGTCCCGGACACCGTGAAGGTGTCGCGGGCGGCGGTCGTGTCGGGCACGAGGGTGAACTGCCCCGCGTGGCGCGGCAGCAGCCGTCCCAGGGCGGCGCGCGCGGGCGCGGTGTCGAAGGTACGGGGCCGGGGCGCGGTGCCCGGGAGCGCTCCCGGCACGGAGTCCCGGCCGGGCGCGTGCGCCGCGCCCGCCCGTACGTCGGCCGGTACGTCGGCCCGCGCATCGGTCCGTACGGGCGCCGCCGCGTGCGGGGCGGTCGCGGCGGGGGCCGCCCCCGCCGCGCAGAGCAGGCCCAGCAGCGCGGCGGGCAGTGCCACGAGGGCGAGCGGGCGGGGGTGGGGGCCGGGGACCGGGCGCGGGGCCGAGCCGGGGGCCCGCCCGGGGGGTCGGCCGGAAGACCGGCCCCCCGGGCTCGGCAGCGGGTGCATCTGCGTCATCCGTTCGTCGCCGTCAGACCGGCAGGGACCAGGCCTGGTCGACCCGGTGGTCGCCGCACGCCGTCAGCCGCAGCGGCTCGGCCGGGGCGTCGGGCGTCGCGGCCGGGGCCGGCGCCGTCAGGCACAGCCTGCTGACCTGCTCGACCAGGGCGCCGTCGCGCCGGTGCTCCCAGGACTGGCCGGGCTGCTTCTCCGGCCGGGGGGCGCAGTCGGCCAGCTCCACGACACCGTCCACGCCCGCCGACAGGCACTCGCCGGCCAGGCGCAGGCGCTCGTCGACGCCGAGGGTCCAGCGCTGGTCGGGCGCTCCGGTGCAGGATGCGAGCACGACCGCGCCGACGCCCGTGGTGTTGGCCCCGTCCGCGCACTTGGCGCCGTTGCCGACGATCTGGCCGGTGGGGACGGCCTCGCCGCAGTCGCCCGCCGGGGTGAGCCGCCAGACGCCGGTGTCGTGGGCGCCGACCTTCCCGGTCAGCGTCCCGGAGAGCGCGCGCCGTTCCCCGGTCCACAGGTCCTTCGCCTCGACCGGGCAGGAGGACAGGCCGATCTCGTCCAGCGGCACGGCGATGTCGCGGTCGGCGGCCGAGCGGTTGAGCACGGCCACCGCCCGGTCCCCGTCGGCCAGCGGCCGGACCAGGATCTCGAAGGTGGAGTTGGAGGACACCACCGCTCCCTGGCGGCCCATCGGGTCCTGGTCGAGCTCGATCAGGTCGGTGTTGCCGAGGGCGGCGATGCCGGCCGGGGTCAGCTTCGAGACCTCGGAGGACAGGATGAAGGGGGCGGCCATCATCGCCCAGAGGGCGACCTGGCTGCGGCCTTCGGCCGCCGTGAGTCCGGGCGCGCCCGCGATCAGGAAGTCGGGGTCGTTCCAGTTCCCGGGGCCCGCGTACCGGCCGAGCCAGCGGTTGTAGCCGTAGTTGCCCAGCACCGAGCTCCAACGGGAGGTGGCGGGCGCGGCCGGGTTGTAGACCTTGATGTCGCGGCCCTCGCGCCACAGCTGGCCCGTCTCACCGACCCAGCCGAGCACCTTGTGCCAGTCGGAGCCGCCCCATTCGCCCTGCTGGAAGTAGGCGGGTGCGGAGGCCGACAGGACCATGTCGCGGCCGCTCTCCCGCAGGGCCTTGGCGACGGCGTTGTAGGCGTCGCGGTAGGCCTGCTCCTTCGTCTTGCCCTCCGGCACCCAGAGGTTGCAGCCGTCCATCTTGACGTAGTCGACCTTCCAGGACGCGAACTGCCGTGCGTCCTGGGCGTAGTGGTCCGGCCCGCCGCCCTGGGGCGATCCGCTGCCGGGGTACTTCTCGCAGGTCAGGGAGCCCGCGTCCTGGTAGATGCCGAACTTCAGGCCCTTGGCGTGCAGGTAGTCGCCGAGCCAGGCCATGCCGTGCGGGAACTTCTGCGTGTCGACGACGAGGGCGCCGTCCGCGTCGCGGCTCCTGGTCATCCAGCAGTCGTCGATGGTCACCGTGTCGTAGCCCTTGGCGGCGAGGCCGGTGGACACGAGGGCGTCGGCGTTGGCGACGACCTTGGCCTCGTCGATGTCGCACATGTAGTGCGCCCAGTTGTTCCAGCCCATGGGCGGGGTGAGCGCGAGCGGTGTGTCCGAGGTCGCCCGGGGCTCGGCCGCCGCGGGGGCGGGGGAGAGCGCGAGGGCGAACAGGGCGGCCGCGGTCAGACAGGGGAGCGAGGCGCGCAGGCGAGGCGGCACGGAGTCTCCTTGACGTGGGGGCAGTCGTGCGCCCAGTGGAGCCATGCGACTACCCACTGTCAACATGCGTCGAGGGTTAAGCCGCAATGACCAGCAATTTGGCCGTAGTGGCCGTCACGCGAGAGGAGTGACGCGGTGGACGGCCAGCGCGTGGATACGTCGTATGTTACGGTGTATCGCATGCCGAGGAGATCCATCGCACTGGACCGCGCCACCCCCGGGGCGATCGCCGTCGCCGCCCTGCGCATCCTCGACAAGGACGGGCCGGGCGCGCTCAGCTTCCGCGCCCTCGCCGAACGGCTCGACGTCTCCCACGCCACGGTCCAGCGCCGCTGCGTCGACCTCGCCGGGCTGCTCGACCTCTGCACGGAGCACCTGGCGGCGCAGCTGCCCGACGTCGCCCCCGGCACGGACTGGGCGCAGGCCACCGAGCAGCGCTTCCGCGCCCTGTACCAACTGCTCACCGCACACCCCGGACTGCTGGTCCTGCGCGGCGGCCGGCCGTGGCTCGGCCGCCACCTGCTGGCCCGGCTCGTCGAACCCGCGCTCGCGGACAGCGTGGCCGCCGGCATGACCCCCGCCGAGGCGATGACCGCGTACCGCCGCATGTACCTGCTCACCCTGGGCAGCGCCGCCTTCGTGGACCACCGGGACCCGGCCGGCGCCACCGCCGCCTCGCGGGCGGCGCTGGCCGCGCTCGACCCGGAGCGGTTCCCCGTCCTGTCCGGCGGGCTGGCCGACGTACTGCCCGCGCTGACGGACCACGAGGTGTACTACGGCGCCCTGCGCCAGCTGATCGAGGCCGCCCGGCCCGCCGTCTGAAAGGCAGTCCCACCCATGTGCGCTGAACAGCAGCTCGACTACGCCGCGGTGCGCGCCGCCGCCGACCGGATCGCCGGGGCCGTGCGGCCCGCGGCGGTCGTGCCGGCGGCCGAAGGCGTCTGGTACGCACTGGAGTACCTCCAGCACACCGGCTCCTTCAAGGCCCGGGGCGCCCGCAACTTCCTCGCCGCCCACCACCGGGCCGGCACCCTGCCGGGCGCCGGGGTCACCATCGCCTCCGGCGGCAACGCGGGACTCGCCTGCGCCTGGGCGGCGCGCGCCCAGGAGGTGCCCGCGACCGTGTTCCTGCCGGCCAACGCCCCGCGGGTGAAGGTGGAACGGCTGCGCGGCTACGGCGCAGACGTCCGGCTCGTGGGGGACCGCTACGCCGAGGCGCTGGCGGCGTGCGAGGAGTTCGCCGCCCGGAGCGGGGCCCTGAGCAGTCATGCCTACGACCACCCGCTCATCGCCGCGGGCGCCGGCACACTGCTCGACGAGGTGCGCGCCGCGCTGCCCGGTCTGGACACCGTGGTCGTCGCGGTCGGCGGCGGCGGGCTGTTCGCCGGCATCGCCACCGCCGCGCGCGAACACGGCGTACGGGTGCTCGCGGCCGAGCCCGAGAACTGCCGGGCCCTGAACGCGGCCCTGGCCGCCGGGCACCCGGTGGACGTCCCCGTGGACTCCGTGGCCGCCGACTCCCTCGGGGCCACCCGGGTCTCGGCGGACGCCCTGGCCGCCGCCCGGGACGGGGACGTGCGCTCCGTGCTCGTCCCCGACGCGGCGATCACGGCCGCCCGCAGGGCCCTTTGGGAGGAGCACCGGATCGTCGTCGAACCGGGTGCGGCCACCGCTCTGGCGGCACTGCGCGCGGAGCCGACGCCGCCGGGTGCCCGGATCGCGGTCGTCCTCTGCGGGGCCAACACCGACCCGGGCGACCTCGTGACCTCGTGACCGCATGTCCGCGTGACCTCCCGCCTCCCGCCGGGCTCGCTCGAACGACGATGGTCGCGACGGCGGACGACTTTCGAGGACGGCGCCGGGACACCGCCCTTTGCGAGGGTCGAGGTGTCCGGGCGATCGACGCCCGGACGCGGCGGGACTACGGAGGAACGGCGTGGCACAGCGCAAGGGTTGTCTGATCGGGTGCGGAGCGGCGCTGGTGGTGGGCGTGGCGCTCGTCGTGGCCCTGTTCATCGGTTTCGGGAAGATCCTGGACGTGGCCGGCAAGACCCTGGTCGCTCCGGAGGTGTACGCGGCGGTCCAGGTCGGCGACGCGGAGCAGGCGGTGCGCGACCGCCTCCCGTCGGGCGAGACCTTCATGAAGGAAGGGCTCAAGGAGGGCGGCCCGGCCCAGCCCGGCGGCAGTCAGTGCTCCTGGTACATGTCCAACGGGGAGAGCAAGGGCGGGAACGAGACAGTCTTCCGCTTCTGCTTCACGGACGGGAAGCTCGCCGAGAAGGCCGAATATCCCCTGAAGTAGGTCGCTGCGCCCCCTCGTCCGGGCGCCGGCCCGGCGGGCGCGGACGCCCCCGGAGGTTCCCCGACGGCGCCCGCGCGGGCCCGGTCCCGCAGGCGCCGGCCTGCCGAGGAGGACCCGTCGGACCGGGGGGCGGGCCCCCCTCGTGCCCGCCGCCACCCCTGCTCTACGATCAGGCTGCCCTGCGGTAACCGAGGGTATCCGCACAGCTCAGGGGAGCCCGTGTCTCGCATCATCGGCTACGCGTCCGGTGTTTTCGACCTCTTCCACGTCGGACACCTCAACCTCCTCCGGGAGGCGCGGGCGCACTGTGACCACCTCGTCGCCGGGGTGCTCGTCGACGAGGTCGCCGCGCACAAGGGGCACGCCCCCGTCGTGCCGTTCGACGAACGGCTGGAAATAGTGCGTGCCGTGGAGTTCGTCGACGAGGCCGTGGCCGATTCCACGCTGGAGAAGGTGGAAGCCTGGCACCAGGTCGGCTTCCACCGCCTGTTCAAGGGCGAGGACTGGCAGGGCACCGAGCGCGGGGTCCAGTGGGAGCGCGACTTCGGGGCCCTGGGTGTGGAGGTCGTCTACCTTCCGTACACCTCGCACGTCTCCAGTTCCCTGCTCCGCCGACGCCTCCAGTTCCTCCTGGACCCGGCCCGAGCCGCTTCGTAGCGCGGCGTCGGGTCCCGCCCAGGGGCCTACGGGGCCGCGGGCGACCGCATCCAGTGGCCGCCGGTGCTCCAGCCCAGCAGTCGCCGGGCGCGGCCGGAGTCGGCGGTACCGTCCGGGCCGAACGCGGCGCCCGCGGCCACCAGGCGCAGCCCCGCGAGGGCGGGGGCGAGCCGGGTCCGCACGTGCGCCGGCCGGCGGGCGGCCTCCGCCTCGATCCGGGCCAGCGCGTCCGCCCGCTCCGCCGGCTCGCACAGCGAGAGGTGGAAGAGCATCTGCCGCCAGGCGTACGCCGCGTCCTTGACGGTCGCCAGCGGGTACGGGTGGCCCTCCACCCGGGCCACCAGACGGCACACGGTGGTGAAGCAGTCGCCCGCCAGGGCCGCCCAGCCGGGACGCGGGGCGATCCCGACCCGTGCGACCAACGTGGCGAGGTTGTGCGTCGTGAGGATCTGGGCCTGCTCGATGACCTTGCCGTTCGCCGCCACCGACCGGCCGGGGGAACCACCGGCGCGCTCGGCGCACAGCCGCGCGAACTCCGGTACGGACGCCGGCGCCGACGCCGACCGGCCGCCGCCGCGGGCCATGGCGCCGCGCGCGATCGCCATGGCCCGTACGGCGGCGTAGTCGATGCCGTAGTACCGCTCGTACAGGCTGCCTTCGAGCAGCTCGGCGGCCACCCCGGCGGCCTGCAGGAACTTCGGGCTGAAGGTCCCGGTGAAGATGTCGGCGGCGAGCTCCTCCACGAACGGCGCGCCCAGGTCGGCCTGGCCGGACAACTGGGCCAGCTCCCGTACCAGAGGATTGGGCAGCACGGTGGCGGGAAAGGCCCGCACGGCCAGTTCGCCGAGCCGGCGCAGGGCCTCGTGGGCGGGCTCCCGGCCGGGCCCGTCGGCGCGCGCGTGGGCGGCGACCGCACGGACCCAGGGAAGCTCCTCGATCCGCACCTGGTGCGCCAGGTCGAGCAGCAGCAGGGACCGCCGGCCGCGGAAGGCGCGGTAGGTGGCGGCCGCGAGGGTCCGCAGCGACGCGTCCGCGTACCGCTCGGCGCTGACGGCCGCGACCAACTGCGGCACCAGCTCGGCCAGTACCTCGGCGGACGGTACGACGCCGCGCTCGACCAGCGTCTCCAGCGGCGCGCTGAGCGCGGCGGCGACGGTGGCGGCGATCGCCGGCGGGATCGCGGCGCCCTCGGGCAGGCCCGTGGCCGCGGCCTCCCCGGCGGTCACCGGGGTCACCGGCGATCCGACGTCGGCCGTGCCCGCGCCCTGGTCGAGCGTGGAGAGCCGGCCCAGCACCAAGGCGGCCAAGGCGTGGTGGGAGGGCAGCGCCGCCTGCGCGGCCTGGGCCCCCCGCAGCCGGGTGTGCGCGGCGGAACCGGGCCGTCCGCGCTTGGCGACCATGGCGTCCACGGCGACCCGCAGCAGCCCGGCCAGCCGGGGAGCGGGGGTGCGGCCGGCGACCTCCTCCGCGAGGGCCCGGCGCAGGATGGCCGCGTTGGACTTGGGGTTCAGGTGCTTGGTGCAGCGGGTGTGCGCGGCGGCGAGCGCCCCGTAACGCGCCAGCAGGGCGGCGCCGTCCGCGTGCCACCGCGAGCCGGCCGCGCCCGTGACGGCCTCCAGCCGGTGGGCGAGCAGTTCGTCCTCGAAGGGCCGCCAGACGGTCAGCGCCTCCCGCTGCGCCTCCACGGCCGGGTTCGGCGCGCGGCGCGCGAGCGCCGCGGCGGCCTCGCCGACGGTCCTGCGGTGCACGGCGCCCACCCCGGGCGCGGGGCGGTCCGCGGGCCGGGGGGTGAAGCGCAGCCGGTCGGCGAACGGCTCCAGCACGGCGACGAGTTCGGCCGCGGCCTCGAAGTCCCCGGCGCGCACCAGCCACGCGACGGTCGCCAGCGCCGCCTCCTCGGGCACCCGTACCTCGTAGCGCCCGCTGTCGAGCAGGGCCCACAGCCGGGCCAGCCCGTCCTCGGTGAGGCTGTGCGCGAACAGGGCCGCCCGGGTCGCCGGTACGCCGGCCCTGCGGGCGGCCTCCTCCTCGTACGCCAGCAGCGGCCCGCCGGCCGAGGCCGCGCCGGTGGCGAACCCGCCGGTGACGACGTCCGGGGTGACCCAGGCGGGCAGCCCGGCGACCGGCGTGCGCGAGCCGACGGACAGGGTCCCGGCGGCCATGCCGGACAGCACGGCGCGCCAGCGCATCACACGGGACTCCGCCCGCTCGCGCGTGGCGGCGTCCTTGTGGGTCAGCGCGGTGCGGGTGGCCCGGGCCAGCCGGGCGGCCGCGTACGACGGGGATGCGGTGGGAGGCTGCTTGTCAGCGTATGTGTCCATGGCCGGCGTGGCAGGTTCCGCCCCTGCGCCCTCCGGGTCCCGAGCCCGGTGCTCTGCCTGCTGAGCTACACGCCGTGATGGGGGGAACCTATGCGCCGCCGCGGGGCCCTCGCAACGCATTACCCCGGGGCCGGCCGAACCGCGGACCCGAGGGCCGGCGGCGGCGATGATCCCCGCCCGAGCGGGCCCGCTCGGGCGCGGCCGCCGTGAACTCCGACACAGGCACCCGGGCCGGCAGGCCCGTGGCCCCGGGTTTCCCGTCGGGCGGGGCCTCATCCTGGTTATGCACTTAGTTGCAAAACCTCCCGCGCCTCGCTAGAACAGGTTCATCACCCGTGTGCGAGGAGGCACCCCCGATGAGCCCGCAGAGTCCCCAGAGCCGCTACCCGCATCTGCTCAGCCCGCTGGACCTCGGTTTCACGACCCTGCCCAACCGCGTGATCATGGGCTCGATGCACACCGGTCTCGAAGAGCACGAGGGCGGTTTCGAGCGCCTCGCCGCCTTCTACGCCGAGCGCGCCCGGGGCGGCGCCGGCCTGATCGTCACGGGCGGCATCGCGCCGAACGACGCCGGCCGCCCCTTCGAGGGCGGCTCCCGCCTCACCACCGAGGACGAGGCCGCCGAGCACCGGGTGATCACCGAGGCCGTGCACGCCGAAGGCGGGAAGATCGCGATGCAGATCCTCCACTTCGGCCGCTACGCCTACCACAAGGACCTGGTCGCCCCCAGCGCCCTCCAGGCCCCCATCAGCCCCTTCGTCCCGAACGAGCTCACCGACGTCCAGGTCGAGCGGACCGTCGAGGACTTCGTCCGCGCCGCCCGGCTGGCCAAGCTCGCCGGCTACGACGGCGTCGAGATCATGGGCTCCGAGGGCTACCTGATCAACGAGTTCATCGCCGCCGCGACCAACAAGCGCACCGACCGCTGGGGCGGCGCGTACGAGAACCGGGTGCGCTTCCCCCTGGAGATCGTCCGGCGCACCCGAGCGGCCGTCGGCGAGGACTTCATCATCGTCTACCGCCTCTCGATGCTCGACCTCATCCCCGGCGGCTCCACCCTCGACGAGGTCGTCCACCTCGCCAAGGAGGTCGAGGCGGCCGGCGCCACCCTCATCAACACCGGCATCGGCTGGCACGAGGCCCGCATCCCCACCATCGCCACCTCCGTCCCGCGCGGTGCCTACACCTGGGTCACCAAGCGGCTGATGGGCGCGGTATCCGTCCCGCTGGTCACCAGCAACCGGATCAACACCCCCGAGATCGCCGAGGAGTTGCTCGCCGACGGACGGGCCGACCTGGTCTCCCTGGCCCGGCCCTTCCTCGCCGACGCCGACTTCGTGGCCAAGGCCGCCGCCGGACGCCCCGAGACCATCAACACCTGCATCGGCTGCAATCAGGCCTGCCTCGACCACACCTTCAGCGGCAAGATCACCAGCTGTCTGGTCAACCCGCGCGCCTGCCACGAGACGGAACTCGTCCTGTCGCCCACGCGCCGGGCCAAGCGCGTCGCCGTCGTCGGCGCCGGCCCGGCCGGACTCGCCTGCTCCGTGAGCGCCGCGGGACGCGGCCACGCCGTCACCCTCTTCGAGGCCTCGGGCCACATCGGCGGGCAGCTCGACATCGCCCGCCGGATACCGGGCAAGGAGGAGTTCGAGGAGACCATCCGCTACTACGGCACGCAGCTCGTGGAGAGCGGCGTGGAGGTCCGCCTGAACACCCGGGCGGACGTGGAGACCCTCCGGGGCTACGACGAGGTCGTCGTCGCGACGGGCGTCACCCCCCGCACTCCCGACATCGACGGCGTGGACCACCCCCACGTGGTCAGCTACCTGGACGTGCTCCGCGACGGCGCCCCCGTCGGCGAGCGGGTCGCGGTCGTCGGCGCGGGCGGCATCGGCTTCGACGTCGCCGAGTTCCTGACCGACAGCGGCGAGGGCGCCTCGCAGGACCCCGACGTCTACTTCCGCCACTGGGGCGTGGACACCGAGTACACCGGCCCCGGCGGCCTCACCGCCCCCGTCCGGCCCGCGCCGCCGCGCCAGGTCCACCTGCTCCAGCGCAAGGCGACCAAGGTGGGCGGCGGGCTCGGCACCACGACCGGCTGGATCCACCGCGCCGAACTCAAGCACCGGGGCGTCGTCTCCGTCGCCGGGGCCGCGTACGAGCGCATCGACGACGAGGGCCTGCACATCACCGTCGGCGGCGAGCCGCACCTCGTACCCGCGGACACGGTGGTCCTGTGCACCGGCCAGGAGCCGCGCCGCGACCTGTACGAGGCGCTGCGCGCGGCCGGTGTCGAGGCGCACCTGATCGGCGGCGCGGACGTGGCGGCCGAGCTCGACGCCAAGCGGGCCATCCGCCAGGGCACCGAGCTGGCCGCCACCCTCTGACCCGGACGCCGGACGCCGGACGCCCGGCTCGACCGCGGAGTTCCGGTCGTGCCGGCGGTGTTGTGGCGGCCCGCCCGGGGCCGCCACAATCGTCCGGTGACGCTGACACCGGCGGAAGCCGACAAGATCCTGGCCGACAACTTCGCCCCCTGGGTGCTCGCCCTCGGCCTGACCGTCGTGGAGACCGGCGAACGGCACGCCGTCTTGCGGCTGCCCTGGTCCGACGCCCTGGCCCGGGACGGCGGAGGCCTGTCCGGGCAGGCGCTGATGGCGGCCGCCGACACCGCGACCGTCGTCGCGATCTCCGCCGCGCGCGGTGGCTACGGCCCGATGACCACCGTCCAGCAGTCGACCAGCTTCCAGCGGCCCGTGACCGGCGCCGATGTGCTGATCGACGTACGGGTCACCAAACTCGGCAAGCGGATGGCCTTCGCCGACGTCACCCTCACCGCCGAGGGCGAGAGCGAGCCGGCCGCGAGTGCCTCCACCGTCTACGCCCTGCTCGGCTGAGAACGGCCGGGACCCGTCCGGCGGGTTGCCGGACGGGCCCGGGATCAAGGGCGATCGGAAGTGATCAGAGGCAGAAAGGGATGGTCAGAAGTGGTCAGAATCGGTCGGGGGCGGACGGGAGCGGGAGGGGCTTCGGCGAGGTGGCGCCCCCGCGGCGCTCCGTACCGCTCGGCTGGTTCTGGCAGGTGATGTCCTCCCGCGGCAGCCGGCCCGTCGTCAGGTAGCTGTTGACGGGCGCGTTGGCGCACGAGGTGGGGTCCACGAGGTAGACGCCGTGGCCCTCGCCGCCGGCCACCAGCACCATGCGCGAGCCCTTGAGCGCCTTGTGCAGGCCCTGGCCGCTGACGAGCGGTGTCTGCGAGTCCCATTCGTTCTGCACGGTCAGGACGCCGGCCCGGGCCCGCATCGGAGTGGCCGCCTCGACGGGCCGGTTCCAGAAGGCGCACGGCTTGATGTTGGAGGCGAAGTCGCCGTACAGGGGGTAGCGGACCTTGTCCTTCGCCGCGTCCCGCTCGTACTGCTCGGTGTAGCGCGGCCAGGCGCCGGTGTCCCCGCAGATGACGGACAGGAAGACCGCGGTCCCGTTGTCGGCGGCCGGCTCGGCCCCCGCCGTGACGGTCCGGCCGGCCGGACCGCCCACCGCGGAGCGGATCGGTGTCCGGCCCTCGGCCAGCAGTTTCTTCACGTCCGGTACGGCCGTGCCGGACGTGGCCGCCGGACGCGGCTTGCCCTCGGCAGCCGCCTTGAGCTCCACGATCAGCGGGGTGACCTGCGCCGGGTAGAAGAACAGCCCCCGGGCGGTACGGATGTCGTCACCCGTCAGCTTCTGCCCGTAGAGGTCGATCGGCTCCCGGTCGGCGCGCGCCACCAGCCCCCAGAAGGTCTGCGACACCGCCTGCGGGGTGTCGCCGAGGTGGTACTCCGAGGACCGCTGCGCGGCCCACTCCGTCCACCGCTTGTACGCCGGCTCCGCCTCGCTGGCCCACACCTGGATCATGCCGCGCCAGATCCTCGTGGGGTCCACGCCGCTGTCGAGCACGAAGCGGTCGGTGCGGGCCGGGAACATCTGCGAGTAGACGGCGCCGAGGTAGGTGCCGTACGAGTAGCCGACGAAGGAGATCTTCCGCTCGCCGAGCACCGCACGGATGGTGTCCATGTCGCGGGCCGTGTTCCGGGTGGTGATGTGCGGCAGTACGTCGCCGGCCTTCTCCCGGCACTTGTCGGCGACGGTACGCGCCCACTCCACGTCCGAGGGGTACGTCTCGGGCCGGTACGGCCGGTCGATGTTCTGCTCGGCCTCGGTCAGGCCGCAGGTGATCGGACTGCTGGCGCCGACGCCGCGGGGGTCGAAGCCGATCAGGTCGTACTGGTCGCGTACCTCCTTGGGCATGGAGGCGTTCATCAGCAGCGGCAGGTCGAGCCCGGAACCGCCGGGACCGCCCGGGTTGAAGAGCATCGCGCCGTGCCGCTGGGCCGGGTTCTCGCTCTTTATCCGCGATATCGCGAGGTCGATCGTGCGCCCCTGCGGACGCCGGTAGTCGAGCGGCACCTTGAGGGTGGCGCATTCGTACGAGGCCGGCTGCTCGGCGCTGCACCGCTGCCAGGCGGGCTTCTGCCGCAGGTAGTCCGACGCGGAGGCGGCGGAGGCCTGGGTCGCGGCCAGGAGCGGCACGGTGGTCGCGACGAGCCCGGCGGTGGCGAGCAGCGGGGCGAGGCGTTTCAGACGCACGATGGCGGTCCATCCTTTCGATGAAGTCGCTGACGGACTCAGCTTGTTGCACCGGCGGGACGGGGGAATCATCCCCGAGGGCCGATCCCTGTGCTCCTCACGAACGAGCTGAAATCCGGACAACTGGCCGACACGCCGTCGTCGTCGGCCGGTCCCGGCCGCTCCCGTCCGGCTCCGACCCGTCCCGGCCGTTCCCTCCGGGCCGTCCGTCCGGGCCGGCGGCACCCGCGGGGCGCGCGGGCGCCGGGCCGCCCGAAATCCCGTTCGTCAATGCCGGGCGGCCGCCGCCGCACGTCCGGGTGGTTGTTCCTCCCCGGGGCTCCGATCGGCGTTCAAGGCGACCGGGGGCCGCAAGAGTTGACCCATGATCATCGAACCCCCCGACCGCGACTCCACGGACGAACCGGCGGCACACGCCTCCCGCCGCCCCTCCCGTCGCACCCTCATCGCCGGAGCCGCCGCGGTCGCGTCCGCCGGCGCTCTGAGCGTCGCCGCCGCGTCCGCGGGCACCACCACGCGGGCCCCGTCCGGCTCCGCCCGCCCCGACTGGGAGACCTGCCTCACCATCGCCCGCGCCATCCTCGTCCGGGACGAGGAGGACCAGCCGCTGGTGCCGCGCTACGCGGACGTCCTCCTGAGGAACGGTCTGCCCCGGGGCCGCGGAGCCGGCCGCCCCGCCAAGAAGGTGCTGGTCGTCGGCGCCGGCCCGGCCGGGCTGACCGCCGCCCACCTGTTGCGCGAGGCCGGGCACCAGGTCACCGTCATCGAGGCCAACGGCAACCGCGTGGGGGGCCGGATCAAGACCTTCCGTACCGGCGGCCACGAGAAGTCCGCCCCGGCCTTCGCCGACCCGAAGCAGTACGCCGAGGCCGGGGCGATGCGCATTCCCGACAGCCACCCCCTGGTCACCGGTCTGATCGACAGCCTCGGGCTGAAGCGCCGGCGCTTCCACCTGGTCGACGTCGACGCGTCCGGCCGCCCCGCCTACCGCACCTGGATCTTCGTCAACGGCATCCGCGTCCGCCGGGCCGACTACGCCCGCAGCCCGCAGGCCCTCAACCGCTCCTTCGGGGTCCCGGCGGCCTACGAGTCCCTGCCGGCCGCGCAGATCGTGCGCAACGCCTTCGCTCCGGTGCGCAAGGAGATCGAGGGCAAGAAGGACAAGGAGCTCGTCGAGGGCTGGGCCCGGGTCATCCAGCGCTACGGCCACATGTCGATGTACCGCTTCCTGACCGAGGAGGCCGAGCTGGACGAGCGGACCATCGACCTCGTGGGAACCGTGGAGAACCTCACCTCCCGGCTGCACCTGGCCTTCGTGCACAGCTTCATCGGGTCCTCGCTGATCAGCCCGGACACGGCCTTCTTCGAACTGCCCGACGGCACCGCCACCCTGGCCGACGCGCTCTACGCCCGCGTCAAGGATCTGGTCCGGCTCGACCGCCGCGCCACCCGCATCACGCACGGCCCGGGCAGCGTCGCCGTGGAGACCGTCTCCGAGGGCCGCGACGGCGCCCCGGTACGGCGCGAGACCTTTACCGGCGACACCGCGATCATCACGGTCCCCTTCTCGGGACTGCGCCACATCCCGGTCACTCCCGCCCTCTCCTACGGCAAGCGCCGCGCGGTCACCGAGCTGCACTACGACGCCGCCACCAAGGTGCTGCTGGAGTTCAGCCGCCGCTGGTGGGAGTTCGACGAAGCGGACTGGAAGCGCGAACTGGAAGCCGTACAGCCCGGCCTGTACCGGAAGTACCAGCTGGGCCAGGCCTCCGGCGAGGGCGGCATGCTGGGCGCCCACCCCTCCGTGCCCAAGGGGCACATCTCAGCCGGGCAGCGCTCGCACTACGCCGCCAGCCGCGTCGTGGCCCGCGACCAGCCCGAGGCGGCGGGCGTCATCGGCGGCGGCTCGGCCACCGACAACCCCAACCGCTTCATGTTCCAGCCCTCCTACCCCGTCGAGGGCAGCCCCGGCGGCGTGGTCCTCGCCTCCTACAGCTGGGCGGACGACGCCCTGAAGTGGGACTCCCTCGACGACGAGGAGCGCTACCCGCGTGCCCTCGCCGGGGTACAGGAGGTGTTCGGGCAGCGGATCGAGGTGTTCTACACCGGCGTCGGACGCACCCAGTCCTGGATGCGGGACCCGTACGCCTACGGTGAGGCCTCCGTCCTCCTGCCCGGTCAGCACACCGAGCTCTTCCCCCACGTCCGGGCGGCCGAGGGCAACCTGCACTTCGCCGGCTGCCACACCTCGGTCAAGCCCGCCTGGATCGAAGGCGCCCTGGAGTCGGCGGTTCGGACGGCTCTGGAGGTGCACGCGGCGCAGTGAGCGACGGGGAGCCGCGCCGTGCCCGGCCGGCGCGGCGCGGCTCCCCGTCTCCGGCTTCCGGCCCCCGGCCCGCGCGCATCGGCGGCCGGCGGCCGGCGGTCAGCTCTCGGCGAGCACGATCACCCAGTCCTGAGCGCCGAGCCGCACCCCCTGCCGCTTGTCCGGATTGATCCGCACCCCGTGGTCGGGCCCCGCGGCGGCCCGCGCGCGCAGCCGGTACCCCACCGCGCACTCGCCGCGTCGGCGCGCCGATTCGACGACGGTGGCGAAGGTGACCTCGCGGTCCGTCCGGACGTAGTCCGCGGCCGGCTTCAAGGACAGCTCGTTGCCCTCGGCCCGGAACAATTCCTCGAAGACGCGGGCGAGGTACCCGCTCTCCGAGATCTGGGTCATCAGGAGGCTGATCAGCCGGCCGCTGACGATGAAGTCGGCGCCCTCCCGCGCCGGTGCGAGCAGCCGGTTGCCGTCGTCGGACATCTCGGTGGTGAGCGCGAGTTCCCGGTGCGAGGCCTCCGCGATCGCCCGCAGGTGCAGCAGGGCGACCAGCGTCCGGTCGTCCGCCTCGGCCTCGGCCTCCGTCTCCGCCCCCGCCGCTCCCGTCCCCGTCCCCGCTCGTGTCCCGTCTCCCGGCTCGCCGACGACGATCACGCCGTCGTACGAGGGGACGTCGAGCTTGTCCAGGACCCGCGGATCGGTGATGTCCCCCTCGCGGAAAGCCACTTCGAGGTTCCGCCGGACCGCAGCCGACCCGGCGGCGCCCCGCGCCGTCGCGTCACCGCCGAGCGCCACGACGTCCAGCGTGGTGCCCGGGCTCACGTACTGGTCGAGCTGCTCCACGACGAGCGGGGCGCGGCGGTTCCAGCCCAGCAGGAGCAGGCGTTCGGCGAGGGGGGCACGGGGGGCGGCCGAGACGATCGCGCTCTCGTCCACCCACGCCGCCGTGTTCGCGGGTACGGCCGTGTCGTCGTCCCGGGTGACGGCGACGAGCCGGTCGCCCACACGGATCCTGGTTCCGGAGTCCGGGTTGAGCGCGACCTCGCCGTCGGCGTGCAGAAGGCCGACCACCGAGGACGTGGCGAACGCCAGGAGGGCCTCCCCGAAAGTGCGGTCCACGAGCGCCTCGGCGGCCACCGGGTAGAACTCGTCGCCCTCGAAGTCCAGCAACTCCTGGTACACCAGGGACAGTCCGGGTCGGCGGGCGGTCTGAACGAGGAGCCGGGCGACGATGTCGTCCACGCACAGGACGTGCCCGCCCGGACCGGCCGCCAGTCGGGCCGTACGGTGGTTGCGGGTGTCCCGTACGGCGGCGACCAGCACCGCGTCCCCGCCGCCGGGGACGGCCGCGTTCAGGGTGAGCAGGGTCTTCACCACGCGGGCGTCGCCCGCCTCGCCGCTCGGCGGCAGGACGAGGACGGCCTTGGCGGTCGCCGGGCTCACCCTGGCCAGCACCGTGGGGTCGGTGGTGCTGCCGGTGCGGCAGATGATCCGAGTCCTGCCGGTGTCGGGGACGTGGGTGGCGATCTCCTCCTCCATCTCCACCTTGTCCTTGGGGGCGAGGACGGCGATCGCCGAGCGGCGCTGGTTGGCGTTGGCGCTCACCAGCTCCCCGACCACCGGGAAGATCTGGTCGGACCAGCCCAGGACGACGGTGTGCCCGGACTCCAGCACGGTGGAGTGCCCCAGCCGGAGCGACATGATGCGGCTGTTGATGCCGGTGGTGATCAGGCTGACGAGCGTCGACACGAACAGCAGGGCGACCAGGGCCAGCGACACCGAGGCGAGCACGTACAGCGGGGAGCCGACGGCGCCCCCGATCTTGAGCGTCTGGCCGACGCTGACCCAGACGGCCGTGAGCCGGCCGGAGAGGGAGGCCGGCGGAGTCCGGTCGGACCAGACGAGGACCGCGCTCGCCGGGACCACGACGGCGAGGCAGGCCAGTGCGAGCCAGCCGATGAGCGCGGTGGTGCCGCCCGCCACGAGCTGGTCGAACCGGTACCGGAGCAACTCCCGCAGGGACGTCGTGTGCTGCCGCGCCATGAGATCTCCCGGGCATGGGACAGCGCCCCGGCCGGGCCGCTGCCCGGCGCCCCGGGGCGCGCGTCGGAGATCTTCGGATGTCGGGTGGGTGATCTCCGCACTGCTAACCCTTCGGTGCCGCGTCGGTTACGGGTGCGCACCGGTGTACCGGCGCGGTGCGGCGGGATGCGGGTGCGCCGGGGCGCCGGTCCGGCGCGGCGGCCCGCTGCGCGTGTTGCGCGGCGCCCGCCCCGGACGGCTCCGTCCAGTGCTGCGGCCGGAAGGGTCTGCCAGGTTGCGGCGTCCGGTGCGGTGCATCGCGAGGCGGAGGGCCGCGACTCGTACTGAGCCCGGTGCTGGGCGCCACGTACCGGGCGGGCGGCCCGGTCGACCCGGCACTTCTCGGCGACCGGCGGCTGATCCCCGTACGCCGCGGGACCGGCGGTGGGCCTACGCCGCCGCCGGGCCGGTCACGGCCCGTACCGCATCGGCAGCGGCTCCAACACCCGGTCGACATCCCGCGCGGCCGGCACCGCCACCGGGTCCGGGCGCAGCTCGTACTGCGGTGGCGCCTCGGCCGCCGACCGGGACAGCCTCTTGCGCCGGGCCCGACCGTGTCGGGCCCGGTCGTCGGGGGAGGTCGTCGGGGGAGGCACGCAGGAGCCTCACCCAGTCGTATCACCGGCCGCCCGGGCCCGCCGTCCGAGCCCGCGGCGGGCTCGGACGGCGCCCGGTCGCCGGGTCCGACCGGGTGGGGAGATACTGAAAGCCACGCCGTGTGGAGGCGACATGCGCGAAGCGGAGCACCGCGAGGCGGAGTACGGCGGCCCGAGCCGGGCCCCGGGACACGTCAGTGACACGGCAGCGGTCGTACTGGACGACGAGGGCGTGGTCGTGGCCTGTTCCGGCACGGCGGCGACGCTGCTGGGGTGCTCGCCGGGGCAGCTGTGCCCCGCGCTGCTGACGCTGCTCCCGCACGGCGGACATGACGCGGGGGATACCGCGACACCGCCGGAAGGCCTCTTCTACGAGGTGGTCCGCCTCGGCGAGCGGGCCGCGGGCGGTACGGTCTCGAAGGTGCGGTGGCTCGTACTGATCACACCCGCCGAATCCGAGGCCGAGGCGTCCGCGCGCGACGCCGAGCGCCGCCGGACGGGGCTCTCCCGGGCCGCCGCGGCGAGCATCGGGACCTCCCTCGACGTGACCGACATGGCCGAGGCCCTCGTGAACCTGCTCGTCCCCGACTTCGCCGACCTCGCGACCGTGGACATCGCGGAGGCGGTACTGGTGGGCGACGAGCCCGCGCACCTCGACGCGAGCGGTGACGTCCGCCTGCGCCGGACCGCCTCGGCGCAGAGCCCGGAGATCTCCGCGGAGGAGTTGCTGGCGGTAGGCGAGGCGCTGCCTCCCGTGGGGGACAGCGCGGTGCTGCACCCCCTCATGGAGGGGCGGTCCGTGCTGATCTCCGACGTCGCCGCCCTCCGCCAGAGGCTCGACGTGGACCCGGAGCGGCTGCGGCTGTTCGTGCCGAAGGGGGTGCACTCCTCCGTGGCGGTGCCCCTCTACGCCCGGGGCCTGGTCCTCGGCTGCGTCACGGTCTGGCGCGGTCAGCTGCCGTCCGCGTTCGGCGAGGAGGACACCGCCCTGCTGCGCGACGTCGTCTCCAGGGCCGCGCTCGGTGTGGACAACGCGCGCCGATACACCAGGGAGCACCGTTCGGCGGTGGCTCTGCAGCGCAGCCTGCTGCCGCGCTCCTCGCTGGAGTTCGCCGCCGCCGAGACCGTGGGGATCTACCAGCCGGCGGGGCGCGGCATGGGCGTCGGCGGGGACTGGTTCGACGTGATCCCCCTGCCGTCCCTGCGGGTCGGATTCGTCGTCGGGGACGTCGTCGGCCACGGACTCGACGCCACCGCCGCCATGGCGCGGCTGCGGACCGCGGTGCGGGCCCTGGCCGACCTCGACCTGGATCCCGGTGAGCTCCTCACGCACGTGGACGACCTGGTGCTCGGTCTCTCCGGCGAAGGGGCGACGGGGGAGTCCCGGTCGGAGACGGCGGTGCTCGGCGCGACGTGCCTGTACGCCGTCTACGACCCGGTGGCCAGGGCGTGCTCCGCCGCCACCGCGGGGCATCCGCCGCCGGCCCTGCTGACGCCGGGCGAGGAGCCCGTGTTCGTCGGTATGGTGCCGGGACCGCCGTTGGGCGTCGGCGAAGTCCCCTTCGAGGTCGCGGAGTTCGGCGTGCGACCCGGGAGCATGCTGGCGTTCTTCACCAATGGGCTCGTCGCGAGCCGCGGCGGTGACATCGAGGAGGGGATGGAGCGCCTGCGGAGCGCGCTCGCCGGGGCGGACCCGGCCAGGAGCCTGGGCGAGGTCGGGCAGAGCGTCTTCGACGGCGTGCTGCCCCAGGACCCGTCCGACGACGTGGCCCTGCTGCTGGCCCGCACGCACGCCCTCTCGTCGGACCGCGTCGCCGAGTGGGAGCTGGAGGCCGACCTGTCCCTCGTCTCGCGCGCCCGCGAGCTGGTGGTGAGTCAGCTCTCCGCCTGGGAGCTGGACGACCTGGGCTTCGTCACGGAGCTCGTCGCCAGCGAACTCGTCACCAACGCCATCCGCTACACGGCGGGTCCGGTCGGGCTCCGGCTCATCCGGGACCGGGTGCTCGTCTGCGAGGTGACCGACTCCAGCAGTACGCAGCCGCGCCTGCGCCGAGCGCGGGAGACGGACGAAGGAGGCCGCGGCCTCTTCCTCGTCGCCCAGCTCACCGACCGCTGGGGCAGCCGGTTCACCAGTACCGGGAAGACCATCTGGACGGAGCAGGCGATCGGCGCCCCCGGTACCGGCCACCCGCTCGTCGTCGCGGACTTCTGAGGCTGCCGAGGGTGTGCCGACCACGGACGACGGAAGGCGATCATGGCGCCTCGGCGGGTGGATCTCCGTAGCCGACCTGATCGCCCTGCTGTCCGAGCTGGACGTCGACGGTCCGGCCGCGCGCTCGGCGATCCCCCGGGCAACATCGCCCCCGGCGTGTGGCCGGCGCCCGGCCGCCTCCTCGACGGCGCCCGCGACATGCTCGTACGGCTCGGCCTCAGCGACCACGTCCCTCTCTTCGCCGCGCGGTACGCCCCGTTCAGCGACCTGACCGGAACGGTCAGCTCGTGGTGGGACGCAAATCTCAGCGCATGGCGAGGAGACGCGTCTTCGGCTTGAGCTTCCTGTCAACCGAACGACTCCGCACGTACACCTCCAACTCGGGATTCCGTCCCGCCTTCACGGAAACGGCCCCCAGCGCGAGCAAGAGAAGAGCAAGAATCGTACAAGCTCTCTCATTCACACTGTTACCGCGACCCAGCGCTCCTCGCCCCTCGGCGGCTGCGTGAATTGCAAAACGGGCATACGGTGCAGAAAGGCAGCAATGAAAAATAGCATCCGAGGAATCACCCTTGCTTTGGTGGCTTTCCTCTCCCTCGCTCTGCAACTCCAGGGAACTCCGGCGACGGCTATCGAGAACGGGCGCACGGCCATTGCGGACGCTCCCACCGGTGCCGCCCAAATCTATCAACGAAAGAACGGTGATTGGCTCTTTGTTTGTTCGGGTAGTGTCGTGGGCCCAAAAATCGTGTTGACCGCGACTCACTGTCTTGAACAAGGTCGGGATCCCGCCAAGTATCTTGTTCGCGTCGGTAATACTACTCGCGCGGAAGGTCACCTGATCCATGTGGACGCCATGGCCAGCCGATACGAGTTGACTCTCTTTTTCCTTAAATATGACGTATCTCAACTGTCGGGGGTCAAGCACCTCGATATCTCCTCCGGGGCCGTCGGTGATATCGGACTCAATGATACGGCGACCGTCTACGGCTGGGGAAAGACTGGATACTGGGCCGACCTCGCCAGGGTCCTGAAGAATGCGGATGTGAGAGTCACGGACAGCGCTCGGGACATTTTGGGCGGACCGGCGCTTCGGGTATTCACTAAAGATGGCGCAAGGATCTTCTGGGGGGACTCGGGTGGCCCCGTAGTTAAAACATTGCCCAACGGACAAACCGTTCAGGTCGGGGTAACCTCAAAATCCGAGGCCACGTCGGGCTCCAACAGCGCCTACGCCACCATAGCGCGCTTTGACCCGGGTAACACGAACTGGCTATACCAGTTGGGTGTCCCCGTGGACGAGGAATGGTGAATCTCGGGGACCGCAAATTGCCCATCGACGCAACAACAGTCCAGCGGCAGTTTCCTGTCCAGGGCCACGTGAAGAATTCCCCGAATTCGCTCCTTGAGAGGTAATCGTTTCAAATGTCTAAAATGAGTCGCGCCGCTTCCTTCGCGGCCGCCGGCTGCCTCCTCGCACTGACGGGCATGCCCGGTTCCGCAGCTGCATCTTCTTCTCAGTCGGATTTTGTTTGGAATTCAGGACCGATTCGCTTCGTGGCGAACAACGGTCAAAATGAATGCCTATCCGTACATCACCGCAGTCGCGGGGTTATGCTTTACCCTTGCAATGCGGCGGCGGGAAGTACGAGCAATTGGACAATGGAGCCTTACAATAACTATGGAGTCTTCATGCTTGAAAACGATTTCTTCAAGGGGTCATGTCTGGACATGAATCAGTCTGAGGTTTACCTGTCCAAGTGCGACGATGCGGACACTGGGCAGCTCCTGTACTACAACTGTGACGACAAGTACTTGATGGGATTGGGTCCGACCACTAAAGTCACATGGTGGGATGATAATACCGTGTCCGCATCTCATATTGTGCATTCGATAAAAGATGCATGGATTGCGCAACCTCAGGTTCCCCAGAGCTGTCGGTAAAAAGCGCACGCCGACCTTCGCGCCGTGGGCCGAGGCTGTGCAGGCCGAAGACCCGATTGTCGCCTCGGGATGGCGCCGGATTCCACTGCTCCGGCTTGAGGTGCTGCCGAAGGGGCGGAGAATCCGCTGGTCATCCGACGTCGGGCAGTTGGGTGAGCCGGTCGAGGGCTGCGGTGATGTGGGCGGTGCGGATCAGGGTCCCGCGCCCGCGCCGGTACTTCTTCGGTAGCTGGACCAAGGCCAGCCGGGCGGCGGTGAGGTGGTCGGTGGCCGCGTTCTATCCCGCGTTGCCTGGTCTGAGCAGGGCCGCGACCGGTCCGTCGGGTCGAAGGCCACCGGCCCGAACACGCCCGGATCGTGCACCGCCCGAGCCTTCCGCCACGGCGTCAGCGCCGCTGATATCGCGGTGTCCACGCCGGCCTTGCGGACGGTCTCGACCAGCAGCACGCCACCGGCCTGCGAGACCGCCGCCCGGCCGCCGCCCTCGGCCAGGCGGAGCTACTGACAACGGAGTTCGGAGTGCGCATATGGCGACATTCCGAAGTCATTAGTTGCATAAAAATGCAACTCTTGGGCGTGCGTGTGGGATCCGGGCCTCAGACGTCGAGCTCCGCCTCGATGCGCCGGAGTTGGTGGCGGGCCATGGCGAGGTTGGCGTTGCGCTTGTCGAGGACGAGGTAGAGGAACATCGTTTCCTTACCCCGCCCCCTGGCCAGCAGGATCAGGTGGTACTGCTCGCCGAGGGTGATCAGCACGTCCTCGATGTCGTCGTCGAGGCCGAGGTGTTGCATGGTGCGGACCTTGGCCCTGATCACGTCGGTGTTGCCGGCGGCGGCGACGGTCATGTCCAGGTCGCGTCCCCCGCCCACGGTGCCCAGGGCCATGCCGCTGGTGTAGTCGACGACCGCCGCCCCGAGGCTTCCCTCGACGCTGGCCATGATGTCCTTCAGTGCGGTTTCCACGTTCGCCATGAGCTCTCGCCCTCCGTGCCTCGCGTGTGCCGGCGCGCTGCACGCGCCGCCCTGTCAACGCGACGCTATCCACAGACCCGCTCCGACTGCGGGGATTCGGGAGAACTGGCAACGGGACTGGCCTGATCGGCGAGGCCCGCGCGGACCATCTCCCCGGGAAGGCGGCCGGCCGGAGGACGGCGTCAGGGGTGGCGGGAGGTGAGGTCGGCGAGGAGGTCGGCCTGGCCCTGGAGGACTCCGGTGAGGATGCCGCGTGCCACGCGCAGGAGCTCGGCGACGTCGTCGCCGGCGAGACGGTAGTGGACGCTGACGCCTTCGCGGCGCGTGTGGACCAGGTTGGCCTTGCGGAGCACCGCGAGTTGCTGGGACAGCGCGGCCGGCTCGACGCCGACCTCGGCCAGGAGCTCCGAGACGGCGTGTTCGCGCTGGCTGAGGAGTTCCAGGACACGGATGCGGACGGGATGGCCGAGGGTTTTGAAGAACTCCGCCTTCAACTGGTAGAGCGGCGTACTCACCTCGGTCCTCTCCTCGCTGCCGTTCGCCTCGCCCACGTGTCCTGACACGTCATCGGCCCCGTCCTGGTCCTGGGCCACCCTCACGCGCCCACCGAGACTCCCACCCTCGCAGATCCGCGCACGTTCCGGACCCCCGTCCGCGTTTCCACCCATGCCGCCACCACCCCTCCCGCCACCTCCTCCCGCCACCTCCTCCCGCCACCTCCTTCCGCCACGTCCGGGGTCCGCCGCCGGCATGCCGCCCGCGCCGCCCCGGCCGGACGCGCCGAACGCATCGCGCCACTGGGCCGTTCTGCGCCGTGTTCAGTGCATGGCGGCGTTGCGGAGAGCGAGAGCGGTCTGCGCGGCTTCGGCGAGGGTGCTCGCGCGGGCAAGCCGTACCGAGCCGAAGGTGGTGGCGTCACTCCAGGCGCACACCGCCCGCTCGCCGTCCGCGCCTTGTGCGAGGCCGCAGCTGAGGCCCCCGCCGTACGGGCCCGGCTCGAAGGCGGTCACGTCGCGGGCTTTCGCGCCGGCGAAGTAGTCGCGGAATTCCTGCGCGATCGAGTTCCGTGCCTTGTCCTCGTGGATCGTCGGGTCCCATTCGGCACTGCGGACGACGACGAGGAGGTCGAGGTTCTCGTCCCCGTCGTGGGCGTAGAAGCCGGCCTTCGTCCCTGCGGGCAGCGTGCGGCCCGCGAGCACCGCGGCCTGGGTCCGCTCGGCCGCCGCGCCGGTCATCAGGTGGAAACCCGCGAAACTTTCCGGCAGTACCACCTTGGGCGGCTCGCCCGCCTGCGCGCCCTGGCCTGCGGCGGCGGCCGCGGTCGCTCGGGCCTCGGAGGCACGGGGTTCCGGGGCGTACGAGGTCGCGGCCCGCGCCGCCGCGCCCAGCGCGATCAGCACCGTCACGCCGACGACGAACCGGCGCCGCCGTCTCTCCTCGCGCAGGGTCCCGGCAGGGTCGCCACCCGGGGGAGTCGACGGCATGCGCCAGCTGCGGGTGAAACGCCAGAGCAGCATAACGGCGACGCCGGCGACAGCCAGGACTGCGCTCACCTGTCCGAGGGCGAAACTCTGCGAGGTGGTGTCCACGGAGGCAATGATCATGCCCGGCATCGTACGGCGGCCCTCAGGACGGGGACGGTTCCGGGGTGAGGGTCTCCTGGCCGATCCGGTTGCCGTTCCGGTAGACGGTCACGGTATCGCCGTCGATGCGGTAGCTGTACGGGTCGTTGCGCGCCTCGAAGCCGCTCGTGGTCTCCTCGGCGGGCATGGCGATCCCCGGCTCGCGCTGGTCGCTGAACTCTCCGTAGTAGTACAGGCTCCCGCCACTCGTCCGGCAGAGCGTGATCTGCTTGTTCTCCGTTCGAAAGGCCTTGACCAACCGCGCCCCGCTTCCGTCGGGGACGGCCTCGGCGATCCGGTCGGGGCAGGAGGCGGCCGCCGGCGTCGCGCCCTCGGTGCCCGGGCCGGAGCCGTCACCCTCCGGTAGGACGAGATCCCGCACCCCTGCGGTCAGCATCGGCAGCAGGACCATGACGACGAACAGCCCGAGACAGCCCAGCGCGCAGCCCTTGCCCCTACTTGACCGCTTCGGTGGCCGGTAGGAAGGAGGGGGGTATGGAGGCACGTGTCGAGGGGGGTACGGCGCGCTCCGAGCGGGGGGTGGAGGGGCCGAAGCGGTGGACGGGGGCGCGTACCCGCCCGACGCCGAGGGGTAGAACACCTCCGGTGCTTCCCCGCGGGGCGGCACGGTGGATCGGGACCCCACCGTGCCGCCGGGCACGGTGGGGCTCGGCGTGGTCTTCCTGGTGGTCGTTTTCCTGGGGGCTGCCGCGGCTGTCGTCCTCTTCGCGGCAGTGGCTGTGGTCGGGGTCGATCTTCTTGCGGTCGGCTTGCGCGGTGACGGCTTTCTGGGGGCAGCCTTCTTCGTCGCCGCTTTCCAGCCGGTCGCGCAGCCGATGCAGCTCAGATCGTCCCGGTCGTTGTTCGTACCGCACTGGGTGCAGTTCCAGTTGCCCGACGGTCGGGCGGGGGACGGTTTGCGTACGGGCGCTCCGACGCGTTCCGTATCGCATGCCTGACACGCTTTCGCGGCAGGTACGTTGTAGACGTCGCACGCCGTGCAGCGCCAGTTGGCCCCGGCCACCGTTGCCCCCCTCTTCCTGTCGTGGGACCGTCAGGCCGCCGGCTCCGTCGTGATCCGGTCGAAGATCTCTCCGAACAGTTCCTCGGAGTCGGCGTTGGTGGGCCCCGTGATCCAGTGCCGGTCGTCCCCGGGAACGCGGCTCACGGTGTCCTCTTGGCCGCCCTCGTCCGCCGGCCCGCCGATGCCGTACCTGGCACGGACCTCCGTCGTGAACTCCATGGCGGAGGGCGCGTACCGGGACGGAACGTCGACCCGTACCACGACCATCCCGCTCGCCCCCTCGCCCGCCCCGTCGGGCCGGAACTGGAAGATCAACTGCACTTCGCCCTGCCGGCCGTGGGCCCTGGTGTGCAGCGAGGTGCAGCGTGCGACCGACACGTCCAGCCCACCGAAGCGGTGCCAGGTGAAAGCGAAGGCACCCTCGGCCACATGCACCGACGCGCCCGGGAGATCCAGTTTCACAGGCTGTTCGCGATCGTCTCGATGATCTCGTCCATCTCGAACTCCTCCAGCCCGGCGCCGGCCTTGGACTCGAAGTGCAGCGTCAGGTCCCACTCCTCCGCGATCGGGTCCTGCCACGGCGCTCCGTCCGGAGCGAAGAGCACCAGACGCTTCGCGGACTGCTCCATCACCGCCGTCTGGCTGCGGGCGTAACCCCACTGCTCGAAGAGCTCGTCCATGGTGCGCGGGATGCCGGCCGGATAGGTCTGAGCCGACGTGCCGACCGTCCCCAAAGGGTGGGCGGGGGCGTCCGTGAACATCACGATGACGTGGCGCCGACGGTCGAGGCCCTTCTCCCACGGCGAGTTGATCGCGAGTGCGAGCGCTTCGAGACCCGACTCCGGAATGTCGCCGCCGCCTCCGGCATCGATGCTCCGGACGAACGTCTCGAAGTCTTTCGACTGGTCAGGCAGCACGAGGAAGCCGGTCTGCTCGACGGCGTCGTCGGCATTGTCACCGAAGTCGCGGAAAGCGATGACCTTGAGCCGCAACTGGCTGATCGCCTTGCCCTTCTTGGCCATCACCTCGTTGAGCCGGTCGTGGAACTGGAGGGCGCTGGTCTTCACCGTGTCCAGGACCGGAAACATGCTGCCCGTCGCGTCGATGCACAGCACGATGTCGACCGCATACTGCAGATTGCCCTGGTACTGGTCACTGCTGCCGTTCATGGGGTGGGTCTCCTTGAAGATCTGGGATGGCTTACGAGGTACGGCGGCGGTCGCCGAGGTTGATGCGGACCCGGGACGTCCGCCCGGCGGCCGGTGCCTTCTCGTCGTCCTGCGCCGTCCCGGCAGAAGCCGAAGGAGGCGGAGCGGGCGAAGGAACCGAAGGGGGTGTGCGCGAGGGCGGGGGAGCGGGGGCCGTGCCGCGGCCGATATTGGTCCTGATCCGGCTGGTCCGCGCGGCGGTGTCGTCGGACGCCCCGGGCTGCGGACCCGCCGGGCCCGGCACCTCCGGTTCCGTCCTCGTCGGCTTGGCCGTACCAGGGCGCCGGTGGACCAGGGCGCATACCTGGGGGTCCGTCAGCGTTTTGAGAAACGTCGCGATGCGCGGTCGGTCCCTCGGCGCCGGAGCCGTCATCGCCCGGATGAGCCCCCGCATGGAATCCGAGAGCCGCGGGTCCAGGTCCAGTGACTCACCCGCGTTGACCGCGTCGGCCGGGGACCCGTACCGAGCGCTGTGTCCCGGTAGCGCGCCGGTCAGGTAGTAGTGCGTCATCAGGCCCAGC
This sequence comes from Streptomyces sp. NPDC055254, assembly GCF_053606025.1. Lineage (NCBI taxonomy): Bacteria > Bacillati > Actinomycetota > Actinomycetes > Kitasatosporales > Streptomycetaceae > Streptomyces > Streptomyces sp. NPDC055254. The sequence goes on along the minus strand of NZ_JBSGQV010000015.1, from coordinate 65,829 downwards.
GCGAAGACGTCCACCGCCGTCGTCAGATGCTCCGGTCGGACGGCCTCGTCCTCCTGGACGTAGCGCCGCCACTCCGGTGCCCCGTACAGCGAGTCCCCGGCGACGTCCTGGCGGCCCGGCGGGCGGCCCGATACGTAGGAGTCGTCGAAGTCGATCAGCTTCGCCGAGTAGAACACGACCCCGTCGCGCTTCTGGATCAGCACGTTGAGCGGCTTGAGGTCACCGTGCACCACGTCGATGTCGTGGAGCAGCTGAAGGCTCAGCGCCAGCGTCTTCAGCAGCACGGCCTTCTGCCGGGGCTCCAGTGCCTGGGGTTTCTCCAGGCTGGAGGTGTCGATCCGTTCCGTGACCTTGTAGTACGTGCTGCCCTCGTGGAAGAAGTCCGTGGCCAGCACCAGGTTGCCGCCGCCGCGGGCGTCCGGGCGCAGCCGCTTCATGATGCCGCGGTGCCGGTCCTCGAACTCCTGGCAGACTTCGAGCCGGATCCGCCGGCTGGCCGCGCTCGCGGTGGACCCCTCGCGCGGACGCTTGGGTTCGAGGAAGCGCTTCAGGAAGTACTGCCGGCCGTCCTTCTCGGCGAAGGCCCACATGCATTTGCCGCCGTTGGCGTTGGTCGGCTCGCTCACCACGCGGTATCCCGCGATCTCGTCACCCTGCTTCATGCCTGCTCCTCCCGCGGCGTCGGCAGGTATGCCTCGTAGCCGGTCCGGTAGTCGTGCCAGGTCCCGTCCTGCCAGGCTCGTACGGCATACGCGGGATCCGTGCTCGTGGGCCGGTTCTTCCGGCAGAACCCGGCAATGAACCCCTGGCGCGCGGCGAAGGCCGACCGCAGGTGCGCGAAGTCCTTGTAGCCGAGTGCGATGAGGCCGAGAGAGGCGTCATCGGCGGTATAGCCCTCCACGCTCCGGCGGATCAGTTCGGCCCACTCCGTCTCGCAGTTCGCGTCCCGCAGGGTGGACAGCAGGGTGTCCTCGAAGTCGGCCGGCGTGTGGACGTACCCGAAGAACCCGTCCGTGGCCGTCAGGAGTACACAGGGCAGAGCGAACTCGAAGGCGTGCTCCTGCACGAAGAAGTCGCGGTCCGAACCGACCGTGTTGGTCATCGGCGGATCCGAACGAAGCAGCTCCAGCGCGTCGCTCACCTCGGTGTGGTCCCGTGTCAGGACCTGGAGCCCGGCTTGCGGATCCAGCAGATAGGCGCGCGAGTCGCCGGCCCACAGGGCCTGCCCTTCCAACCGGCCGGGCCGCAGGCGGAACGCGATCGCGGCCAGGGTGGTCGGCAGCTGACGCCGCATGCGGCCGACGATCTTGCTGCGTCGCTGCGGCGCCTGTGCGTGGAAGTAGTCCAAGTACCCCTTGAGGTACGCGGAGTCGGCTTCCTCGCCTGCGGTGGTCACCTCCTGGAACCAGCAGTCCGTGGCGAGCCGGGCGACGCGTGAGCCCACCCACGCGTTCGTGCGCTGCGTCCCGTCCGGGGCCTGCCAGGCCGGCGAGGAACCGGAGCCTCCCGAACCGTCGAACACGCCGATTAGGCCCCGTTGCGTCGGCAGGTGGTAGGCGAGGAGGGGCTCGGCGTCCTCACCGCGTCCCGGCACCCGCTCCGTCCACACGGCGACGGCGTGGAGCCCGGTGGTGCCGTGGCCCCAGATCTTGCGCGGGGAGGACCGCGGTCGCGGAGCGTCGGTAGCGGCGGAACCGGTCGGCTGCGGTGGTGAGGACGCGGCGGCCGGTGCACCGGAAGGAGGCGGGGGCGCCGAGGTGTCTTCGCGCAGCGGAGACCGGTCCTCCCCGCGGGACGGTGAGGGGGGCAGGGCGACGGGACGGCCGCCGATGAGGCCGGCCCCGTCGTCAGCGGGGCCCTGGTGCGGTGAAGTCATCCTCGCTCGCCACCGTCCGTGCCGTGCTTCCGCTTCGCCGTGCCCCGTACCCGGCTCACCCGCCTGGGCTGCTCGGTCTCCGGGGTGCCGGCGTCGTAGGGGCGTCCCGCTCCTGAGGGCCGTACCGGGCCCGGCAGTCGCGAGGGCTCGGCCGTGCCGACCGGGCCGGAGACCGGTCGGTCATCCGGCGCCCGTCCCCGTCGGCCCGCTTCCGGCCGCCTCGGCGGTGTCGTGGAGGGCACCGGTTCGTCTTCCGGCGGAACCGCCGACGTCGGCATCACCACCTCGCCCCGCACGGGCGTCCTCGCCGATGCCCGGGGCACTGCGGCGGGCGACGTGCGCCCGCCCGGGCCGGAGCCGGACGACGGACGAGCCGCGTCCCCCTCCGGCTCCGGGGCCGAGGTCCGGGCGTCCCGTCCCGACGAGAGAGCGCCCCGCAGGCGTCCACGGCGCACGTCGCCGAACGGCTCGTCCTCGCCGCGGAGAATGCCCTCCAGCACGGCACGTTCGAGTTCCGCCTGCTCGAACGGCTCACGGTCGGCGTCTCCCCGTTCCAGCACCATGCGCAGCGTCTGCAGATGTGCCTCCCGATGCTCGGCCCGGCCCTTCTCGATCCAGGCGAGTGCGGCGCGCGGGCCCTCCCTCTCCATGATCTCGGCGATGACGCCTTCGACGCCCTCGTCCCGCATCAGCTCCAGGTGGCGCCGGCGCCGCATCCCGTCGAGCCGGGTCTCCCGCACGACATCGCGGAACTCCCGCCCGCTGGTGGCGATCTCGTCCTCGTCGACGAGCAGTTCCACATGAAGGCCGCGCAGCAGTACGGCCGAGTCCCCCGTGAAGCCGCCCACCGAGGCGTTCAACGCCTGTTCCGCCCGGTGGAATTCGGCGACGTCGTACTCCCGGGCCACCTCTCGGAGCATCTTGCGCAGGTGCCCGTACAGCGCTCCGCTCATGTCCCGGATGCCGCGCCTGACGACCTCGGCCGGATGGGCGACCCGGCACACGAGGTCGACCCTGCTGCGGAACGAGAAAGTGGGGTCCCTGCTGAGCAGCGGGATGTCCAGGACCAGCCGGTGCTCGGCAAGATCCACGGTATACACGCTCTGGTACGAACCGAACCGGGCCGCCGGAACCTCCTCGCCCGGCAGGATCGTCAGCGCGGCCCCCCGGTCGGGCACCAGGACGAGCGCCCGCCCGGGGACCGGGGGCCGCAGCGGGTTCATGAGCCGCCGGCGCGGCACGGGCTGGAAGTCCAGCACAGGGTCGTACGTCAGTTCCGTCAGTTCCGTCACCGTTCTCCTCTCACAGCTCCAGGGCGCGGGCCAGGTCGTCGGCACACCCGGAGGGGTGCTCCCGGTCGCCGGCCCACTTCGTCAGCCACCAGTGCAACCGCTCCCGGTGCTTGCCCGGGAGACGCGCGATGTCGAGCACCAGGGTGCGCAGGGCGGCCGGAGCCCCCGGGCAGGTGTCCGCGTAGGTGTCGATCCAGCCGCGCAGGGCCGCGAACGCCGGCTCCTGCACGGGTTTGCGGGCCAGCGCCCGCCCCCAGAGCTCAGCCAGGGCCCGGCGGTGGTGAGGCAGCACGCTCAGCAGCAGCGGCACCCCGTCGACGGCCCCCTCCGGTCCCGCTCCGCCGGGCACGGCCGAGGTGTACGGCGTCGAGGCGGCGAAGACGAAGGCGGAGAGCGTCTTGAGGACCATCGGCGACTGGTCCTGCGGCTGGGACCACTGGAGGTAGGCGGTCAGTACCTCGTGGGTGCGCCCCTGGTGGAGCAGGTGGACCCCGCCCCAGGCGACCGGGGTCAGGGTGCCCCAGTCGTCCCCCCGGTCCAGCGCGCTGCGCAGTACGCCCAAGGCCCGATCAGGGACGTTGCGGCCGAAGAGCCCGCCGACCGCGGTGGCGGCGGTGCCTGCCAGCCGCCGCTCGTAGGCCGAGTGGCCGCCGCCCGCCCACTGGTGCAGCAGCTCCCAGACCGGCTCGGCTGTGGCGGGAGTCGATCCGGCCACGCCGACGGCCGTCGCCGCGGCCTGCCGCACGGGCCACGAAGTGCTGCCGGCCCAGGACTTCAGGAAGCGGTGCACCGCGTAGTGGTGGTCCGCCCGGGCCAGCACCCCGCTCGCGACGGCCGCCTGGGCCCTGACCTCCAGATCGGAATGGCCGAGCAGCCGCCGCAACCACTGGAGGACCGCTTCCCGGCGTCCGTCCAGCGTGGTCCACGCGTAGGTGAGCACGACATGGCGCACCAGCGCACTGCGAAAACGCACCCGCGGGGACCCGGGCAGTTCCCCCGGTCCGGGGAAGACCAACTCGATCCAGGGCTGGTCCTGCTCCAGGCGGTCCCGAAAACGCACGTCCGGCGGCGCCGGTTCCTCGGGCGCAAGCGCCTGGCGGAGGCGGAGTGCGGCATCGGCGACGGTGAGATAGCCGCTGCCCTCCAGCACGGCGACCGCGAGTGCGAAGGAGACGGCCTCCGGCTCATGATGGGCGCGGAACCACGTGTAGACCTGATCGCTGGGGTCGCGCAACGCGGTGACGGCCGCTGCCAGATCGCCGCCGGCCGTGACCACCGAGGCCAGCCGCACCGCATGGGCGGCGAGCGGCTGTTCCCGCAGCGCGGTCAGGGCTCCCGAGGCGTCCAGCAGGGCCATCAGGTCGGCTCGGTCCTCAGGATCAGCGCCGTGCCCGAGGACCCGGAGCTCCAGCACGGCGAGTGGATCCACCGGCATCAGCCCGTGCCGGGCGAGGTCGTCGCCGCCGGGGCCGGACACCGCCGCTTCGATCTCGGGGCCGCCGATGAGCACGAGATGGGACCCGGTGGACCGGAGCTTCGACGCCGCGCCCGCGAGCCCGCGTGCCGAAAGCCCCTTGGGACGGCCGTCCAGCACGGCGATGCAGGCGCTCCGCTCGGCCGGGGGCTCCCAGGCGGGGGAGATGATCGACCCGGCGTCGAGAAGACGGTGACAGCCGCCGTCCGAGGAGCTGTTCAGCGTGAGCGCCTCGGCGAGCAGATTGAAGGCGGCGGCCGTCCGGCCGCTACCGGGCGAGCCGGTCAGTACCAGCAGATGCCGCTTGCACAACGCGTCCAGCGCCTCGTCGTAGCGCTCCGGCTGCACGTACAGATCCGTGTACTCGGCGATCTCGTCCTCGGCGACGGGCACCGTACCCGTCGACCCGCGTGCGGCCGGCGAACCGCGCCCCGCGCCGGAGTTGAATCCGCCGCCGAAGCTCACCGTGTCGTTGAACAGCGCCAGGGTGCCGATGCTCGTTCCGGACGCGTCCGCGTTCAGCCGCTCGGCGATGAGGTCGGCGATGGCCCCGGCGCGCAGTGCCTCGACTCTTTCGGCCTCGCTCCCGCCCCCACTCGCGGTCAGCGACCGTAATGCCTCCGACTCGCTGACCGGGCCGTCCTCGTCCGCTGTGCTGTCGGTCACGGGCGGGCTGGTCGTCCCGTTCGTCGGGTCCTTCGGGACGGGGCCGACGACGCCGGCCGCGTGCACCGCCTCGTCCGGCAGCGGTTCCTCGCTCATGAACGTTCAGCCCGTCAGGAGATGTTCCAGTCGCCCTGGACCTCGACCTTTGCGTTGAAGATCTGGGCGTTCTTGATCACGGCAGCGTTCACGTGGCCCGGGCCGCCACGTGCGGTCACGGCTTCGTCGACGGTCCGCCTGATCTCGGCCTCGAAGTCCCGGTCGCGGAGCATGTGCGCCAGCAGCATGCGCTGGAGGTGGTCCTGGGCCGCGGTGTCCTGCGGACTCCGCCGTACCCGGTCGAGCGCTGCTTCGGCCTCGCTGTCCCCCCGGAACCGAGCCCGCAGCCGTTCGACGAGCTGGACACCTCCACCCCAGCTCGCGCGCCCCGCTTCCTGGCCGGCGGTCTCCAGTACACCCTTGGCGACCAGAGCCACCCCGGCTACAGCGATGGCCGTGATCGGATCCATGTTCTCCCCGTTTTCTGCCGCAGAGGTCAGACCCTAGGGGGAAGCGAAGTGCGAAGTGGTCTCTTCTCCGGTACTTGACCGAATCGGGTTCACGGCGATGGCCGGATCGGCGCAGGAGAGGGCCTGTGCCGCACGTACTCAGCCGTGCAGGGGGTGCCGGACCGGGTCTTGCCCGGGTCGGACATCATCCGTGCTGCGGGGAGCGGGGCGGCGGCCGCCCGTCGCCGCGGCACGGAGTCGGCCCGCGCCCGTACGGTCGGGCCCACCGTCACGCGGTGCTCGCCGTACGTGCCCTCGCGCCCCTGGCAGTCGCACCAGCCGATGGGCCCGCGTCCGAAGGAGCGCAAGGCCGCGCATCAGCCGGGTGGCGACCGTCGCGTACGCGATGCCGAACGCCAGTGAGGCCGCGAACGCCAGGTGCCTGGAGAAGTCTTCGATCAAGGGGAAGATCTGCCAGTGGGTCAGGTAGATGTACAGCGAGCTCGTCGCCAGGAGGCCGGCGAGTCGGTTGACGCGCTCGTGACCGGGCAGGGTGGGGACCCATACCAGGAGGGTGAAGGCGACGATGACGATCGCCTCCCGGCCCGGGTCGCCGGGGAAGAAACCGGGCACCGTTGCCACCGCCGCGGCGGTGACCACCAGCCGCTGGCGCGAGGTGGTGGCCTTGGCGGCCGCCCACCCCAGCGCGAACAGCCAGAAGACCGTGACCGCGTCCGGCATCAGGGTACGGTCCGGGAGGCCGAGGAGGTCGTAGCGGGTGAGCAGGCCCAGGGCCGCGATCGCCAGGGGCAGGGCGTACGGGAAGCGGCGCTCGGCGCGGTCCACGACGGGGATGCCCAGCACGGCTACCACGGCCACCAGGATGTGGACCAGGGCCTCGATGAACCAGAACTGCATGCCGGTCTTGCTGTCCTCGGGGCCGAAGACGCTGTCGAGCAGGGCGAGATTGGCCAGGGTGTAGTCGTCGTTGAGGAGCAGCACGAAGCCGATCCAGGCCATGCTCGGCACCGCGATGCGGGCGATGCTGATCCCCGTCCGCCGTACGCGTTCCCGACGTTCGGCGCCGGTCAGGTGGAAGCGGGCGAAGTTGAATCCCGCGAGCGCGAGCAGCAGGTGCGCGCCGCCCTTGATCCCGAACACGTGGATGTGGGAACCGACGATGCAGAAGATCGCCATGGCGCGCAGGGCCACGCCGGTCTCCAACGCCCGCCGGTGCGGGGGGAGCCCCCGCTCGGGCGGCCTGAGGTCCCGGATCGGCGTCGTGTGCCAGTCGGCCGGCAGATGCCCGAGCCGTTCCTCCAGGTGGAGCGACATCTCGACGTACGACAGCGAGTCGCCCCCGAGCCCGACGAAGGAGCTGTCGCGCGTCACCTCCGCGAGGGGCTTGTCCAGGATCGCCGCGAAGAGGGCGCGCAGGTCCTCCGGACCCGCGCCCCGGCCGGCCTCCGCCCCCGGCGCACTCCCGGAAGCAGGACGGCCCAGCTCCCGGACCGCCCGGTAGTCGGGCTTGCCCGTGGCGAGGCGGGGGAGTTCGGGCAGCACACCGACCCGCACCGCGCCCGGCGGCAGACCGCAGGCGTCGGTCACCAGCCGCCGGATGCGCCGGGCCTCGGACGCGCGCGTACCGGTGGCGGCGACGGCGAGGCCGTCGTCGTCACCCGCGCACAGGGCGGTGACGCCGTGCTGGGCGAGCATCGCCTCCACCTGTGCGGGGTCGATGCGCAGGCCGAGGATCTTCACGAAACGGCTTCGGCGGCCGACTATCTCGTAGAGCCCTCCGGAGGTGAGGCGCGCGATGTCGCCGGTGTACAGCTCTGCCGCGGTCCGCCCCAGCGCGAGGTCCCGCGGGCTGCGCGCGTAGCCGAGCATGACGTTGGGGCCCGCGTACACCAGCTCGCCGGTGTCCTCCTCGGGCCAGTCCGGCAGCGGCTGGAGGCGGAACGAGCCGCCGGGGACGGCGACGCCCGCCGCTTCGGGGCGGGTCTCGGCGAGGGCGGGAGGCAGGTAGGCCATGCGGGCCGTCGCCTCGGTCTGTCCGTACATGACGAACAGCTCCCAGCCCGCGGCGCGGCCCAACGCGGCGTACCGCTTGACCCGGTCGGGGGCCAGCCTCCCGCCCGCTTGGGTCACGTACCGCAGATGGGGCAGTTCCATCGAGGCGAACCCGACCCGGTCGAGCAGGTCGAAGGTGTACGGGACGCCCGCGAAGGTCGTACCGCGGCCGGTGCGGAACAGTTCCCAGAAGCAGCTGTCGGCGACCGAGAGTTCGGTGAGGATCAGCCCGGCGCCGCGCAGCAGGTGGCTGTGGATGACGGAGAGGCCGTAGCAGTAGTGCATGGGCAGGGTGGTCGCCGCCCGGTCCGTGTCCCGTATGCCCAGGTACTGCGCGATCGACTCGGCGTTGGACTGCAGGTTCTCGTGCGACAGCCGGACGAGCTTGGGCGATCCGGTGGAGCCGGAGGTGCTCAGCAGCAGCGCGAGGTCCGGGTGCAGGGTGTGGGCGGAGACCGCGCGCCGCTCGTCGAGTACCCACCGACCGCCCTCCGGGTGGGCCACCACGTCCGGGTCGTACGCCTCGATCAGCGACTGCACGGCCTCGGGGTGGTCGCCGGGCACGAGCAGCACGGGATGCCCCGCCGCGAGCGCCGCGAGGTACACGACCAGTGCGTCGATGGTGTTGGCGCCGTACAGCAGGATCAGCCGGCGCTCCCGGCCGAGGCGGCGGGCCGTCGCTTCCACGCGCGCGGCGAGCTCGCGGTAGGTCACCGCACCGTCGGCGGCGATGACCGCGGTGCGGTCGCCGTGGACGCCGAGGGAATGGGCGAACGGGACGGATTTGGTACCGGGGAGTAGGGCGGAAAGGGGCGTCACGGGGGAATCTTAGGAAAGGCTTACCTCATTGCACAGTCACAGAAAAGTCACATTCGACCCGCTGAAGATCGACTGTGGGGACACCTGTAAGGTCGGCTCCGCCGCCGCCGTGCCGCGGTGGAAACGTTGCGTTCGTCACTCTTGACCTTTAGGTTAGCTTTACCTTACTTATGGGGCGTTGACGTTCTCCGCCGCACATGCAGGAAGGCTTCCCATGCGACGCCCCTCCGTCCGACGTCTGACCGCGCTCTTCGCGGCAGCGCTCCTTCTCCCCGCTGTCGCCGGCTGTGGCGTGGACGAGGACGATGCCGGGCTCGTCATCTACTCGGGCCGCAACGAGAAGCTCGTCAAGCCGCTCCTGGACGAACTGGAGAAGGCCGTCGGCACCACGGTCGCCGTCCGTTACGGCGAGAGCGCCGAACTCGCGGCCCAGATCCAGGAAGAGGGCGCGAAGACCAAGGCGGCCCTGTTCTTCTCCCAGGACGCGGGAGCCCTCGGCGCCCTGTCCACCAAGGGCCTGCTGGAGAAGCTGCCCCAGGAGTCGCTCGACAAGGTCGACCCGGCGTTCCGCGGCGGCGCGGGCGACTGGGTGGGCACCTCGGGGCGCGCGCGCGTCCTCGCGTACAACCCGGGCCAGGTCTCCAAGGTGCCCGACACCGTGCACGACCTGGTCAAGCCGGAATGGAAGGGCAAGATCGGCTACGTCCCGACCAACGCCTCCTTCCAGGCCTTCGTCACCGGCATGCGCGTCCTGGAGGGCGACGACGCCACCCGCGCCTGGCTCAAGGGCCTCAAGGCCAACGAGCCGAAGGTCTACGACAACAACCTCAAGGTGCTCGAAGGCGTCGGAAAGGGCGAGGTCTCCCTCGGCCTCGTCAACCACTACTACTGGTACGAGCAGGTCGCCGAAAAGGGCGAGGCCAAGGTCAAGTCGAAGATCCACTTCCTGCCGGGCGGCGACCCGGGCGCCCTCGTCAACGTCGCCGGAGTCGGCCTCGTCAAGGGCAGCTCCCAGACGCCGGCAGCCCAGAAGGCCGTCGATTTCCTGCTGTCCGAAAAGGCGCAGAAGTACTTCGCCGACGACACCAAGGAATACCCCCTGGCCGCCGGCGTCACCAGCACGGTCGAGAACCTGCCGCCGCTGGCCTCCCTCGACGCGCCGAAGATCGACCTCGGCAAGCTCGAATCTCTTCAGGAGACCCTGAAGATGCTGCAGGACGCCGGGATGGTCTGAGCCGTCATGTCCTCCACGGATCCCGTCCCGCGGACGGATCCGGCCGCCCGCCCGACCGGTGCCCGCGCGCCGGCCGGGCGGCTGCGCGCCGAGGCCCGCCCGCCCGCCGTCCTGCTGATCCCCGCGGCCGTCGCCGCGGCCTTCGCGCTGCTGCCCCTGGGCTACCTCGCGGTCCGCTCCCTGGAGCGCGGCCCCGCCTTCGCCTGGGACGCCGTCGCCAACGAGCGCACCGCCCAACTGCTCGGCCGCAGCCTGACCCTCGCCGGGGTCGTCGTGACCGCCTGTCTGCTGCTCGGCGTATCGCTGGCCTGGCTGACCGTACGGACGGCGCTGCCCGGCGCCCGCGCCTGGTCGGTGCTGGTGACCCTGCCGCTGGCCGTACCCAGCTACGTCGCCGCCTTCGCCTGGCTGTCCGCCTTCCCCGACCTGGTCGGCTTCAGCGGGGCGGCGCTGGCCCTGACCCTGGTGAGCTTCCCCTACGTCTACCTGCCCGTCACGGCCGCGCTGCGCGGCGCCGACCCGGCACAGGAGGAGGTCTCCCGCTCACTCGGCCACGGACCGCTGAAGACCTTCCTGCGGGTCACGCTGCCCCAGGTGCGCCCGGCGGCCGCGGGGGGCTCCGTACTGGTCGCGCTGTACGTGTTCTCCGACTTCGGGGCCGTCTCCCTGATGCGGTACGACACCTTCACCCGCGGCATCTACACCTCCTACCGCGCCAGTTTCGACCGCACCCCGGCCGCCGCGCTGAGCGTCGTCCTCGTGCTGATGACCATCCTGCTCGTGGCCGCCGAGGCACGCACCCGCGGCCGCGCCGGCCACGCGAGGACGGGAGCCGGCGCCGCACGCCCCGCCGTTCCCGTACCGCTCGGCCGCTGGCGGGCACCGGCCCTGGCGTGGTGCGCGGCGATCACCGCCGTCGCCGTCCTCACCCCGCTGGGCACCCTCGGGTACTGGCTCGCCGTGGGCAATTCGGCGACCTGGGATCCGGCCGGACTCCTCGACACCGCCGGAACCACCCTCGGCGTCGCCGCCGCGGGCGCCGCCCTCACCACGCTCCTCGCCCTGCCCGTCGGGGTCATCGCCGCCCGCCACCGCGGCCGCACCGCACACCTCCTGGAGCAGTCCGCCTACGCCGGACACGCCCTGCCCGGCATCACCGTCGCGCTGTCCCTGGTCTTCTTCGCGGTCCGCTACGCCGAGCCCCTCTACCAGGAGCTCCCCCTGCTGGTCTGCGCGTACGCCGTGCTCTTCCTGCCGGTCGCGGTGGCCGGTACGCGCGCCGCCGTGCTCCAGTCCCCGCCGGTACTGGAAGAGGTCGCCCGCTCGCTCGGCCGCTCCCCGCTGAGGGTGCTGCGCGAGGTGACCGTGCCGCTGGCTGCCCCCGGTGTCGCCGCGGGAGCCGCCCTGACCTTCGTCGTGTGCATGAAGGAACTACCGGCGACCCTCCTGCTGCGCCCCACCGGCATGGACACCTTGGCCACCCGGCTCTGGACGGAGACGGGAACCGGATCCTTCGCCGCCGCGGCGCCCTACGCCGCGGCGCTGATCCTGCTGGCCGCCGTACCCTCGTACCTCCTCGGAAGGCACCGCACATGACCGACCTTCAGATCACGGGGCTGACGAAGGCGTACGGCACCGGTGCCGCCGTCCTCGACGGGCTCGACCTCACCGTCCCCGCCGGCGCCCTGGTCGCCGTACTCGGTCCCTCGGGCTGCGGCAAGACCACCCTGCTGCGCATCATCGCCGGGTTCCTGCGCGCCGACGCGGGTACCGTCACCATCGGCGACCGCACGCTCAGCGGCCCCGGCACGCACCTCGCGCCCGAACGCCGCCGCATCGGGATCGTCCCCCAGGAAGGCGCCCTCTTCCCGCACCTCGGCGTGGCGCGCAACGTCGCCTTCGGCCTGACCGGCCCGGACCGCGGTGCGCGGCGCCGGCGCGTCGAGGAGATGCTGGAACTGGTCGGGCTCGCCGGCTTCGGCGACCGTATGCCGCACGAGCTCTCCGGTGGCCAGCAACAGCGCATCGCGCTCGCCCGCGCCCTGGCCCCGCAGCCGCAACTGGTGCTGCTCGACGAGCCGTTCAACGCCCTGGACAGTGCCCTGCGCACCGGCGTACGGGCCGATGTGCGCGCGGCTCTGCGCGCCACCGGAGCCACCGCCGTCATGGTCACCCACGACCAGCAGGAGGCCCTGTCCACGGCGGACCTCGTCGCGGTCGTCCGGGACGGCCGCGTCGCCCAGTGCGCCAGCCCGCAGGAGGTCTACCACCGACCCGCCGACCCCTGGGTGGCTTCCTTCGTCGGTGACGCCGTGATGGTCTCCGGCACCGCGGAGAAGGGCACGGCGACCACCGCGCTCGGCCGCGTCAGGCTGACCGACCGGCAACCGGCCGGGCGGGGCGAGGGCATGGTGCTGCTGCGGCCCGAGCAGCTCCGGCTGAGCGACGCCGACTCGGCGGAGGCTCGGGGAACCGTGACCGACGTCCGCTTCTACGGCCACGACGCCATGGTCACCGTCGCCGTCGACGGAATGGACGAACCGGTCGACGTCCGTGTCCCCGGCGAAGCGCCCGTAGCCCCCGGTGGGCGCATCGGCATCCAGGTCACGGGCGACGCGACCCTGCACCCCGCCCCCGGACAGCACGCCTAGAAGGCCGCCGGTTCCGAGCGCACCGCACGGCCGGGCGCGCACCCGGCTACCGCACCGTCCTGGTCCACGTCCGCAGCGTCGACGTCGACGGCCGCCAGATGCGGGAGCCGCACCCGCACGGACGGGGTGATCAGGCGGCGTCGGAGGGTGGTCGTGCCCGACGCGCCCGCGGTGCACGGTCGTGGGCGGGTGCCTCAGGGCTCACGCAGGCGTACGGCGAGGGCCGCGATGTCGTCGTCGAGGCGTCCTCTGGTGTAGCGGAGGAGGTCGCGGTGCAGAGCCGTGAGAAGTTCGCGGGGCGGCGTGGGGGGCTGTCCACGCATCCATGCCGCCAGCGGGAAGAACTCGCCGTCGCGGGCGCGGGCCTCGGCGATCCCGTCGGTGTAGAGGAGCAGCAGGTCGCCGGGGGCGAAGTCGTAGGTGTCGACGTTGTAGTGATCGCCGATGAGCTCCGCGAGGCTGAGCAGCGGTGAGGGGGTGACCGGCTCCAGAACACGGAGCTTCTTGCGGTTCAGGTGCAGGGGCGGCGGGTGTCCGCAGTTGAGGATGTCGATACGTCTGCCCTCGTGCGGGATTTCGACGAGAAGCGCGGTGGCGAACCGCTCCATCGGCCCGTCGGGGGGAAAAGCGGCGTTGTAACGGGTGCTGCTGGCGTCCAGCCTGCGTGCGACGTCGACCATGTCGGTCTCACCGTAGGCCGCCTCCCGGAAGGCGTTGACGATCGCCGCGGCCGCCCCCACCGCGGGCAGGCCCTTGCCCCGCACGTCACCGATGAGCAGCCTGACCCCGAATGGCGTGTCGACCACCTCGTAGAAGTCCCCGCCGATGCGGGCCTCCGCCGCGGCGGCGAGGTACAGCGACTCGATCTCGACGTTCCCGAAGCGGCGTGGGATAGGGCTCAGCACCACCTGTTGCGCCGCGTCGGCGACGAGCCTCACCTGGAAGAGGGTGCGCTCCCGCTGGAGCCGGACATGGCTCCCGTACGCGGCGGCCACGGTGACCGCGACGATCCCGGCCGCCGTCCACCACGTTCCCAGGTCGGGGAAGACGAGGCTGAGGCCGATCATCAGAAGGAGGCAGACCGTCCCGAGCAGGACGGTGGGCAGGACCGGCCACATGGCGGCTGCCAGGGCCGGGGCCGCGGGCAGGAGGCGGCTGAAGGCCATTTCCGGCGGAGTGGAGTAGGCCAAACCGGCGATCACGCCGGTCAGAATGATCGGCGACAGCCGCACGAGCCACCCTCGGCCATAGCGCCGCCGGAGCCGGGGCCGTCCAGAGTCGATCACCTTCCCAGAATATCTGGGCAACACGGGCATAGCGCTCCGGCGAACGGAGTCGGCTGCCGTGCTCGACGCCGGTCGGTCTGCCGGGCCATGGTGCCGGCGCCGGAGGACCCGCCGTCCCCGGGGCCCGCTCCCGGTCCGCAGACGCCAAGAAGCGCCCGGCCGGGTGCGCCGGACGAGTGTGCGGTGGATGGACGGCACGTTCGCCGAGGGGCCGCCGACCGGACCGGCCGGTGCCGCGCTCCGTGCGGGGTGTACGCCGAGCAGGGGCGGCATCCACCGGACAGGTCCGGCTGTGCGCCGCTCACCCGCCGGCCCTTCGAGTGCCTGCTCCGCGGTGCTCGGCCCGGCTCGACCGACCCACCCCGGAGCGGACCGGAGGCCGGACGACGAGCTCAGGGCCTGGCGTACCAGCCGTCCGCGCCGCTGCCTTCCGACGGGTCGTACGACTGGTGCAGACCGAGCAGCGCCGCCACCAGCCGGGGGTCCCAGCTCCCGTCCAGGACCCGGTACTCGTCCGCGACCCCCCGGAAGACGAGGTGCGCCCGCCGTGAGGAGTCGCGCCAGATCACCCTGCGCGGCTTGCCGAAGCCGTCGTCGCCCTCGCCGAGCAGGGACAGGATCAGCCACACCAGGCTCACGGGCAGGCCGAGGGGCCACCACACCGCCCACCAGAACAGGCGGCCGCGGAAACCGCGCACGGAGTGTCCGGTCACCGACTCCACGGTCCAGCGCGCCCGGGCGCCGCGCAGGGCGCGTCCGCGCCGGTACGTGATCCGGCCCAGCGGGGCGCCGTACGGGTCGTCGACGCGGTACACGGCGGGGCGTCCGCTCACGCGTGAGCCTGTCTCCTCCGTCGACACCCGGGCGATCGCGGTGCCGCCCTCACCGACGACGTCGAAGGTGCGGACGGAGGGGTGCGCGGCGCCTCCGTGGCCGTCGGGCACGCGGCAGAGCAGCCCGATGGCGACATGCCCTTCGTGTCCCGCGCCGTCGCCCTGGCGGACGACGGCCGGCAAGGACGTCCCGTACCGCACGTTGTACGTCATCCGCTCCTGGGTCATGCACTGTCCTTCCCCCGCGTCGCCGCACGCCGGCGCTTTCGGCCCTCATGATCGCATTCGCCGTTCGGCGACCTCCGCGGGGGGAAGCGCCGGGCCCGCGGAGGGCGGGCCCTGCCCCTATCTGTCTCGCGGGTCGGCGGAGGTGGCGCCGGTGGGGGTGTGGTGGGTGCCGGACAGGGGGAGCCGGCCCTCTCGGTCCCCTCTCCCGCGCCCGCGGGCGGCGCCTCAGATACCGGGAAGGCCGATCAGGGCCGCGCCCAACCCGAGAGAGGCACAGATGCCGAGGGTGCGCAGAACGCTCCAACGGAGCGTGAAGATCAGCAGCACCGCGATCACGGTGATGGCCAGGGCCGCGGGGCGCAGTGTGGTCACGTCGGGCAGGGCGATGTGCAGGGGGCCGAAGGTCTTGGCGTCCACGGTGGTGAAGAGGGCGTGTTCGGCGAAGTAGAGGGCGAGGTTGGCGATGACGCCGACGACGGCGGCGGTGATGCCGGTCAGGACGGCGGATATCCGGCGGTTGCCGCGCAGACGCTCGATGTAGGGGGCGCCGAGGAAGATGAACAGGAAGCAGGGGACGAAGGTGACCCAGGTGGTGAGGAGGGCGCCGAGCACGGCGGCGGCCCAGGGGTCGAGGGCGCCGGGGTCGCGGTAGGCGCCGAGGAAGGCGACGAACTGCACGACCATGATCAGCGGGCCGGGGGTCGTCTCGGCCAGGGCCAGGCCGCTGACCATCTCGTTGGGGCCGAGCCATCCGTAGGTCTGCACCGCTTGCTGGGCGACGTAGGCGAGGACCGCGTAGGCGCCGCCGAAGGTGACCAGGGCGGTGCCGGAGAAGAACAGGCCCTGGCTGGTGAAGACACTGTCGGTGCCGGTCAGGGCGGCGACCGCGGCCACCGGGACGGCCCACAGCAGCAGCCCGGCCGCGAGGACGCGCCAGGTGCGGCGGCGACTGGCCTGCTCATGATGCAACGCGTCGTCCGGGATCAGCGGCGGCGGCCCGTCGTCGGTCCCGTGCCCGGCCGGGGGCCGGAGCGCGTCGGGCTGGTAGCGGCCGATGAGCCAGCCCGCGAGGCCCGATGCCGCGATGACGGCGGGGAACGGCACGGCGAAGAGAGCCAGCGCCGCGAAGGACGCCGCCGCCACGGCGATCAGGAGCGGGTGGGTCAAGGAGCGCTTCGCCACCCGGGACACGGCCTGGACGACGATGGCGACGACCGCGGGCGCGAGGCCCGCGAGGACACCGGTGACGGCCGCCGTCGAGCCGAAGGCGACGTACAGCGCGGACAGCGCCAGCAAAGCGAGGACGCCGGGCAGGACGAACAGGGTGCCCGCGATCAGGCCCCCGCGGGTGCCGTTGAGGAGCCATCCGCTGTAGATCGCGAGCTGCTGGGCCTCCGGGCCCGGCAGGAGCATGCAGTAGCTCAGCGCGTGGTTGAACCGCTGCTGGCCGATCCAGCGCTTGTCCTCCACCAGGGCCCGCTGCATCACCGCGATCTGCCCGGCCGGTCCGCCGAAGGTCTGCCACGAGATCGCGAACCATGCACGGGCCGCCTGCCGCAGCGGGACGACATCGCCGCCGCCGACGGCGCGATCGGCCTTGTCCGCGGGGTTCGGTGGCTGGTCGGTGGCGGTCACCGGCACTCACTCCGTTCTGCGAGGCCGCCGCTGAGGACGGGGACGGCCCGACGGTACTGAGGACCCGGGACCTGTGCTCACACGTCCGGCGCCGCCAGCTGCTGTGCAACCATGGTTGCATCACACCTCGGGTCGTCGGAAGTCGTCGCAAGGGAGATCTCGGGAGATGGACACCAGTGGCTCGTCGCGGCCTCCGGACCCGTCCGGAACAGGTCGAGCGGGAAGCCCTCGTTGAGCGGCCAGGACGAGGAACGGCGGTGGGTGCTGCTCTCCTACCGCCTGCCCCGGGAGCCCTCCACCCCGCGGATCACCGTGTGGCGCAGGCTCAAGGGCCTGGGAGTCGCGCAGATCAGCGACGGCTTGGTCGCGCTGCCCGCCGACGCCCGCACCCAGGAGCAACTGGAGTGGATCGCCGAGGAGGTCACGGACTTCGGCGGCGCCGCCACCGTATGGATCGCCCACCCCGCCGCCGCCGGCCAGGAACAGCAGCTCGCCGAAGCCATGATCCAGGCCCGTGCCGCCGAGTACCAGCAGGTGCTGACCCGAGCCGAAGACGCCCGTGGCACGACCGACGCCGAACGCCGGCGCACCCTCGGCAGGCTCCGCGCCGAACTGCGGCGTATCCAACGCCGCGACTACTTCCCCCCGCCCGACCGGCTCGCCGCCGAGAGGGCCGTCAACGCCCTGCACCCTGCCGACACCACGGAGGAGAGCACCCGGTGAAGTGGGCCACCCGCGCCGGCGCCTGACGCCTCCGCCTCTGGGCGAAGCCCCAGCCTTCTGCCCGCTCCCTGCAGGTCGCCTCCAAGTACGGTGCGGCGGCGCCCAGGGCTCCGACGAGCCCGCCTCGGGTCGGGACGCGGTCGGGCAGGTTCCGCGCGAAGGCCAGGTCGATGTCGCAGACCGCTCCGATGTCCTCGACGATGAGCGCGGTGACGCGTTCGGGATGCCGGGCGGCGAACTGGTACGCGTTCACGCCGCCGAGGGAATGACCGAGCAGTGCGACCTCCGCCGGCCCGAGGTGGTCGAGGAAGGCTGCGACGTCGCCGCGCGATGCCGGGAGCCCGGACAATTTCGGGCCCCGTTCGACGCCAGACCTGAATCGGCAAGCCCAGCGGTTGTTTTCGGCGGCCGCAATCGGAGGGTGGCCGAGATGCGATGAGTCCCTTCCCCGGGGTGCCCGCACGGCTCTACGCTCGTTCGGTGTCCGGAAGATCGTGGTCAGGCCGCAGCGCCGTCACCCGGGGGAGACCGTGGACGTCCCGACGTTGATCCTGTTGGGGGCGGCGGGCGGCCTGCTGCGCGGGGTCCTGGACCTGTACACCCGCTTCGTTGCGTGGCAGGGCGACCGGCACACCCACCGACAGTTGACCGCCGAGGGAGTCGTCCAAGGGGAACCCCCGGGATTCGGGACGTACTTCGACCCCGCCGTCGACATCGTCGCGGCGGCCCTGCACGGCGTGATGGGTGCCGGGGCCGCCGTGCTGTTCGGTACGACGGGACAGATCAGCGGAGAGTACGCCGCCCTCGTCGTCGGGATGTCCGCACCGATCCTGCTCACCCAACTCAGCCGTATCCAGACGGTGAACGAGCTGGTGACCGGCGCCGACCGGCAGCCGGCCGGGGCGGCGGAGGCGGCCGTGGGGGCCGGGGGACCGCCGGCCGCCGGCGCGGTGGACGGGGGAGGCGGGAACGGCGCCAACCCGCCCGTGCAAGCCCCTGGCGTGCCGGCGCCGTCCGCCACCCCACCCCGAAGCGAGCCCCCACCCGCACATCTGGCGTCCCCGACGGCCCCGCCGCCACCACTGCGCACGCGACCGGGTCTCCCCGCCCGGCCGGCCGCGGCGACGGCGGACGCCGGCTTCCCGGACCCCGCCGTGGGTGAGCTCCCCGCGGACCGGACCCGGCTCCCGCACCCCGCGCGCCCGACGGACGCCCCCTCCCCGGCGGACCCGCCCCACGGCACAGGACCTGGCACCGAAGGCCGAGCCGCGCCACCATGGCGGCAGCGACCGGCCATGGGGGAGGAGGGGCTGTGAACGGAGCGCGGCACCTGCTGAGCGAGGACCGCCCGGAGTACGAGCGGCTCCTGGACGAGGTACTCCACGCGACGCCGGACCGGGCCGACGCGGGGCCGCGGCCGAGCCCCGAGCAACTGCGCACCATGGCTCTCAACGCCAGCGCGCTGATCACAGCGGCCGCGGCGGCCGAGTACGACCACTACGTGAAGATCCGCCGCCAGCTGGGCGAGTCGGCGCCCCCGGCCACCCCGGGACATCGTGTGCGGGCACCCGCAGGTCTGGGCCAGCGGCTCGGCACGGCCCTTCTGGGCACCGGAAGGCCGGGCGGCCGCAGGGCCGGTGACGGAGTTGCCCCGCAGCTGTGGGGCGGGATGTCCTACGGCCGCCGCCTGCTGGCGGCGCTGCTGGGCCTGCACGTACGCCCGGCGGCACCGGCGGGGGCGCGGCCCCGGCCCCGGCACAGTCCGGAGCGCCCGTCCGACCGCGGTTCCCGGGCCGAGGAGCCGCCAAGGGAGACCGGAGCCGGACTCGCCACGGTCGTCGGCGTGTCCGCGACTCTTCTGTCGATGACGGCCGCCGTACTGTCCTTCGCCCTCGGTCTCATCCTGCAGATGTCGACCGGGGATCCGGCGATCGCCCGGACCGTGTTCGGCGCGGGCCGGCTGTTCGGAGCCATGGCGGTGGGCGGGTTCGCCGTCCTCGTCACCCTCCTGCTGGTCACGGCCCTGCGCAACGGCGGCCGACGCGCCGCGGAGGCATCGGAGGCGGCACAGCACCGCGAACTGGAGGACGAGGTGGCCCGGGCCAGGGAGGGCTGGCGCCATGCCCTGCTGGAACGCGGCATCAGGCCCTTCGTCAGGGACGCCCTCGCCGGTCCCGACACCTTCCCTCCGGGCGGGAACACCCCCTCCCGCCCCACCCGCATCCGGAACCGCGGCTACACCGGCCCGGACTTCTCCACCCCCGGTGAAACCTCCGGCCCCACGTCATCCACCAGCCCCGGCCTCACCAGCCCCGACTACGGAGGCCGGGAGCATCTCCCGGATTGACCTGCCGCCGCCCTGCTCAGTTCGTCCGGGGCCCCACCTCGCCGGGCCGGCGGATGGTCAGTCGAGACAGAACTCGTTGCCCTCGATGTCCTGTATGACGATGCACGAATCATGGCCGCCAAACAGGAGTCTCACGCGTACCGCGCCGAGCGGTACCAGCCGGGCACCTGCTCATCCTCGCCGTGCGCGCGGTCGCTGCCTTACGCCTCGCGTCGGCTCGCCGTCCAGGCCGGGACCCGGGGTCGGCCTGATGGCGGCCGCCGACGTACGCGCGCACGTCACCCGCCGGGTTCCTTCGAGCGTGACTGGCTCGTCGGGATCCGGTGAGTGAAGAACAGCGCGAGGAGGGCGGCGAGGGCGAGGGCGGCGAGGGCGGCGCGCAGACCGTCGAGCCGCGCCGCGGCGTTCGCGTCGACCGCGGCCGAAGCCACTTCCGGGCTCGTGCCCGCCTCGTCGAGGGCCGCCTTGAGCTGGACGTCCGACATGAAGGGCACGCCGCTTTCGAGCTTGACCGTCGCCTGGCTCTTGACCTCCGCCGGGACGGCCGGATTCTGCTCGATGTTGGTCAGGAACGAGGAGGTGAGCGCGCCGATCAGAATCGACCCGGCGAGTGCCGTTCCGATCGACGCTCCGAGGTTGGTGACGGCGTTCTGGACGCCGCCGACCTCCGCGCTCTGCCGGTCCGGCACCGCGGACACGGTGACCGCCCCGAGCTGGGAGGCCAGTGCTCCCATGCCGAGTCCGATCAGCAGCAGCGGGACGGCGACGATCTCCGCGCCCGCGTCCGCGTCGAGTGCGGCCAGCAGGGCCACCGCGCCCACGAGCAGCGCGAGGACACCGAGTCGCACCACGCGCCGCGGCGAGACGTCCGGGAAGAAGCGCGGGATCAGGATCGCGGCACCCAGCAGGGTCACCGAGAGCGGCAGGAGGCGGGCACCGGTCTGGAGCGCGGACAGGCCGAGTGCGACCGACAGGTACAGCGGTACGACGAAGAACACGCCCATCTGCACGAGGTACTGGAAGAAGAACATCGTCAGGCCGCCCGTGAGCTGCCGGTTCCGCAGCAGGGCCGGGTCCACCAGGGGCTCTCTGTGCTGCTCCACGAGGCGGGCTTCCCACCGCAGGAAGAGCCAGATCAGGAGCAGCCCCGCCAGCATCATCCACACGACCAGGGAGATCCCGAGCCAGGCGGGCGCGTCGGGTTTCGGCAGGAACCAGCCCCATTCACCGGAGCGCAGTACGCCGTAGACGAAGATCCCGAGCCCGAGGGCGGAGAGCACGGCGCCGACGAGGTCGATGCGCGGGCGCCCTTCGGTCCGGGCGTCGGCCACGCGGCGGGCCAGCACCAGGATGCCGAGTACGATCACGACCTCACCGGCGAAGACCCAGCGCCAGGAGAAGTACGTCGTGGCGACGCCCCCGACGAGCGGCCCGACGGCGACCGCCACGGCTGCCGCGGCGGCGACCAGTCCGTAGGCGGCCGGTCGGCGTTCCACGGTGAAGTTGCTCGCCACCAGCGCGACGATCGCGGGGAGGATGAGCGCGGCCCCGACACCTTCGAGGAACGACCAGCCAAGGAGGAGTACGGGCAGGTTGGGGGCCAGCGCGGTCGTCAGGGATCCGCAGCCGTAGATCACGCAGCCGATCAGGAACGCACGCTTGCGGCCGATGAGCGCGCCGACCTTGCCGCCGGGGATCATGAACATCGCCATCACGAGGGTGTACGCCGTGATCGCGCCCTGGATCCCGCTGACGGTCGTGCCCACGTCCTCGGCCACCGTCGCGATCGAGACGTTCATGACGGAGCTGTCGAGCGCCATCAGGAACTGCCCGGCCGCGAGTGTCAGCAGGACGACTCCCGACGCCGCCTTGCCCACAGAAGAGCCTGCCCTGGAGGTCATGGGCGCAAGGGTCGCACCGGGTCCGGCGCACGGGCTGCCGACCCGCCGAGGATGTCCGCCGTCGACCGGACCGCCACCGGACCGCCGTCCGCCGGCCGGCGGACCGCGCGCGCGGGGTCGATTGGAGCACGGCGGGCGGGCGGGCGCACGCCCGCCGGGGCCGCCCCGGTCCTAGGCCGAGACGGCTTCGGCCCAGCCGCGGTTGACGGTCGCTCTCGCCTTCTCCGTCTGCGCCTCCGTCGGGAACGACGGCGTGCCCTCGACCGTCGGCAGTTTCGCCGCGGCGGCTTCGTCGAGGGTGCCGTCCTCTTCCATGGCGTCCATGAGGACGGGGCGCGCGTACGCGCGGAGCCGGATGTTCTGGCCCTCCGGGCTGAAGACGTACTCCTGCCACAGACGTGCCGCCGCGGGGTGCGGGGCGTCGTCGCTCACCCCGTCCGCGTAGTACTGGGCGAAGCTGCCGTCGAAGGGGATGGCGGTCCGCCAGTCGACGTCCGTGCCCTTCTCGCGGAATTCCTCGGCGTAACCGAGGTTGAGGAAGTCCCAGTCGATGCTGATCGGGGTTCGGCCCTTCGCGATCGTGGCCGGGGTGGATTCGACCGGGATGAAGTTGCCGTTCCTGCTGAGTTCGGCGAAGAAGTCGATGCCGGGTTGGATGTCGTCGAAGGAACCCCCGTTCGCCAGGGCCGCCGCGTACACCCCGGCGAAGGCGGAGCCGGACTTGGTGGGGTCGCCGTTGAGGGCGACCTTGCCCTTGTACTCGGGCTTGCGCAGGTCGGCGAAGGTCGAGGGGCAGGTCGTGACGCGCTGGGCGTCGCAGCCGATCGAGATGTAGCCGCCGTAGTTGTTGTACCAGCGGGCCCGCGGGTCCTTCTGTTCCTCGGGGATCCGGTCGTACGGGGCGACCTTGTACGGAGCGAGCAGGCCCTGCCGGGCCGCGGACTGCGCGAACGAGCCCCCCACGTCGATCACGTCGGGGGCGCGGCCTTCGCCCCTGCCTTCGCCCCTGTGCTCCTTCAAGGCGTCGATCTCGTCCTGACTGGTCCCTTCCGGGTTCTCCACCACGACCTCGATCCGGTACTTCTTCTCGAAGCCGTCGATCAGGGCGCCGTAGCCGGCCCAGTCGCGCGGGAACGCGATCGCGTTGAGCGAGCCCTCCTTCTTCGCCGCCGCGGTCAGGGCCGCCATACCGCCGGCGTCCGCCGCGGAGGTGGCCTCCGCGGGTGCTGCGGGCGCGGCGACGGGCTTGTCCGCGCAGGCGCCGAGGAGCGCCGCGGCGGCAGCCAGGCAGGTGGCGACGGAGGCGGTCCGGAGACGGGATACGGGCACGAAGGCTCCATAACGGGCGGTCGCGTACTGATCGACGCCAGCGTACGTTCGGCGGTCCGGGCGGCGCGGTTGCGGACGGGGGTGTCCGCCGTCTTCCCTGCGGCTGGCGGTACCGTACCGGCGCGCTCTCAGAGCCCCTCGTCGTCCCAGCCGGTCAAAAGCGCCTCCCCGAGATCCGTCGCGGGCGGTGCGACCCCGTCGTAGAGGGCCTGCTCGCTCCAGATGATCTTGCCGCGGGCGGTGTAGCGAGTGCCCCAGCGCTCGGCGAACTGCGCGACGAGGAACAGGCCGCGGCCGCCCTCGTCGGTGGCCTCGGCCCGGCGCATGTGAGGGGAGGTGCTGGAGCCGTCCGAGACCTCGCAGATCAGGCTGCGGTCGCGCAGCAGTCTCACCCGGATGGGCTCGGTGCCGTAACGGATGGCGTTGGTCATCAGCTCGCTGAGGATGAGCTCCGTCGTGAAGGCGATGTCTTCCAGGCCCCAGTCCGCCAGTCGGCGGGCGCAGGCGTTGCGCACCCGGGACACCGCGGCAGGGTCGGGGGGCACGTCCCACTCGGCGATCCGCGCCGGGTCCAGCCGGCGGGTGCGCGCCACCAGGAGCGCGACGTCATCGGTGGGCCGGGTGGTAAGCATCGCGTCGATCACCGCGGTGCAGGTCTCCTCCGGGGTGCGGGCGGGCCCGGCCAGAGCGGCGCGCAGCGCCGCCAGACCCGCGTCGGGGTCGCGGTCGCGGCTCTCGATCAGCCCGTCGGTGAAGAGCGCGAGCCGGGAGCCCTCGGGCAGGGAGACGGTCATGGTCTCCATGGGCAGACCCGCGCCCAGGCCCAGCGGAGGGGAGACGGGCACCTCCGGGAAGGACACGGTTCCGTCGGGACGGACGAGAGCGGGGCCCGGATGCCCGGCGGTGGCGGCGGTCACCTGCCCCGAGACGGGATCGTAGAGGGCGCACAGGCACGTGGCTCCCGTGATCCCCTGCCACTCCTGCTCGTCCGTGTCGATGTGGGCGACCAGCTCGTCCAGGTGGCTCAGGAGTTCGTCCGGGGGCAGGTCGAGGGTGGAGAAGTTGTACACGGCGGTGCGCAGGCGCCCCATGGTGGCGGCGGCGTGGAGACCGTGGCCGACGACATCGCCGACCACCAGGGCCACTCGGGCGCCCGGCAGCGGGATGACGTCGAACCAGTCGCCGCCCACCCCCGCCTGGGCGGCCAGATAGCGGTGCGCGACCTCGACGGCAGACTGCTCCGGTACGCCCCGGGGCAGCAGGCTGCGCTGCAGGGTGACGGCCATGTTGTGCTCGCGGGTGTAACGGCGGGCGTTGTCGACGGACAGTGCCGCCCGGGCGGTCAGCTCCTCGGCGAAGGACACGTCCTCCCCGTCGAACGCCGGAGCGCCGTGCCCCCGCCAGTAGCCGGCCATCCCCAGCACCACGCCCCGGGCCCGCAGGGGCACGACGATCAGGGAGTGGATGCCGCGGTCCAGGATCTGCTGGGCGTTCGCCTGATGCTGGGCCCGCCAGCGGTGGGTGGCGTGCAGGTCCGCCTCCAGGACCGCATGGCCGCCGGCCAGCCCGGCGGCCATGGGGCCGGTGGGGGCGAGCTCGATCAGCTCGCCGACGGGGGAGAGCGGGTGGTCGCCCAGAAGGCCGACGACGGCGGTGCGGCGCATCTCCGTGCTCGCTGCGGCCGGCTCCTCGCCGAGCAGTACCGGGTCCAGCAGGTCGACGGTGACCACGTCGGCGAACCGCGGGACGGCCGCCTCCGCCAGTTCCTCCGCGGTGCGCTCCAGGTTCAGCGTCGTTCCGACCCGCATACCCGCGTCGTAGAGCAGTTTCAGCCGCTCGCGGGCCACCTCGGCCCTGCCGGACAGGGCCCGTAGCTCGGTGGTGTCCCGCAGCGTGACGACGGTCCCGGCCTTCCCGTAGGGGGCGGTGGGCCGGATGTTCACCGCCAGCAACCGGTCGGCCGCCCTGTGCAGCTCGTCGGTCGCGGAACGGCCCGACGCGATCGGATCGGCGATCCCCTCCTCCAGGCCCAGGTCCGCGACGGAGCGCCCTTCCGCGTCCACCGGCAGGTCCAGCAGCCGTCGCGCCTCGTCATTGGCCAGCAGCAGGCGTCCGCCGCCGCCGACGATCAGTACGCCCTCTCGCACCGCGTGCAGCACCGCGTCGTGGTGCTCGTACATCCTCGTCATCTCGGCCGGTCCCAGGCCGTGGGTCCGGCGCAGCAGCCGACGGCTCACCAGAGCCGTCCCGCCCGCGGACAGGGCGAGCACCGCGGCCGCGCTGCCGAGAACGACCGGCAGCTGCCGGTTCACCATGCTCTGGACGTTCTGGACCGTGACCGGGGAGGCGACGACGGCGATGACGGAGCCGTCGGCGTCCTTGACGGGGACCACCGAGACCACGGACCGCCCCAGGGAACCTTCGAACGTCTCGGTGTAGGACTTGCCGGCCGCCGCCTTGGCGAAGGGGCCGACGACGTGTTTCCCGATCTGCTTCGGGTCGCTGTGGGTGAGGGTGACGCCGTCGAGCGTGTACACGTTGATGCCGTCGACCCCGGCGATTTTCCTGGCGGCCTCTGCGCTGGGCTGCAGTACCTCGCTCGGACGGGGGCCGCGCAGGGCCGCGACGATTCCCGGAGACTCCGCGAACGTTCCGGCGGCGGCGAGCGTACGGTGCCGGGCGTCCAGCATGCCGGCGCTCCGGGCCTGCACCACGAGCGCCACCACCGCGGCGGCGACGAGAAGCGCCACGACGGCCAACTGCAGCAGGAACACCTCGCCGGCCACGCTGCGCACGCTCAGGAGGGAGGAGAGGCGGTGCGGCCGCCGCGGCCGTTCCCCGGGGTGCCGGGCGTGCTCCTGGGACTCCCCCCGGCGCCCCGAGCGGGCACGCCGAGGAGGAGGAGGAGAAGAGCCCGTGGTCGGACCGGGCAGCCAATGCCGGAGGCGTACCAGGAGATGGCTCATACTTCATTTTCCAACCGCTGCGCGCCGTCGGCAGCGGGAGCGGCGACGGCAGCTGAGCAGCGGCGGGCGCCCTCCCCGGCTGAGCACTGCTCGGCCGTCGTGGTCGGCCTCCCGCTCACGGTGCGCTCCGCCGGGCCGCCGGATGTCGATCATGGCCGGTTGCGGGATCGAATTTGCGCCTAGTCGACCCGGAAGGATCGTTTCATTCCCCGCGAACCAGCCTCAATCGGGGACCGAAGAGGTCTACGGGGGGTTGCGACCGGGACGTGGGCGCGGGACATGGGCATGCTGGAGAGCGACCGAGCACTACTTCGCCTCCGCCTTCAAACGGACGGGCGACCTCACCGGCGCACGAGCCTTCACCGCCCGCCTCCATGCCTTCCTGCCGCCGGAGCCGGGCGCCCGGTCGCCGGAGCCGGCCAACGCAGTCGAACAGGGCATGGCCGACCTCCAGCAATGGCTGTTCCCTCCAAGAATGGCCCACTGGCAGCAGGGGCTCAACCGGGCCCTGGCGCGGTACATCGACGCGGGAGTCCAGGAACCGGTCAACAGTCGCGCGGGCCGTGGGGGCGCCCCGCTACGCTCACTCGCTGGTGCCCGCCCAGCTGTGAGGAGGCTGCCGACCCACGCCGTCCGGCAGCCTCCTCGGCCCGTAATGCTCCGCTCTGCTTTGAGTCGGGAGCCGCGAGCCGTGAGGCCTACCGCCCCCGCAGGAGCCGCCTCAACCGGGCTCGCCACGAGGGGCGGGGTTCGGCCGGGCGCAGCGACTCGGTGTCCGACACCGGCCACGGGGGCGCCATCGGCATACCGGTGCTCGGAGGGGGCGCCGCCGGCAGCGGTGTGAGCACGTCATGGGCTTCCGGACCGCGGGACGCGAACGTCACGGGCAGCGCCGTCAGATGCCGCGACCAGGTGGAGGAGCGCCAGGTGAGCTCTTCCTCGGGCACGGCCAGGCTGATGTCGGGAAGCCGGGTGAGCAGGATGTCGATGCCGGCGTCGGCGATGACACGGCCGATGTCCTGGCCGGGGCACTCATGGGCCCCGGCGCTGAAGGACAGGTGCGCGCGGTTGTGGTGCACGCGGGTCGAGGGGTCCGGGCGGATCGCCTGATCGACGTTCCCGGCGGCCAGGCCCAGCAGCAGCATGTCTCCCGCCTTGATCTCCTGTCCTCCGAGGGAGGTGTCACCGGTGGCCCAGCGGCCCGGGCACACCATCAGCGGCGGCTCGTCCCACAGCACCTGCTCCACTGCCTCCGGCAAGGTCATCTGCCCTCCGGCCAACGACCCGCGGAACCGCGGGTCGGTGACCACCATGCGCAGCACGTTGGACATGAGGTTGGCGGTCGTCTCGTAGCCCGCGAGGAGGATGAGGCGCAGATGGTGCTGCACCTCCTCGTCCGTGAGGCCGGCCGGGTGGGCCATCAGTACGGATGCGATGTCCGGCCCGGGCAGGTCGCGCTTGGCGACGACCAGTTGTTCCAGGGTCTCCAGCACGTAGGCGTTGCTCGCGAGCGACGTCTCGGTGCCCTTGAAGAGGTCCCGGGCGGCGTGCACGAGCTTGGGACCGTACTCGTCCGGCATGCCGATCAGGTGGGTGAGAACGAGCATGGGCAGGTGCTCGGTGAACTGACTGACCAGCTCCGCGCTGCCCGTTTCGCAGAACTCGTCGACCAACTGGTGTGCGAAGCGGGTGATGCGGCGGCGGATTCCGCGTTGGTCGAACTGGTCGAGGGCGGCGGTGACCGCGCCGCGCAGGCGCTGGTGCTCTTCGCCGTCCGCGGACACGCAGTCGGGTCGCCAGCCGATCATCGGCACCAGCGGCGAGGTGGCGGCGTCGATCTCGCCGCTCTTCCAACCGTGCCAGGTGCGGGGGTCGCGGGAGAACTGGGTGGAGCGGCTGGCCACATCACGGTTTTCGAGGTACCCCAGGACGAGCCAGGCCCGTACGCCCCCGTCGAGCAGGACGGGCGCCACCGGACCGTGGGCGGCACGCAACTCCTCGTACAGGCCCATGGGGTCGGTCTCGGCAGCGGCGCCCCAGAGCCGGGTCACCGCTTCGACCCCCGTGGCGGCGTGGGCCGGGCAACCCGGAGGCGGGGTGAGCCCTTTTTCCGTGGTGGTGTGGTCAGCGGGCGGGACGGTCATACGGACTCCTGAGCGGCGGCGAGGGTGCACAGGTAGCCCATCAGCGAGAGCAGCGCGTCGCGGCTGGACGACCTGTCCCGAGCGTCACAAGCGATGATGGGCACCGATTCGTTGAGAGCCAGAGCGGTGCGCAGGGCCGGCATCGGGTGCTGCGGCGCCTCGGGGAAGGTGTTGACGGCCACGACGAAGGGGACGCGGCGGTCTTCAAGGCGGGTGATGATCTCGAAACAGACTTCGATCCTCCGGGTGTCGACGAGGACCACCGCACCGAGCGCGCCTTCGAAGATGCCGTTCCAGAGGAACCAGAAACGCTCCTGACCCGGCGTACCGAAGAGATAGAGGATCAGCTCCTCATTGATGCTGATGCGCCCGAAGTCCAGAGCGACGGTCGTGGTGTTCTTGCCTTCCGCACCGGGATTGTGGTCGATCCCGACGCCGGCCTGCGTCATGGTTTCTTCGGTGGTCAGGGGCGGGATCTCGCTCACCGCCCCGACCATGGTCGTCTTGCCCACCCCGAAGCCGCCGACGATCACCACCTTGACTCCCCTGGCGCCGTGCGGCAGCAGCACGTCCGAGCGGCGGGGGCCGGCGGCGAGTGCGTCAGAGCCTGCGTAGTCCATGGATCACCGCCTCCAAAAGGCCAAGTTCGGGGACCGCCGCGACCGGAACGGGAGCGGTGGCCTCCACTCGCTCGTGGTCCACGAGCTTGGACAGCAGCGCCGTGATGACGCTGAACGGCAGGCTGAGGTACGCGGAGATCTCGGCCACGGACAGCGGGTACTGGCACATGGCGAGAATGGCTGCCTGCTCGGGCTGCATACCGGGTTCGGGCGCCGACCTCGATGCGATGAGGGTGACCAGGTTGAAGGCTTTGGCCGAGGAACCCGGGCCGCCACCGGAGATGACGTACAGCGGCACGGGACTGCCTTCATCCCATGCGTCCGTGTTCTGTGACGTCACATCGCCTGCCCGATGTCATCACGAGGTGGGCTGGTCATGTGCTGACCGATCCGGAACACCAGGGTGCGCATGCGGTCGCCCAGCAACCCCGCGTCCACCTCCTCATCGGCCAGCACCGCGAGATAGGCCCCGGGTCCGGCCGCCATGAGCGAGAAGTAGCCGCCGTCGACTTCGATCCCGACCATGTGGGTCGAGCCGTTTCCGTGCGGGAACTTCTGGGCGATGGCCTTCGCCAGGCTCTGGATGCCCGAGCAGGCGGCGGCGATCGCGTCAGCGGTGTCGGGCTCCGTGTTCGCTTGACCGATGCACAGACCGTCCGACGACAACACGACCACGTGTCGCACGTACGGGACGCCGGTCGCAAGCTCCTTGAGCATCCAGTCCATGTTGGGCAGTGGCGGCACGGTTACTCACCCTCGTCTGATGGCTCGCTGGTGTGGATGGAAGGGCCGGTGACCGGTCTCTTCTCGCCGCTGAACGCCTCCCACATGAGGCCCGGCTGCCGGGGCGCGCCGGCCGATCCCGGGGTGGCGGCCGGAGCGGCGGGGGGAGCAGGGGTCGTGCGGACGACCGGTGTCGGGACGGGCGACTCGCGGCGCCGTTGCGGCAGTCCGGTGACGGGCTGTTCTCCCTGGACGGGGTCCGCCGGCCCCCCGCGCGCCGTCATCCGCCTCGGCACGGTCGGTGCGCCGGTGGGCCTGGGCGTGAACTGCTGGACTTTCGAGGCAGACGGTTGAACCGTGGTGATCAGGCGCCGCGGAACCAGCACGACGGCCCGCACTCCTCCGTACGCGGAGGTGCGCAGATCGACGTCGAGGCCGTTCTCGCGGGCCAGCCTGCTGACGACGGGCAGGCCGAGCTGCGTCGCCTCGCCCAGGTCGGCCAGACCGATGCCGGACGACGCCTGAGCCATGACGCGGTCGATGCGCCGGCGGACCTCTTCGGTGAGTCCGACCCCGCGGTCCTCGATCTCGATCGCGATACCGGAGGGCACTTCGTTCGCGGTCACCTCGACGGGGGCGTGCGGGGGCGAGAAGGTCGTGGCGTTGTCGAGCAGCTCGGCGAGCAGGTGGATCAGGGGCTCGGCTCCCTGGCCGATCACAGCCACCTCTGTCACCGACTGCAGCTTCACGCGGGGATAGTCCACGATGCGTGACATGGCCCCTCGCACGACGTCGTACAGCGGGATCGGCTTCGACCACTGGCGCCCGGGCCGGGCGTCACCCAGTACGGCGATGCTGGCCGCGAGGCGCCCGATCAGGGCATTGCGATGGTCGATGTCCTGGAGGCCGTGGGAGACCACCAGATCCGTACCGTGCAGGATCTGCATGTCCCGCAGGTCCTTGGCGAGTTGGTGCACGATCGCCTGGACCCGCCGGGCGATCGCCACCAGCGCCCTCTGCGACGAGTCCCGAGTGCGTTCCTCGGCATCCACGGCTTCCAGGAGCGTCCGCAGGGCTGTCCGCAGGGCTTCGGCGAACTCCCGGTCGAGATGCTCCCCGAACGGCACGGACTGCAGGATCTCCGAAGCGGGCTCACCCCTCTGCAGGCGGGCGACAGCCGCGGGGAGGAGCTCTTCGGCGAGCCATACAGTGCTCGCCCGCTGGTCGGACAAGCGCGTGAGCAGTGCGGTCTCACGTTGCGCGTAGTACCGCTGCACCTCGGCGGTCGCCCGCGCGTAGCGAGCGGCCTCTGCCGAGCCCGCCCGGCGCGCCGTCCCGGCCGCAGCGATCGCCGTCAGGACGACCGCGACGAGGCCGCACCAGGCGACAGGCGTACGTATCTGCGCGGGAACACAGATCAGCGCCACCACGCAGGCCCCGGTCAGGACACCAGGGGGGATGAGCCATGCTGGAGCCACCGCACGTGGCAGCGCTCCGGGGGTTGAACCTGCACGAACCATCGAAGGGTTCCTAAACACTCTGGAATTGGTGGACTGAGCGTGATGCGGTGCGCCGACAAGAACGGTCGGGACTTCGCTCGGCCGAGCAACGATGTTGCAAGGGGTGGGCCCGAAGGGCCGGTTCGAGAGGGCATCGGTGGTCACGCCTTTCTGCGGCCGGGTGCCGTCCGCGCGCAATGCGAAGCTCGCCTCGCGTGGGGTGCAGCGCAACACGCGAGGCGAGCATAGTCAGTTCGGGTACGCCAGGTGGCCTTGACTGGAACGGAAAGCTCTGTTGATCGATCTGGGTCGATAGTTGGTCGATCACCGCCAGGAGACACACTGCGAATGAGTGGAATCGACCGCGTTGAGCAGCTCGCTGTTCATGGCCCGCCGACGTCGATGGAAGGCCGGTCAGCCGAGGGCTCGGCGTCCCGACACCGCGGTGGCCGGGTCCCAACCGCGCCGGGGTACGGAGTCGAGCAGCAGGCGCGTATAGGGGTGCCGCGGTGCGTCCAGTACCTGGCCGGTCGGACCCGATTCCACGACCCTCCCCGACTTGAGTACGAGAACCTCGTCCGCGACGTGCCGGACCACCGCCAGGTCATGGGTGACGAAGAGGTAGGCGATGCCCGCCTCGCGGCGGATCGTGGAGAGCAGTTCGAGGATCTGCGCCTGGATGGACACGTCGAGCGCCGCGACCGCCTCGTCGAGGACGAGGACCTTGGGCTCCACGGCGAGGGCGCGCGCGATGGCCACGCGCTGGCGCTGCCCGCCGGAGAGGCGCCGCGGCAGCGCCGAGGCCTCGCGTTCGCCGAGCCCGACCTGGTCCAGGAGCTCGACGACCCGCTCCCCGCGGGAGGCGGCGTCCAGTCGGGTGTGGAGCCGCAGGACCTCGTCCACGCATGCCCCCGCCGTCACCCGCGGGTCCAGCGAGAGGTAGGGGTCCTGGAAGACCATCTGGATCTCCCGGGCCCGGGCCAGCCGTTCGGCTCGGCTGCGGACCCGCGCCGAACGGTCCCGGCCGCCGAGGCGCACGGTGCCGGCGTCCGGGCGCTCCAGCCCGACCAGCATGCGGACCGTCGTGGTCTTGCCGCTGCCGGACTCCCCGACGAGGGCGAGGGAGGTCCCCGGTGCCAGGGTGAACGACACGTCGTCGACGGCCGTGTGGGTGCCGTATCGCTTGCACAGCCCCTCGACGACGATTTCCTGCGTCGCGGTGGTCACAGCGTGATCCCTTCGTCGGCGCGGTGGCATGCGACGAGCCCGTCGCCGTACCGCGCGAGTGCGGGTGTCTCCTCGGAGCAGCGCGGCAGCGCGTGGGCGCAGCGCGGGGCGAAGGCGCAGCCGGGTGGCGCCTCGGCGAGGGAGACGGGGCGGCCGGGGACAGGCCGCGGGGCCGGTGAGCCCGGTTCGATGCGCGGGGTGCAGGCGAGCAGTCCCGCCGTGTACGGATGGCGCGGCCGTTCGAACAGCTCGTCCGTGCCCCGCGTCTCGACGATGCGTCCCGCGTACATCACGTACACGCGGTCGCAGATGGCGGAGGCGAGTTCGAGGTCGTGGGTGACGAAGAGCAGGCCCGTGCCGCGCTCGGCCCGTAGCCGGGTGAGGATCGCGATGATCTCCGCCTGGGTCGTGACGTCCAGGGCGGTGGTCGGTTCGTCGGCCACGAGCAGGGCGGGTTCGGCCGCGAGCGCCGCGGCGATGACCACCCGCTGGAGCATGCCGCCGGAGAACTCGTGCGGACGGCGGCGCAGGGCGCCCCGCGGATCGCGGATGCCGACGGCGTCGAGGAGTTCCTCGGCGCGGGCGGTCGCCGCGCCGGCGGGCGTCCCGGCGGCCCGCAGTCCCTCGGTGAGGAAATCGCCGATCCGGCGCAGCGGGTTGACGGAGGAACGCGGGTCCTGGAAGACCATCGCGACCTGTCGGGCCCGCAGGGCGGTGCGCTCCGCGCGGTCCATGGTGAGGACGTCCCGGCCGGCCACCCGGACGTGTCCGCTGGTACGGGCGCCGGCGGGCAGCAGCCCGAGGACGCTGCGGCAGGCCACCGACTTGCCGGAGCCGGATTCGCCGACGAGGCCGACCGTCTCGCCGGGCAGCACCCGCAGGCTGACCCCGTCCAGGATCGGCCGGGCCGCCCGGTCGCCCGCCAGTCGGATGCCGAGCCCGTCGATCTCCAGGACGGGCGGCCCGCCGGCCGGTGTGTTGTCCTCGGTCATGGCGTTCACCGCTCCCGCCTCGCGATCCGGTCGGCGAGCCCCTCGCCGACGATGCCGAACGCCACCACGGCGAGCACGATGCACGCGGAGGGGGCCAGGGCGGGCAGCATCGCCCCTTGTTGGACGGCCGACTGGCCCTCGTTGATCATGGCTCCCCAGTCGGCGGTCGGCGGTTGCACACCGAAGCCGAGGAAGGAGAGCGCTGCCAGGTCCATCAGCGCGTACCCGAAGTTCATCGCCGACTGGGCGAAGACGGTCGGCGCGATGTTCGGCAGCAGGTGGCGCAGGCACACGTGCCGGCCGGACCACCCCTGTACCCGGTAGGACTCGATGTACGGGCGGGCCTTCTCCTGGCGGGCGATACCGCGCACCAGCCGTCCCACGTAGGGGGTGTAGGCCACCGACATGGCGATCACCGGCGCGGTCGTGCCGGAGCCGACCACCGACACGAGGAGGATCGCGAGCAGCA
Source organism: Streptomyces sp. NPDC055254 (assembly GCF_053606025.1). Classification (NCBI taxonomy): domain Bacteria; kingdom Bacillati; phylum Actinomycetota; class Actinomycetes; order Kitasatosporales; family Streptomycetaceae; genus Streptomyces; species Streptomyces sp. NPDC055254. Next base: position 32,337 of record NZ_JBSGQV010000015.1, on the reverse strand, counting down.
GACCGGGGATCGCGAAGGCCATGTCCATCGAGCGGGACAGGACCGAGTCCGCCCAGCCGCCGTGCCAGGCCGCCACGACGCCGAGCAGGGTCCCGAGGAGGGTGGAGACCACGACGACGGCCAGCGGCCCGAGCAGGCCGGTGCGGGCGCCGTGGATCACCCGGGACAGGACGTCCCGGCCGGACTGGTCGGTGCCGAGCAGGTGCTCGCCCGTGGTTCCGGCGAGCGGCGAGGAGATGTCCAGGACCTCGGGGTCGTACGGGGAGAGGACGGGGGCGAGGAGGGCGACCAGGACGAGTACGGCGAGCACCGCGACCGAGGCCGTGAACAGGGGGCCCTGACCGAGGCGGCGCAGGCCGCGCAGGCCGGGCCGGCGGCGCAGCGCCGCGGGCGCCGCGCCGGCCGCGGGAGGCGCGGCGGGGGTGGTGGGGGTCATGAGGAGCCTTCCCCGTGGAGGGACAGCCGGGGGTCGATGAGGGGTGCGAGCAGGTCGACGGCGAGGTTCACCAGGACGAAGGCCGCCACGCTGAGCAGCGTGATCGCCTGGACGACGGCGAAGTCCTTGGCGGTCACCGATTGCACGAGGAGGGAGCCGAGGCCGGGCACGTCGAAGGCGGTCTCGACGATCGAGGTGCTGATGAGCAGTCCGGCGAGCATCGTGCCGCCGACGGTGACGACCGGGCCCAGCGCGTTGCGCAGCACGTGCTTGCGGACCACGGTCCGCGGCGCGACGCCGCGGGCGCGCGCCACCTCGACGTGTTCGCGGCCGAGTTCGTCGAGCATCGCCGAGCGGGTCACCCGGGCGAGCAGACCCGCGAAGGTCAGGGCCAGGGCGAAGGCCGGCAGCGTCAGGTGGTACAGCCGGTCCGCGAGGCCCGCGGGCATGCCGCCCGGCCCCGGGAACCAGCCCAGCTGAACGGAGAAGAGCGACACGAGCGCGATGGCGGTGACGAACGGGGGGGTCGCCGTGGCCACGCCGGTGCCGAGGAGCACCGCGCGGTCCAGCACACCGGGGCGCAGTGCGGCGAGGATGCCGGCCGCGACACCGAGGAGGACGACCAGCAGGGCCGCGTACCCGACGAGCACGGCGGTGCCGGGCAGTCGGGAGCCGATGAGGTCGGTGACGTCCTGGTGGAACTGCGCGGAGCGGCCGAAGTCGCCTTGCAGGACGCCGCCGAGCCACTGTGCGTACTGCACGGGCAGCGGCTCGTCCAAGTGGTACTGGGAGCGCAGGGCCGCCACGGCCTCGGGGGTCGCGGGGCGGCCGTGGAGCAGGTACGACACCGGGTCGCCGGGGGCCAGGTGGATGGAGCCGAAGACCACCAAGGAGGTCACGAACAGCACCGTCACCAGGCCGAGGAGCCGTCCGACGAGGTAGCGGGTCATGGCTTCGCGGCCCCGATCGTCGCGGCCCACGGGTAGTACAGCTGCGCGATCCCGGTCGGTGCGCCGGTCACCCGATTGCCGAGGAAGACCGTGTAGGGCGCCTCGTAGACAGGGATGATCGGCAGTTCGCGCAGCGCGATCCGCTGGAGGTCGGCGGTCAGCTCCGCCCGTTCGGCCGGATCGGGCTCCGCGTTGGCCCGGTCGAACGCGGCGTCGTACTCGGCGTTTGACCAGCTGCCGTAGTTCCCGAAGTCGCCGGTGCGCAGGTACTGGTAGAACTCCAGCGGGTCGGGCGTGTTGTCGTACCCGCTGGTGATGACCAGGTCGAGGCCGGCGCGCGCGTTCGGGTCGACGAAGATGCTGCTGTACGCGTCCGGGGCGACGGTCTTGAGCCGGACGTCGAGGCCGATCTGTCGACCGGCGGCCTGGACGGCGTTGGCGACCACGCTGATCTCGGGCGACAGGGAGCTGGTGGCCAGGGTGATCGTGCGTCCGTCCGCTCCGGCCTCGCGGACGAGCTCCTTCGCGGCCTCGACGTCGAAGACCGGCTCGGTGAGGGAGTCGTGGAGCGCGGCGGTCTTCTCCGGGGCCAGCGCCCAGGCGCCGCGCGCGGCGGGGGCCTTGGCGGGGAAGCCCACGCCGCCGGCCGCGGCCTTGACGATGTTCTTCCGGTCGAGGGCCATGGACAGGGCCTTGCGGATCTTGAGGTCGCCGAGCGGTCCGTGGAAGTCCAGGACGGCGAGGTTCGCCGCGGCGGTGTTGGGGCCGAAGAGGACCGATCCCTTACCGCTGCCCCGCAGTTGCGCCAGGGAGGCGGGGGGCACCATGTACCCGCCGTCGGCCGTGCCGGAGAGGAAGGCGTTGGCACGGGCGGCGGCGTCCTCGATGAAGGTGAACCGCACGCTGTCGGACTTGGGGGTCAGGGACCGGTCCCAGTAGTCGGCGCTCTTCTTGAGGGTGATGCTCTCGCCCTGGGCCCACTGTGCGAGGGCGTACGGGCCGGTGCAGTTGACCGTCCCCGCGGGAGTGCCGTAGTCCTTGCCGGCCTTGGCCAAAGTGGCCGCGCTCTCGACCGTGCCGGGAGAGGCGGCCATGAGTTCGTTCAGGAGGACGTCCGGCCGGGCGAGCCGGAGCGTCACCTCCAGGGGGCCGGTCTTCTCGATGGCGGTGACGTTCTTGAACGCCGAGCCCCAGGGGGATCCGGTCGCCGGGTCCACGTGGCGGTTCAGGGAGGCGACCACGTCGTCGGCGGTCATCGTCGTACCGTCGTGGAACTTCACCCCCGGCCGCAGGGTGTAGACCAGGGTCCGGGGGTCGGGCTGCGCGTACGCGACGGCGAGACCGGGCTCGATCTTCAGGTCGGGCGTGACCCGCAGGAGCTGTTCGCAGACGTTGGCGAGCACGGTGTTCGGCGGGTAGTCGTACGCGAGGGCGTAGTCGAGCGTGTAGGGCTCGGCGTACAGGGACCAGGTGAAGGAGTCCAGTGGGCCCCGCGCGGGCGGCGAGGTCGACGTGATCTTGAAGCTGCCGCCGTCGGCGGCCGGGGGAGTGGGGGCGCCGGAGCAGGCGCTGGTGGTGGCCGCGAGGGCGGCGGTACAGGCGAGAAGCGTGACGGTCCTGGGCGTGCGCATGCAGACCCACCCCTTTACGGGTGTAGTGACGGGCGCTGGGGGATGGAGCGAGTATTGATGCGGGAACGTTCCCGCACAAGACTTTGCGGGAACGGTTTTGCAGAGGTCGCGGGGGTGGCAGCATCGACCCATGACCGATGTTTCACGGCATGACGGGGCTGCCCCGCAGCCCGCCCGGCGGGTCCGGCTGGTCGACGTGGCCCGCGAGGCGGGACTGTCCAAGACGACCGTCTCGGCGGCGCTCAACGGCACCGGACGGCTCTCCCCAGAGGTGCGGGAGAAGGCGCGCGAGACCGCGCGCGCGATGGGCTACCGGCCCAACGCCACCGCGCGGCAACTGCGCGCGGGCCGGGCCCGGCTGATCGGATACGCGGTGGGGGAGTTCGCCGACACCCCCTGGACCTTTCTGGAGTCTCCGTACTTCGCCAGGCTGACCGGAGCCACCGCCGCGACCGCGCTGAGGCACGGCTACGCCCTGGTGCTGCTGCCCGCGGGCTCCTTGCAGAGCGAGTGGGCCGAGCTGCCCCTCGACGCGGTCGTCGTCGCCGACCCGGTCGCGGACGACCCGATCGTCGACGACCTGCTCGCCGCCCGGATCCCGGTCTTCAGCGACCGCTCCGTCGAGGGGCGCCCCGGCGCCCACTGGGTGGACGTCGACGCCGCCGCGGCCGTACGCGAGACCCTGGACCACCTCCGGGGGGAGGGGGCCCGGCGGCCCGCGCTCGTCCTGCCCGACAGCACCACCCGGTTCCATACGGAGGTGCTCGCCGCCTACCGCGCCTGGTGCGCCGCGCACGGCCTGCCGGAGCGGGTGGCACGCGCCGCGGCCCCGGGCAACGGGCCGGTCGTACGAGCGGTCGAGACCGCCCTGGCGGGCGGCGGGGAGGGGCCGGACCGCACGCGCCCCGACGCCCTCTTCGTCGTGGCCGAGGCCAGCCCGCCCCTCGTCCTGGAGGCGGCGCGCCGCCGGGGCTACGAGGTGCCCGGCGATCTGCTGATCGTCTGTGTGAGCGAGGACGTGACGGCGCAGCACACCGAGCCGCCGGTGACGACGCTGAGCCTGCGGCCCGAGGCGGTCGCGGAGGCGGGCATCGGGCTCCTGGTGGCGGTCCTGGAGGACGGCCGCCGGGAATCGGCCGGGATGCTCGTGCCGACCCGGCTCGAAGTGCGGGCGTCCTCGGTACGGCGACCGTAGGCGGTGTGGCGCGTTCAGAGGGAGTGGACGAGCCTGCCCCCGACGTAGGTCCGCTCCACCCGCGCCTCGGCGATCTCCTCCGGGGGCGCGGCGAAGATGTCCCGGTCGAGTACGACCAGGTCGGCGAGGTGGCCCGGGCGCAAACTGCCCGCGTCGTCGAGGCCGTTCACATGGGCGGAGCCGGCCGTGTAGGCGGCCAGCGCGGTCGCGAGGTCGAGGCGCTGTTCGGGCAGGAAGACCCGGTCGTCGGCGGCGCCGGCCCCGGGGCCCTTGCGGTTGACGGCTACGTGGATGCCTTCGAGGGGGTCGGGGCTGCTGACGGGCCAGTCGCTGCCCGCGGCCAGGGTGGCGCCGGCCCGCAGCAGATCGCCGAAGGGGTATTGCCAGGCGGTGCGTTCGGGGCCGAGGAAGGGGATGGTGAGCTCGTCCATCTGCGGTTCGTGCGCGGCCCAGAGCGGCTGGATGTTGGCGATGGCGCCGAGCCGGGCGAAGCGGGGGAGGTCGTCGGGGTGGACGACCTGGAGGTGGGCGAGGTGGTGGCGGTTGCCGCGCGGGCCGTTGGCGGCGACGGCGGCCTCCAGGGCGTCGAGCGCCTCGCGGACGGCCCGGTCGCCCAGGGCGTGGAAGTGGATCTGGAACCCGAGGGCGTCGAGTGCGGCGGCGTACCCGCGCAGCGCCACCGGTTCGACGAAGCTGAGCCCGGTGTTGGCCGTCGCGCAGCCGCAGCCGTCGAGGTACGGGGCGGTCATGGCGGCCGTGAAGTTCTCAGCGATCCCGTCCTGCATGATCTTCACGGAGCCGGCGCGGAACCGGCCGTGGCTCAACTTCTCCCGCAGCGCGACCAGTTCCTCGATCTGCTCGGCGCCGCGGTCCCGGTCCCACCAGAGCGCGCCGGTCACCCGGGCGGTGAGCGAGCCGTCCCGGGCGGCGCTCACGTAGGCGTCCGACGGATCGGGCTTGCCGCCGAACACGCCGAGCAGCGCGTCCTGCCAGCCGGTGATGCCCAGCGAGTGCAGCAGTTCCTGGGCTCGCAGGAGGCCGGACAGCCGCTCGGCGGGAGTGCTCGCGGGCACGAGTCGGGAGACCAGCGTGGTGGCGCCCTCCTGGAGCACTCCACTGGGACGGCCGTCCGGCTCGCGTTCGATCCGGCCGTCGGCCGGATCGGGGGTGGCGGCGGTGATCCCGGCGAGTTCGAGTGCCCGCGTGTTGGCCCAGGCGCCGTGATGGTCCCGGTTGACGAGGAACACCGGCCGGTCCGGGAGCACGGAGTCGAGCAGCTGCCGGGTGGGCAGTCCTCCGTCGAAGCTCTCCATCGACCAGCCGCCGCCGGTGATCCACGCGTGGTCCGGGTGGGCGTCCGCGTACGCGCGGATCCGGGTCAGGTACTCCGCGACGCCCACCGTCCCCGTCAGATCGCACTCGGCCAGCTCCGTACCGCCGTAGACGGCGTGGATGTGGGCGTCCTGGAACCCGGGGACCAGGAGCTTCCCGGTCAGGTCGACGACCTCCGTGCGGGGGCCGATGAGCTCCCGCACCTCGTCGTGGCCGACCGCCGCGATCCGGTCGCCGACGACGGCGAGCGAGGTCGCCCGGGTGCGGGCCGGGTCGACGGTGACGACGGGGCCGTGGGTGAAGACCAGATCGGCCTTGGCCATACGGAGCTCCAGTGCATGAGGCGACGGTGGGTGGGGCCATGCAAGCGGCACGGCCGTTTACACGTCAATGGTGTTGACGTAAGGTCCCGGCATGGCCGAACGAGTGGTTCCCGAAGACAGGCGCCGGCGCCACCGGCCCACCAAGCAGGGCGCCGTGCTCTCCGAACGGCTGATCATCGACACCGCCCTGCGCCTGATCGCCCAGCACGGCGCGGCGGCGCTCTCGGCCCGCAGGCTCGGCGCGGCGCTCGGCGCGGATCCCAGCGCCCTGTACCGCTACTTCCGCAACACCGACGCCCTGCTCCTCGCCCTCTCCGACGAGCTGGTCGGCCGGGCGCAGGACGGCTGGACGCCCACCGGTGACTGGCGGACCGACCTGCGTGCCATCGGGCTGCGCATCCATGCCTCCTACCAGTCCAACCCGCAGGCAGCGCTCCTCACGGCGCACCGCACGACAGGGCGCCCCCACGAGACCCGGGCCGTCGAGGTGATCCTCGGCATCCTGCGCTCCGGGGGCTTCCCGGACGCGCTCGCCGTGCGGATCTACCACGCCTTCGTGGACCAGGCCCTGGCCTTCGCCGCCCAGGACGCCGCCGCGCTCGCCCTGCCGGAGGCGGCGCGGGAGGCGGACGAGGAGGTCTGGCACGCGGTGTACGGCAGGCTGTCGCCCGAGACCCACCCGAACATCGCGGCCACCTTCCCGCTGCTCGCCGCCGACATGCGCGACAGCGGCTACCCCTTCGCCCTGGAGCTGATGCTGGGCGCGGTGGCGGCCCTCCGCCCGGCGCCGGACGGCGGCTGAACCGGCGGCGCAGGCGACGGCTTGAGCGGCAGGCCGAGCGGCCTGCCCGGCGCCGGACGGCGGCTGAACCGGCGGCGCAGGCGACGGCCTGGCTGAGCGGCAGGCCGAGCGGCAGGCTTATGTCAACACCATTGACCTTGCCATGTGGCGAGAGGTCTCATGGGCCGCACCTCGGAGGGCCCCCGTGCTCGGGCGCCTCCGCGACGCGAAGGAACCTCGATGGACCACCTCACCTCGCTCAGGGACGCGGAGCCCCGCCCGTTCTGGCTCGACGACCCCCGCCGCCCGCAGACCACTCCCGCCCTGGTGGGCGGCGTCACCTGCGACCTGCTCGTCGTCGGCGGCGGCTACACCGGCCTGTGGACCGCCCTCCGGGCCAAGGAGCGCGACCCCTCCGCCGACGTGGTGCTCGTCGAGGCGGACGAGGTCGGCGGCGCCGCCTCCGGACGGAACGGTGGATTCTGCGAGTCCAGCCTCACCCACGGCCTGCACAACGGCCTCCAGCGCTGGCCCGGGGAGATCGACCTCCTGGAGCGGCTCGGGCGGGAGAACCTCCAGGCCATCGAGGACGCCGTCGACCGGTACGGAATCGACTGCGACTGGGAGCGCACCGGCTCCATCGTCGTGGCCACCGAGTCGTACCAGCTCGCCGGCCTCGCGGAGGAGGCCGCGGCCGCCGCCCGCCACGGTGGCAAGCCGCTCCTGCTCGACGCGGACGCCGTCCGCGCCGAGATCGACTCCCCGACCTTCCTCGGCGGCCTGTGGAACAGGGACGACGTCGCCATGGTCAACCCGGCCGGGCTCGCCTGGGGACTCAAGAACGCCTGTCTCGCCCTGGGCGTCCGGATCCACGAGCACACCCCCGCTGGCTCGCTCGACGAGCACGGCGCCGTGCTCGCCGTCCGTACGCCCTACGGCCGGATCACCGCCCGCAGGGTCGCGCTCGCCACCAACGCCCACCCCTCCCTGCTCCGGCGCCACCGCCCGTACACCGTGCCCGTGTACGACTACGCGCTGATGACCGAGCCGCTGACCGAGGCGCAGCTCGCCTCCGTCGGCTGGACGCGGCGCCAAGGATTCGCGGACAGCGCGAACCAGTTCCACTACGTCCGGCTCTCCGCGGACAACCGCATCCTGTGGGGCGGATACGACGCCGTCTACCGCTACGGCGGACGCGTGCGCGCCGAACACGACCGGCGGCCCGCGACCTTCGCCACCCTCGCCCGTCACTTCTTCACGACCTTCCCGCAGCTGGAGGGAGTGCGCTTCACCCACTCCTGGGGCGGAGCCATCGACACCAGCACGCGCTTCTGCGTCTTTTTCGACACGAGTCACCAGGGCAAGGTCTCCTACGCCGCGGGGTTCACCGGCCTCGGAGTCGGCGCCAGCCGCTTCGGAGCCGAGGTGATGCTCGACCTCCTGGCGGGCGAGCGCACCGAGCGCACCGATCTGCGGATGGTCCGCCGCAAGCCGCTGCCGTTCCCGCCCGAGCCGGTCCGGTCCGTCGGCATCGGCATCACCAAGTGGTCCATGACCCGCGCCGACCTCCACCAGGGCCGCCGCAACCTCTGGCTGCGCAGCCTCGACCGCTTCGGCCTCGGCTTCGACAGCTGACGCTCCTGGGCGCCTCCCGTTCCCTCCGGCCGGTGCCTCGTCCAGGCGGCCATGAACGTCTACGGAGGCTCGGAGTGCGCTCGCGGACGACGGCGGTGTCCTCGCGGCGGCTGCCGCGCGCAACTCCGGCCGGCGGCGCAGGTCACGGTCATCGGCGAGCTGCTCCCGTACCAGGGCCGGCAGTTGTCCGCGGGTGCGCGACTCCAGCCAACCGTCCAGCAACCGGGTGCGCGAAGCGGCGGCCGACCGCGTGGGTCCTTGGAAGACCTGGGGGCTGCTGACCTGACAGACGAATCGTTGTAGGCTCCGGCGAACGCCCTTGACCTGCGGGAAGCAGGCAGGGAGCAGACGAACCGGGAGTTGTCTCATGCTTCGTACCATGTTCAAGTCCAAGATCCATCGGGCCACCGTCACCCAGGCCGACCTGCACTACGTCGGGTCCGTGACCGTGGACGCCGATCTGCTCGACGCGGCCGATCTGCTGCCCGGGGAGCTGGTCCACATCGTGGACATCACCAACGGCGCCCGACTGGAGACCTACGTCATCGAGGGCGAGCGCGGGTCCGGTGTCATCGGGATCAACGGGGCCGCCGCGCACCTCGTGCACCCCGGGGACCTGGTCATCCTCATCAGCTACGCGCAGGTCGAGGACGCGCAGGCCCGGGTGTTCGAGCCCCGCGTGGTGCACGTCGACGCCGACAACCGGATCGTCGAGCTGGGGACGGACCCGGCCGCCCCCGTGCCGGGTACGGATCAGCGGCGCAGCCCCCACGCCGTGGCCGTCTGACCGGGCCGGCGCCGTGGTGACGGAGCCCCGTCTGACGCTGCTCCACACCTCGCCCGCGCACGTCCCGGTCTTCGACGCGCTGCGCGACCGGAACCACCCGGGAGCCGTGCTGCGGCACCTGGTGGTTCCGGAGCTGCTGGACCGGGCCCGCGCGCAGGGCCCCGCCGCCCTGGCGCCGGCCCTGCTGCGGCTGCTGTCGGGGGCCGGGGACCGGCCGGCGCCCCGGCCCGTGCTCGTCACCTGCTCCACGTTGGGGGCCACGGCCGAGTCACTGGCGCCGACGCTCGGTGTCCCGGTGCTGCGGGTGGACCGGCCGATGGCGGCCCGGGCGGTGCGCACCGGCGCGCGGATCGCCGTACTGGCCACCTTGGAGTCGACGCTCGCCCCCACCCGGGACCTGCTGGCCGAGGAGGCGGCGGGACGGCCCGTGGCCGTCCGTACGCAGCTGGTCGCCGGGGCCTGGGAGTGCTTCGAGGCGGGGGACGCGGCCGGCTGCCACGCCCGCGTGGCGGCGGCCGCGGACGCCCTTGCTGACGTGGACGTCATCGTGCTCGCCCAGGCCTCGATGGCCGGCGCCGCGCACCTGGTCTCGGGCCGGGTCCCGGTCCTGTCCAGTCCGGCCCCGGGTCTGGCGGCGGGGCTGGCCCTGGCCGAAGGCCCGTTCCCCGACCGGCCCGAACCGCGCCCGTGACGGCCGCGTCCGGAAGGCGTACAGGTCACGATCGCGGGAAGGTGGGACGTATGGTGCGCTACGAAGACCAGACCCAGCCCCCCGTGCCCGAGCCGAGCCCGGTTCCGGCGCCGCCGCCGGGCCCCTTCCCGGACCCCGAGCCCATGCCGCGGCCCGCCCCGCCGGTGCCCGGGCCCGTACCGGAGCCGGACCCGGTCCCTGCGCCGCCGGGCCCCGCCCCCGTTCCGCAGCCCGGCCCCCTGAGCTGAGCCCGCGCGTCCGGGCGACCGGACGCGGATGCGGCGCGGGCGCTCCGGCGCATGCCGGAGCGCCGCGGCGAAGCGCCGGGGGACGCACGGCGAGTAAGTCCCGGAGCCGTTTGCGCAGGCCGCCGGTCCGTGGCCAATTTCCTTGCGCGTGCGCCCTGTTGCGCCTCTTGTCACGCCTTGATCGCGACGTTAGGTTGTGCGGTTCCTGATGTCTTCGATGGGGGCTCCCATGGGTGTACGGGGCCGGCACCGCCGGTATCAGCCGAGCAGCATCAACCGGGCCTCGCTCGCCGTCACCGCCGGAGGTGCCGGGATCGCGCTGCCCCTCATGGGCGCCGGAACCGCGCACGCCGCCTCCGTGGACACCTGGAACAAGGTCGCCGCCTGCGAGTCCACGAGCAACTGGCGCATCAATACGGGCAACGGCTACTACGGCGGTCTGCAGTTCAGCCAGAGCACCTGGCGGGCCTTCGGCGGCGCCGCGTACGCGCCCCGGGCCGACCTGGCCACCAAGGACCAGCAGATCGCCGTGGCCGAGAAGGTGCTGAAGGGGCAGGGCCCGCAGGCCTGGCCGCACTGCGGCAAGGGAGCCGGGCTCACCCGGGGCGGACCGGCCCCCGCCGTCGGCGCACAGCCCGTGAAGATCCCGGCGCAGCAGAGCAAGGCCGCCCCGCCGCCGCAGACGAAGCAGACGAACGGGCAGGCCGAGCAGCCGACCAGGACGGTACCGCGTCAAGCCGCCGTGCCCCGTGCCACCGGCACCTCGGTGCTGCCGAACCCGTACGTGGTCGCGCCCGGCGACTCGCTCTCGGCGATCGCCACCGAGCAGCACGTCGAGGGCGGCTGGCAGGCGCTCTACGAGACCAACCGCACGACCGTCGGAGCCGACCCCGACCTCATCTTCCCCGGCCAGCGCCTCACGCTGCGGATCACCACCGCGCCGCCCGCCCAGAATCCGGAGAAGCCGCCGCGCACGGCGGAGCCGGTGCTGCCGGGCGCGCCGGCGGCCGGAGAGTCGACTCCGAAGCCCGCGCCCGAGCCCGCCGCGAAACCGACGGAGAAGCCCGCCGCGAAGCCCGTGCCCGAGCCCGCCGCCGAGAAGCCCGCGGCCAAGCCCGCCGCGCAGCCCGCCAAGCCCCCGGCCCGGGACACCTCAGCGCGGGAGCAGCCCGCGGCGGGGGGATTCTTCGCGCCCGTCGACGCGGGCCTCGGCACCGCCTACCGCGTCTCGGGCTCCTCCTGGTCCAGCGGCTACCACACGGGCGTCGACTTCCCCGTCGCGACCGGCACCGCCGTCAAGGCCGTTGGCCCGGGCACCGTCGTCTCGGCGGGATGGGGCGGCGCGTACGGGTACGAGGTCGTCATCCGGCACACCGACGGCCGGTACTCCCAGTACGCCCACCTCTCGGCCCTCGGCGTCAAGGCCGGGCAGCAGGTCTCCGGAGGCCAGCGCATCGGCCGCTCCGGCTCGACCGGCAACTCCTCCGGTCCGCACCTGCACTTCGAGATGCGCACGGGACCCGGCTACGGCTCCGACATCGACCCGCTCAAGTACCTCCGGTCCCACGGGGTCGGCATCTGACCCGCGTCCGTGCGGCGGCGCGGTCGTGACCAGGACGAGCCCCGCCGCCGCGAGGACGCCGCTGACCGCCGCCGCCGTCGCGCCCGCCGCGCCGTACCGGAAGCCCTCGCCGAAGAGCGAGATGCCGACCGCCGCCGCGACCACCGGATTGACCACGGTCAGGGTGGCCAGCGGCGCGGCCAGCCCCGCGCCCCGGTAGGCCGCCTGCGAGAGCAGCAGTCCGCCGAGCGCCAGTACGGCGATCGCCGTGAGGTCCGGTGCCAGGACGGCCGGCGTGCCGGGGGAGAAGGACTCGGCCACCGACTTCGTGAAGACCGAGGCCAGGCCGAAGGACGCACCGGCCGCCGTGGCCAGCAGCACGCCGCGCACCACGTCCCGGTGCGCCCGGTGGGCGGCCGCGAACAGCACGGCGACGGAAGCGGCGGCCACCGACAGCAACAGGGTCCGTTCCCCCTCCACCAGGGACTGCTCCGCCCGTCCGTCCCCGCCGGTCAGGGCCAGCAGCCCGGCCAGCCCCGCCGTGGCGAGCAGCGCCCCGCGCCAGGCCGTCGCCCCCGCCCGACGTCGTACGAAGACGGCGGCCATCGGCAGGGCGAAGACGATGGTGAGCGCGCCGAGCGGCTGCACCAGACTCAGCGGCCCGTAGGCCAGAGCCGTCACGTGCAGCGCGGCGCCCAGGCCGTTGAGCGCCACCGCCGCCCACCAAGCCGCCCGGCGCACCGGTGCGTACGGGCGGTCCGGCGTACTGGCGGCGACCCGCTCCTGGACGATCGCCCCGCCCGCGTACGCGAGGGCGGAGGCGATGCAGAGGAGGACCGACAGCGCCAGTGCACTCATGAAAACCACAATGCGCCTCCCGGCGGGGCTATTCCTGCCGGTACGCCGGGTCGTCGGGCCGTCGCGGTACGTGAGGGGGTCGGGGCCGGGTTTTGTTCCGGGCGCGAGGGATCCGTACAGTTTCCCTTTTGGGGACTTCCGCAGCAGGCGGATGCGGACCAGTGAACGAGGAACGGCAGCGGCCATGACGGTGACCGAAGACAACCACGCATACGGGCCGGGCATCGACCCCGATCGGCTGGCTCTCTGCCTCGGTGTGATCGACGAGCTGGACAAGCTCGACGTCGACCACCCCGACGCCATCACCGTACGCCGTGCCACCGCCGGGCTGTACCGCACGGTCAAGCAGCGGCGGCGCCAGGAGCGCCGCGCCGCCAAGACCGCCAACGACAAGGCCGTCACCGAGGCGACCGCCACGGGCTCCGCCGAACGCATCGACGACGAGACCCAGGGCAACGCCCTGACCGCCGCCACCAAGGGCCCGATCGCCGGGATACTCCAGCGACCGCGCTCCTGCTACATCTGCAAGACGCGCTACGTCGAGGTCGACGCCTTCTACCACCAGCTCTGCCAGGACTGCGCCGCCTTCAACCACGCGCGCCGCGACGCCCGCACCGACCTGACCGGCCGGCGCGCCCTGCTGACGGGCGGCCGCGCCAAGATCGGCATGTACATCGCGCTGCGGCTGCTGCGCGACGGCGCGCACACCACCATCACCACCCGCTTCCCGAACGACGCGATCCGCCGCTTCAAGGCCATGCCGGACAGCTCCGAGTGGCTGCACCGCCTGAAGATCGTCGGCATCGACCTGCGCGACCCGGCCCAGGTCGTCGCGCTCGCCGACTCGGTGGCCGCCGAGGGCCCGCTCGACATCCTGATCAACAACGCCGCGCAGACCGTACGCCGCTCCCCGGGTGCCTACAGCGAGCTCGTCGCCGCCGAGGGCGCCCCGCTCCCGGCCGGTGAGCTGCCCGCCGCGGAGGTCATCGGCACCTTCGGCAGCGGTACGGTCGACCGCGTCGCCGCGCTGCCCAGCGGCCGGGGCGAGAAGCTGAGCGCGCAGGACGTCACCGAGCTGGCGCTCGTCTCGGGCTCCGCCTCGCTGGAGCGGATCGCCGCCGGTACGGCCATCGACGCGGGCGGGCTGGTCCCGGACCTGCACGACACGAACAGTTGGATCCAGACGGTGTCCGAGGTGGACCCGATCGAGCTGCTCGAAGTGCAGCTGTGCAACTCCACCGCGCCGTTCATCCTGATCAGCAAACTGCGCCCGGCCATGGCGGCCGCCGAGGCCGGCCGCCGCTACGTGGTCAACGTCTCCGCGATGGAGGGCGTCTTCAGCCGCGGCTACAAGGGCGCCGGGCACCCGCACACCAACATGGCGAAGGCCGCGCTGAACATGCTGACGCGCACCAGCGCCCAGGAGATGTTCCAGAAGGACCGGATCCTGATGACCGCGGTCGACACCGGTTGGATCACCGACGAGCGCCCGCACCCGGACAAGATCCGGCTGGCCGAGGAGGGCTTCCACGCTCCGCTGGACCTCGTCGACGGCGCGGCCCGCGTATACGACCCGATCGTGCGGGGCGAGGGCGGCGAGGACCTCTTCGGCGTCTTCCTGAAGGACTACGCGCCCGCGAACTGGTAACCGCGCCCCCGGCGCGCCGCGGCCGGGAAACCTCACGCTCCGCGCGCCACCGCGCGGGCGTCCGCGACCGGCCCCCTCGGACCTTCCCGAGGGGGCCGGCCGCGTATCCGCGGGCCCCGCGACACGCCGACGACCCGCCGACGACCCGCCCGGTTCCTCCGCTCACCCGGACGGAGCATTGTGGCCGCGTCCTGGGCCAAAGCCGTGACCTGCGCTTCTTCCACGAACGGCGGTGAGCCCGGGAGCGGTCGAACGGTCCGGATCCGCCGTCCGCGAGGGCCGTCGGGAGCGCTGCGGCGGCTGCCGGACCGGAGCTCCACCGGTCTCAACCCCCCTGCGGCAAGGGGCAGTTCGAGCGTCCTCGGAACCGCCTGCCCGGCCGGCCCGGCCCGCGGCCGTCCCCTGCGCCGCGCCTACCGGAAGCAGGGTCCGCGTGGAGGTACCGACGTGGGCCGTGCGGCTGACGATTGCGTGAATTCGCGGTGAAACTCAGAAACAGGAGTGAATTTTACCGTTCCATCGAGCGGGGGTGCGCTCATATGTGTACTCTGGGGCATCAAGACGGCCCCCATCCGGGCCACGCTTCACCAAGGCGCCACCGCGTCCGGAGACCCTCCCATCCTTTGCCCGGCCATGCGGTCAGCCTGCCGGGTTACGCGACACAAAAGGAGTTCGCGGTGACTGAATCGACGAAGCCCGAAGCGACAGTTCTGGAGCGTACGGGCTGGGGTTCCGCCCACCGGTCCGACGAGCTCGGCAGCCTTGAGGTCTGGGCCCGGTCGGCCCCGATCAGGCTCGCCGGGTACGAGGACGACCTGGCGGAGGCGCACATCCTGCCCGGCATCGACTAGTACGGAGCCCCGGCGCCATCGCGCCGGACCGGAGCCGTACCCGACGCCCCCGCGGATCCGCGCGGGGGCGTCGTGTCGCGTGGGGACGCGCGCCGCCGGGACGTCCTCCGCCCGGGGTGGCTCCGCCACCGACGTGCCTCCGCCACGGGCGGGAAGGCCCGCATCTCCCGGGAGTTCCCGTCCCCCGTACGCCGTGAGCGTCATCGCTGTGGGCGATCACCGCTTCCGCCGCGCCCGCGGCCCCGGCAGGCTGACGTGTATGAAGCTACTGATGCTGGGTGGTACCGAATTCGTCGGACGCGCCATCACCGAGGACGCCCTCGACCGGGGCTGGGAGGTGACCGTCTTCCACCGGGGCCGCCACGCGCCCCCGCCCGGCACCTCTGCCGTGCACGGCGACCGCACGGCGCCGGGAGGGCTCGACGCCCTCGCCGAAGGGGAGTGGGACCTGGTCGTCGACACCTGGGGCGGCGCCCCCACCGCCGTGCGCGACAGCGCCCGGCTGCTGCGCGGACGTGCGGGGCACTACGCGTACATCTCCAGCCGCTCGGTGTACGCCTACCCCGCCCCGGCCGGCCTCGACGAGGACGGACCGCTGGTGGAGGGATCGCCCGACGCGGCCTCCCTGGCCTACGCCGAGGACAAGCGGGGCGCGGAACTCGCCGCCCTCGACGCCTTCGGCGACCGCGCCCTGCTGGTCCGCGCCGGCCTGATCCTGGGCCCGTACGAGAACGTCGGCCGGCTGCCGTGGTGGCTGAACCGCACCGCCCGGGGAGGCCCGGTACTCGCGCCCGGTCCCCGCGAACTGGCGCTCCAGTACATCGATGTGCGCGACCTGGCCCGCTGGACCCTCGACGCGGCCGCCACGGGGCTCGGCGGCGCCTACAACCTGGTCTCACCCCCCGGGCACGCCACCATGGCCACCTTCCTGGAGGCCTGCGCCGCCGCCACCGGCGGCGCCGCCGAACTGCGCTGGACCGACCCGGCCGTGCTCCAGGAGGCCGGCGTGCAGCCGTGGACGGAGCTCCCGGTCTGGGTACCGGAGGGCGAGGCGTACGACACCATGCACCGGGCCGACGTGTCCAAGGCGGTCGCGGCGGGTCTGAAGTGCCGGCCCGTGGAAGAGACCGTGGCCGACACCTGGACGTGGCTCCAGCAGCTCGGCGGCGTCGCCCCGCAGCGCTCCGACCGACCGGCGCCGGGCATCGACCCGGCCCGCGAGGCGGCCCTACTCGGGCTTTGACCGCGGCGCGCCCGCGAGACGGGTCGGCGGCAGGTACGCGCGTACCGGCGTGCGGTGCCACCAGTCGCCCGTCTCGCGCAGCTCCCGCCAGGTGGTGTACCGGTACCGGAACAGCCGGGCCCGGACATAGCGGGGCGGTTCGTCCGGGAAGGGGTTGTGGCGCAGCAGCCGCAGGGTGTCCCGGTCGCCGGCCAGCAGCCGCTCCGCGAACGGCCCGAACCAGTCCCGCGCGTAGCCGGGGGAGAGGGCCGCGAACCACATCAGCCAGTCCAGCCGCAGGTGGTACGGGGCGAACTGGCGCGGCAGCGCGCGCGGGTCGCCCGGCTTGCCCTTGAAGCCGTACTCCCGCCAGGCGCCGTCCTCGCGCGGCACCGGATCGGCGGTCCCCTCGACCACCACCTCCATCCGGACCCGGCCTACCGAGCCGAAGGCCCCGTAGGTGTTGACCAGGTGCAGCGCGTCGAAGGAGCGGTTCATGACCTGGCGGCGCGAGAGCATGTTGAGCACCGGGCGCCGGCTGAGGAACAGCACCAGCGCGGTCACCGCGCAGACCAGGACCACGTACCAGAGCGGCCCCGTGCGTGAGGCGGCCGCCGGGGGCGCCCCCGTGAGCCCGGTGAAGTCCACGGCCGGCAGGGCCAGGGTGATCGTCAGCCAGTTCAGCCACGCGAAGTTGCCGGACAGCACCAGCCACAACTGCGTCACCACGATGATCACGGCGGCGTACGAGGCCACCGGTTGCGGGGTGAACAGCAGTACCGGTACCAGGAGTTGGGTCACGTGGTTGGCGGCGCACTCCACCCGGTGCAGCGGCTTCGGCAGATGGTGGAAGAACCAGCTCAGCGGTCCCGGCATCGGCTGCGTCTCGTGGTGGAAGTCCAGACACGTCAGCTTGCGCCAGCAGGAGTCCCCGCGCACCTTGATCAGCCCCGCGCCGAACTCCACCCGGAAGAGCACCCAGCGCAGCAGCCACAGCACCAGCACCGGCGGCCCGGTCCGCGCGTTGCCGAGGAAGACGGCGAGGAAGCCCACCTCCAGCAGCAGGGACTCCCAGCCGAAGGAGTACCAGGTCTGGCCCACGTTGACGATCGAGAGGTAGAGGAGCCACAGCAGCGCCCACATGCCCATCGCGGCGCCCAAGGGTACGGCGTCGCCCACCCCGGCGGCCAGGGCCGCGGCGAGCGCGGCCCCGAGCCAGGCGCAACCGGCGAACAGCCTGTCCGAGTAGCGCAGTTGAAACAAGCTCGGGGCGCGCCGGAAGGGCACGTACCGCACGTACTGCGGCACGGGCAGCATGCCGTGCGCCCCGATCAGGGCCCGGAACTGCAGGGCGGCCCCGATGAAGGCGAAGACGTAGACACCGGCCAGGGCCCGCTGGAAGACCAGCCGGCCGAGCCAGTACCCGGGCGCCGTGAACCAGTCCATCTCCTCCAGTATCGGACCGGTCGGGCGGCGGCCACCAGCGGGCGCATGCGGTCCTCCGGCCGGCGCGCGCGGCGGAGCCGGAGGAAGGGTCAAAGGGGCCGGCGAGCCGGTGTGCCAGACGTCCGGGCGGCTGAAGGCGGGCACCGTGAACCAGCCGTGCCGCAGGCCCCGACCTCCAGGAGCGATCTTCAGGAGCCGACCCCCACCCGGTTGCCGGGGCGGACTGCGGCGGCGCCCTCGAACATGTTCAAAGCGTTTTCGCACCGGCCGTCGTGCGGCCCTTCGGCCCAGTCGCGCCCCGTCCCGGGGGCCTCCGGTTGCGGCGCGCGCGGCGATGCGGCAGACAGGAGAAAGCAACCGGGGCGAAAAGGGAGATACACGTGCACGCACCGACACCTCCGACACCTCGTCAGGCGCCGCGTCGTCACGCACCCGCCGGCGCGGCCCTCTTCGCGGTCCTCGGACTCTTCGCCGCCGCCTGCGGCGGACCCGAGGAGCGCCGCAGCGCCCCCGGACCCGAGAGCCAGGACGTCCACCTCCAGCCCGTGGCCTCCGCCGGACCGGCTCCCTTCACCGTCTCGTCCGCCACCGCCGAGTCCGCCCCCGTACAGCCTCCGCTGCCCAACCCGACCGGCCAGGGCATCCGTACCGTCAACGCCGCCACCCCCGGCCTCTACGGCGGTACCCACCGGCTCGGCAGCTGCGACGTGGAGCAGCAGGTCCGCTTCCTGACGGCCGACGAGGCCAAGGCCCGGGCCTTCGCGCGGGCCTCCGACATCGAACAGGCGAGCATCCCCGATTTCCTGCGGGGCCTCACCCCCGTCGTGCTCCGCGCGGACACCCGGGTCACCAACCACGGCTTCCGCGACGGCCGGGCCGACAGCTTCCAGTCGGTCCTGCAGGCCGGCACCGCCGTCCTGGTCGACGGCTACGGGATGCCCAGGGTCCGCTGCGGCTGCGGCAACCCGCTGCTCCCGCCCCGCGCCCCGAAGGGGTCCCCGGTGCACAAGGGCGAGCCCTGGAACGGCTACCAGCCCAACCAGGTCGTCGTCATCGAACCCACCACCCGGGTCATCCACAACCTGGTGATCGTCAACGTCGCCGACAACACCTGGATCGAGCGCAGGGCCGGCGACGACGGGGCCCAGGACCGGGTCCCGCAGGTGGTGCCCCCCTTCGACCCCGCCGACGGCATCCCGACCGGGCCCGGTATCCCGACCGGCGACCCCTGCGAGAACCCCGTCACCAACAGCCTCGCCCGCACCGCGCCCCCGAGGCCGCCCGACGGCAGCGCTCCCGCCCCCGCCGCGCCCCCGACCCACGGGGCGACGGACTGCCCGCCGAGCCCGCCCGCCGAGGGGCGGCCGCCGCGCCCCGACGCGCCGACGCGGCCGATCGTGCCGCAGCAGCCGTCCGAGGTCCCCTCGGACCCGCGGTCCGAGTACCCGTCGGAGCTCCCGTCCGAAGACCCGTCCGGCCTGCCGCCCGAGCTCTCGCCCGACCCGGAGCTCCCCGCGGACCCGGAGCTCCCCGCGGACCCGGAGCTCCCGGCGGACCCCGACGGCTCGACGGGGCAGCCCTCGGACCCGTCCGCGCCCTCGGACCCGTACCCGCCGGCCGAACCGGACGACCCCTTCGCCGTCCCGGACGAGCAGTCGTGGCCCTCGGACCCCGGAGTCTCGCTGGAGAGCGCCTGACCGGCCCGTGTGTCATGGTGGATCGGTGCCGACCGCCGTATCGCTGCCGGACGACTGGCCCGCACACCCGGACCAGTCGCTCTCGCTGAACCGCATGGGCAGTTTCGACTGGGACCTGCTCACCGGCCTCATGCACATGGACGAGGCGGCGCTGGACGTCTTCGACACGGTCCCCGAGGAGTACGACGGCAGGCCCGCGTCGCTGGGCCCCTGCGTCCCGCCCGCCGAGGCGAGCCGGCTCGACGCCCTCGTCTCCAGCGCCCTCAAGCGCGGCGTGGACAGCTACGGCGCCTACTTCCGCATCCGCTGCCGGGACGGACGGCTGCGCTGGACGCACACCCAGGGCCGCGTCATGCGGGGCCGGGACGGGCGGCCGTACCGGATCATCGGGATCGTCCGGGACGCCACGGAGGAACTGAGCCACTCGGCGGAACGCCTCGGGCTCGACGAGGAGCGCCGCCGGCAGACGTCGGTGGTCGAGAGCACCACCGCCGCCCTGGCGCACGCCCGCACCGTGCAGGACGTCATCGACGCGCTCGGCGACGCCCACGGCCTGGAGCGGCTCGGCTCGATGGGCATGGTGATGGGCCTCGTCGAGGCGGGCCGCATCCACCTCGTGGCGGAGGGGCCGGTGGGCAGCTTCGTCCCGGGCACCCGCTACACCCGCATCGACGAGCAGTACCCGATGAGCGAGGTCGTCCGCTCGCTCCAGCCCCGCTTCCTCGACTCGGCCGAGGAGTTCGCCGAGGGGTACCCCGAGCTGTGGTCGAAGATCTCGTCCATGGACATCTCGGCGGCCGCCTACCTGCCGCTGATCGCCCAGGCCCGGCCGATCGGCGCGATCGGACTGCTCTACCAGGACAAGGACGGCTTCACCCAGGACGAGCGCAACCTGCTCGTCGCCCTGGGCAGCAGCATCGCGCAGAGCCTCCAGCGGGCGATGCTGCTGGAACAGGAGCACGACCTCGCGGAGGGCCTGCAGCAGGCCATGCTGCCCCGGCGGATCCCGTCGGTGCCGGGGGCGGAGATCGCCGTACGGTACCGGTCCGCCCGGATGGGCCAGGACATCGGCGGCGACTGGTACGACGTGATCCCGCTGCCCGGCGGCCGGGTCGGCGCGGTCATCGGGGACGTGCAGGGCCACGACACGCACGCGGCGGCGGTGATGGGCCAGCTGCGGATCGTGCTGCGCGCCTACGCCGCCGAGGGGCACTCGCCCGCCACCGTCATGGCACGGGCCTCCGTCTTCCTCCACGAACTGGACACCGAGCGCTTCGCCACCTGTACGTACGCGGAGGCCGACCTCTCGACGGGCGTGCTCCAGATGGTCCGGGCGGGCCACATCGACCCGCTCCTGCGCACCCGGGACGGCGAGTGCCGCAGGCTTCCGGTGAGCGGCGGCATGCCGCTGGGCCTCTCGGCGGAGTTCGGCCGGCTGGAGTACCCGGTGACCACGGCGGAGCTCGACCCGGGAGAAACGCTCCTGCTGTGCACGGACGGCCTGGTGGAACAGCCCGGCGCAGACCTCGACGACGGCATCCGACTGCTGACCTCGCTGGTCCGCGCCGGACCGGCGGACCTCCAGATGCTGGCGGACCGGCTGTGCGGCGTCGTCGACGAGCGCGGCGGGGACGACGACATGGCGCTGCTCCTGCTGCGCCGCCGCGTCGAAGACGCTCCGAGGGACGGCATCCGGGGCCGCCTGCAGCAGCACGTGGCCCCGGGCGACCCCGAGGGCCTGGTGGCGGCCCGGCACATGATCGGGGCGGCGGTGCGGGCGTGGGGGGCGCGGGAGCGGTCCGACGAGATCGAACTCGTCGCGGACGAACTGATCGTGAACGCGCTGATGCACACGGACGGCCCCGCCATCGTGACCCTGCGGGTCCTGGCGGGGCCGGAACGGCGCCTGCGCGTGGAGGTGGCGGACCGCTCCAGCGCGTTGCCGAGGCGGCGGGAAGCGGGGGAGGCGGGGGTGTCGGGACGGGGCCTGATGCTGGTGGACCGGCTGGCGGACGTGTGGGGGGTGGAGCCGAGGGGGAGCGGGAAGTGCGTCTGGTGCGAGTTCATCATGGGCTGACGCCCGACGCCTCGCGGCGGGCCCGGCGGCGCGGTCCCCTGCGGGGCGTGGTCCCTGGCGGGGCGGAGGTCGGGCGGCGGTTCCTGGCGGGAGTGCGGACCGGCACATTCAGCCCCGCCGGCGTTTGAGGCGCGGGGTCCGGGGTGGAGCCCCGTGGCCCCGGCCCGCTTTCCGGTTCGGGCCGCCACGCTCGGCCTCGTCACGAGCACCGGCACGCCGAGGCCTCTACGCGGCATCGGTCGCCCCCGAACGGCTCCCCGGGCCGCGGGACCGCCGGGGCTCACCCGGACCCGTCCCCAGCTCGCGTTTGGTCCGACCCGGCGGCAGGCTGGGAGCATGCCGGAACTGCCCGAGGTCGAGGCCCTGCGGGAGTACCTCGACGAGCACCTCACGGGAAGGGTGGTCGAGCACGTCCTCCCGCTCGCCGTGAGCGTGCTGAAGACGTACGAGCCCCCGCCGAGCGCCCTCGAAGGGCAGACCGCCGGGGGCACCGCCCGGTACGGCAAGTTCCTGGCGCTGCGGATCGGCGACCTCCACCTCGTCACCCACCTGGCCCGCGCCGGCTGGTTGCACTGGCGGGACACCCTGCCCGAGCGGCCGCCCGGCCCCGGCAAGGGGCCCCTCGCGCTGCGCGTGGCGCTGGAGGGCGGCGGCGGGTTCGACCTCACGGAGGCCGGGACCCAAAAGCGCCTCGCCGTGTACGTGGTCCGCGACCCCCTGGAGGTCCCCGGTGTCGCACGCCTGGGACCCGACCCGCTCGCCGAGGCCTTCGACCGGGACGCCTTCGCCGCACTGCTGGTGGGGGAGCGACGCCAGATCAAGGGCGTGCTGCGCGACCAGGGGGTCGTCGCCGGGATCGGGAACGCGTACAGCGACGAGATCCTGCACCGCGCCAAGGTCTCGCCGTTCAAACTGGCCGCCTCCTTCGACGACGACCAGGTGACCCACCTCTACGAGGCCGTCCGGGCCACGCTGCTGGAGGCCCTGGAGCGGGCGCACGGGGTGGCGGCCGGCCGTCTGAAGGCGGAGAAGAAGAGCGGGCTGCGGGTGCACGGGCGGGCCGGGGAGCCCTGCCCGGTGTGCGGGGACACCGTGCGGTCGGTGTCCTTCGCCGACTCCTCGCTCCAGTACTGCCCGACCTGCCAGACGGGCGGCAAGCCGCTCGCCGACCGCCGGCTCTCGCGCCTCCTCAAATAGGCGGGGGCTGCGTAGACTCCGCCACCGTGTCCGAGGAGCAGCAGCACCAGCCGTCGCCGCCGCGGCGCGAGGTCGTCACCGGAGTGCCCCGGGGCGCCCGCCGCCGGCCGCCGGCGCATGCTCCGGCCCGTTCGGAGATCTCCGAGCAAACCACGCTCGGCGCCACCTACGTCCGCGCCCTGATGCGCAGCCAACTGCGGGCCGCGCTGGGGGCGCTGGCCGCTCTGGTCCTGGTGGTCGGGCTCCTCCCGCTGGTGTTCCTGCTGCCGCGCGCCGGGTCGTCGCCGCTGCTGTGGGTGGTGCTCGGCGTGCTGGTGTACCCGGTGATGTGGCTCATCGCCCGCTGGTACGTGACCCGGGCCGAGCGGAACGAGGCCGACTTCACCGGTCTGGTCATGGACCCGGCGGAGGTGCCGGGCCCGCGTCCGCCGCGATGAGCGGGGAAGGGACGGCCTAGAACAGGTGCATCGCCAGGTGGCCCAGGGGGAGGCCGAGCTGCCAGGCCGGGGTCCACACCCGGGCGTTCTCGTCCAGCCCCGGGGTGTCGGTGTGGCCGTGGCGCCCGGGGTCGAGGTTGGTGGCGAACAGTTCGGTGCGGTCCAGCCAGCGCCATGCCGCCCGGGCGAGCTCCAGGTCCGGGTCCTCGCCCGCGCAGTGCTCCCTGGCTTCCTCGCCCAGAGCGAGGAAGCGGGTGTGCACCCAGTCGCGCCAGGGGTGCCCGTAGGCGGTCAGCGACATCCACTCGTCGAGCTGCGAGACCACCCGGATCCCGGAGAGCTCCCCGGCCGCGTCCGAGAGGTAGATGGTCAGCGCGAGCGTGTCCCGCCCGGCCCGGAACTCCAGGGTGCTGACCGGGATCAGCCGGCCCGTGCGCAGCAGTTCGTCTGCGATGTACTCGGCGTAGAGCCAAGCCATGGGCACCGCGAGCCCGCCGTCACTGGTGCCGTTCATACCCTCGGGCTGCACCGTTCCACCTTCTCCCGCACGTCGAGCGTCCCGCTGTCAGCTCCGAGCCTGTCCCGAGCGGCTCGCGGAGCGGGGGATGTTTACTCAATTTGCACGACCTGATGCCTGTTTCGATGCGGTCCGTGTCCGGTTCGCGTGCATTCAGGGCCGCCGTTGCGCCCTTCTCCCGGGACGGGTCTCAGGCGCCGAGGCCGTAGCCGTACCCCTGGAGCCCCTTCTTCAGGGCGCGCAGGGCGTAGTACGTACGGGATTTGACCGTCCCGGCCGGAATGCCCAGCTCCGCCGCGGCCTCGGCCACCGAGCGGTCCCGGAAGTAGACCTCCATCAGGACCTCGCGGTGCTCCGGTCCCAGCGAGCCCACGGCCCGCCGGACGTCGATCGCGGTGACCGAGCCGGCCACGGCGTCCTCGGGCGCCGGTGCGAGCTCCAGCCCCTCCGGGTCCACCTCCTGCGGGCGCGACAGCCTGGCCCGGCGGGCGTCGATCGCGAGTCGCCGGGCCACGGTGAACAGCCAGGGGCGCAGGGACTCGTGCTCGGTGGCGAGGACCTCCGGGTGCTGCCAGACCCGTACGAGCGTCTCCTGCGCGAGGTCCTCCGCGCGCTGGGCGTCGCCGGCGGTGAGCCCGACCAGGAAACCGAACAGGGCCCGCCCGTGGTCGCGCTGGAGTTCGGCCAGTGTCTGCGCATCCGTGCGCCGAAGGGTGGGGGAGAGCGGCACGAGGGGCTCCTTCCGAAGCGCGTGGGGTCCGTGCGGGGGCGACGCAACCACCCTGACCTGCACCTCGCCCTCCGGGAACCGTCCGGTCGCGGTGTTGCGCCCAAGCACCCGGGTCGTCCGGTGGGCGGCCGCACCGGGCGGTGAACGGTCGAACGGCGCGGCGAACGGCCATCGGAGTGAGCGCGCGCCGAGCGGACGGAGTCGTTCCTTGACTTGGTGCGTCTCTTTCTATGGATTGCAGGTGATCGGACAAGCGGATAGTCATACAAATGAGAGCTGGACAGATGACGCAGCGCACCCGCCAGGCCGCCACCCTCCTCTCGGCCCTCCTGCTCTCGGCGGCCGCGGGCTGCTCGGCAGCCGGCGGCCCGGCCCCCGCCCGCCTCGCGGGCTCCGGCTCGCCGACTCCGTCGAACGCCGCCGGATCCCCGGCGGCCGAGGGCTTCACCCTGGTGGCGAGCGGGGACGTCCTGCCGCACACCTCGGTCATCCGGCGCGCGGCGAACGACGCCGCCGGCGACGGACACGACTTCCGGCCGATGTTCTCCGGCGTCAAGCAGGTGGTCTCCGGGGCCGATCTGGCCCTGTGCCACATGGAGACCATCTACGGGGAGGAGGGCGGCCCCTTCTCCGGCTATCCGGCCTTCGTCTCCCCGCCGTCGGTCGCCGACGGACTCAAGGACGCCGGGTACGACGGCTGCTCCACGGCCTCGAACCACACGCTGGACGACGGCGCCGACGGCCTGCGCCGCACGCTGGACCGGTTCGACAAGGTGGGCCTGGGGCACGCCGGTTCGGCCCGTACGGCCGCCGAGGCGGCCAAGGCCACCACCTATACGGCAGGCTCCGCCCAGGTCGCGCACCTCGCGTACACCTACGACACGAACGGCTACCCGCTGCCGGAGGGCCAGCCGTGGGCGGTCAACCTGATGCGCCAGGAGAAGATCGTCGCCGACGCCAGGGCGGCCCGGACGGCGGGCGCCGACGTGGTGCTGGTGAGCCTGCACTGGGGCACGGAATGGCAGACCGACCCGGACGAGACGCAGCTCTCGCTGGGCAGGGCACTGACCGCCTCGCGGACCGGGGGCCGTCCGGACATCGACCTTCTTCTGGGCACGCACGCCCATGTCCCGCAGGCGTACGAGAAGGTCAACGGGACCTGGATCGTCTACGGCATGGGGGACCAGGTGGCCGGCGAGATGTTCAACCACAGCGGCGCACGCGACATGCGCGGCAACTACGGCTCCATCGGACGCTTCACCTTCGCCCCGCCCACCGGGCCCGGGCGGCGCTGGGAGGTCGCCAAGGCCGAGTTCGTGCCGCAGATGATGGACCTGTCCGTCGGCCGGGTCGTCAATCTCCCGGACGCGCTGGCCGAGGACCCGGGCCGCAGCGACTACGAGTCGGCCCGGGCGGCCGTCAGCGAGGCGGTCCTGGGCCGCGGCGCCGCGAAGGACGGCCTCACCGAGGTGAGAAAGGCGCGGAGCGCCGCCGGTCCTACGGCACCACGGTGACCGGCCAGCGCCCGGACTTCACCAGGCGGACGGCCACCGAACCCACGATCCGGTGGCCCGCCTGCTCGGACCCGCCGACCACGACCGCGTCCGCCTTCAGTTCCTGCGCCGCGCTCACCAGTCCGCCGTACGGGTCGCCGCGGAAGGTGTGGAACTGCCACCGCACCTCGTAGATGCCCCGGAGCCGCTCGGCCGCGTCCCGGATCTCGGCGACCAGGCCCTCGGCGATCTCGCCGGTGGCATCGGCCACCGGCACGCCGAGCGAGGCCCCGGCCGGCATCACGGGCTGGACGTACACCAGCGCCAGCAGCGCGTTCTGCCGGCGGGCCAGCCCCGCCGCGTAGGCCGCCGCCCGCAGCGAGGAGTCCGATCCGTCGACCCCGGCGAGGATCACCTTCGGCCCGTCGGTGCCGCGTTCGAATTCGGTGCTCCCGTGCTCCGTCACCCTCCGAGGCTATCCGGCTCGGCGCGCGCACCGGCGCCGCCGTCCTTACAGTGCGAACCATGAGTGCCACCGTGGAGGACGCGCGCGGAACCCGGAACCGCCTCCTGAACCGGGTGCCCGACGGATGCGGGGCGTTCTTCGGAACGCTCGGTCTGCTGTGCGCCCTGCTGGCACTCTCCCCCGCACTGCGGCGACTGCTGCGCCACGTCGTGCGCTTCCTCGACCTCGTCGTCGTACCCGTCAGCGCCAACCTCGCCTACGCGGTCTTCCTCTTCCTGCTCGCCGCGGCCCTGGGCACCCGCAAGAAGGTCGCCTGGTGGATCGTCGTCACCTACCTGGCCCTGCTGATCCTGGACGACGTGCTGGACATCGCCGTAGGTGACTACTGGATCGGCGTGCCCTCCATGGCCGTCGCCGTCGCGGCCATGGCCGTACTGATCGCCGCCCGCGACGAGTTCTACGCGGCCTCCCGGCCCGGTGCCCTGTGGCGGGCCATGCTCGTCCTCGGCCTGGGACTGCTCGCCGCCGTACTCGTGGGCTGGGGGCTCGTCGCCGTCTTCCCCGGCACGCTGCCCCGCGGGCAGTGGCTGGACTGGGCGGCCAAGGAGGTCTTCGGGGGCCTCTTCTCGGCCCGAGAGTTCGACGGCCGTCCGCCCCGCCCGCTGTCCTTCCTGCTCGGCCTCTTCGGCGCCCTCGCCCTGCTGTACGCCGCCACCACCCTCTTTCGGTCCCAGCGGCTGACCGCCGCCCTGCACGGGGACGAGGAGGCCCGGATCCGGGCGCTGCTCGGCGCCTACGGCCGCAACGACTCGCTGGGGTACTTCGCCACCCGGCGCGACAAGGCCGTCGTCTTCGCCCCCAGCGGCAAGGCCGCCGTCACCTACCGCGTCGAAGCCGGCGTCTGCCTCGCCAGCGGCGACCCGGTCGGCGACCCGGTCGCCTGGACCCCCGCGGTCAACGCCTGGCTCGGCGTCGCCCGCCGATACGGCTGGCAGCCCGCCGTCATGGGAGCCTCCGAGGAGGGCGCCACCGCCTACGCCCGCTCGGGACTCGGCGCCCTCCAACTCGGCGACGAGGCGATCCTGCACGTGGCCCGGTTCGACCTCGACGGCCGTGACATGCGGGTCACCCGCCAGGCCGTCAACCGCGTCCGGCGCGCCGGCGCCACCACCGTCATCCGCCGGCACTCCGCCCTCACCGAGGAGGAGATGCGCACCATCGTCGACCGGGCCGACACCTGGCGCGACACCGAGACCGAGCGCGGGTTCTCCATGGCACTGGACCGGCTCGGGGACCCCGCCGACGGGGACTGCCTGCTGGTGGAGGCGTTCGACGGCAAGGGCGCGCTGATCGCGCTGCTCTCCTTCGTCCCCTGGGGCCGGGACGGCATCTCCCTCGACCTGATGCGCCGCGACCGCAGCGCCCCCAACGGGGTCATGGAGTTCATGGTCGCCGAGCTCTGCGCCCACGCCCCGGCCCTGGGCGTGCGCAGGATCTCCCTGAACTTCGCCGTCTTCCGGTCCGCCTTCGAGGAGGGCGGCCGGATCGGCGCCGGGCCCGTCCTGCGGCTGTGGCGCAAGCTGCTGCTCTTCTTCTCCCGCTGGTGGCAGCTGGAGGCCCTGTACCGGTCGAACGTCAAGTACGGCCCCGAGTGGTACCCGAGGTACCTCTGCTACCAGGACGCCGGCTCGCTCGCCCGGGTCAGCCTCGCCTCCGGGATCGCCGAGGGCTTCGTCTCCGTACCCAGCCTGCGCACCCTGTGGGGCAACGGCCATCCCGGGGGGCTCACCGCCCCCGCCACCACCGAAGGGCTCCCCTCCATCGCCTCCCTGGGCCTGGACGCCGTGGGGGAGGAGGGCGGTACGGGCGCCGGGGCCGAGCGGCTGCCCGAACAGGTCCGGGTCCGCCACGACAAGATGGAGCGCATCCGGGCCGCCGGCACCGACCCGTATCCGGTCGGCATCCGCGCCCGCACCCACACGGTCGCCGAACTCAAGGCGGCCCACCCCGCCACGGCGGCCGGCACCCGCACCGGCGAGGAGGCCACCCTCGCCGGCCGGGTGATGGTCGTACGGGACCTCGGCGGGGTGGTCTTCGCCGTCCTGCGCGACTGGTCCGGGGACATCCAGCTGATGCTGACCCGCGACGAGGCCGGGGCCGACGTCCTCGACACCTTCACGACCCAGGTCGACTTCGGCGACCACGTGGTCGCGAGCGGCGAGATCGGCGCCAGCGACCGGGGCGAGCTCTCCCTCGTGGTCCGGACCTGGCAGCTCACCGGCAAGTGCCTGCGCCCCCTGCCCGACAAGCGCAAGGGCCTGGCCGACCCGGAGGCGCGGGTGCGGCGCCGCTACCTCGACCTGGTGGCCGGCCCGGAGGCCCGGGACGTCGTACGGGCCCGCTCCAGCGCGGTGCAGGCCCTGCGGCAGGGGCTGCTGGAGCGCGGCTACCTGGAGGTCGAGACCCCGATGCTCCAGCAGATCCACGGCGGCGCCAACGCCCGCCCCTTCCGCACCCACATCAACGCCTACGACCTCGACCTGTACCTGCGCATCGCACCCGAGCTCTACCTCAAGCGGCTCTGCGTCGGCGGCATGGAGAAGGTCTTCGAGATGGGCCGCACCTTCCGCAACGAGGGCGTCTCCTACAAGCACAACCCCGAGTTCACGATGCTGGAGGCTTACCAGGCCTTCGCCGACTACGACGTGATGCTCGACCTCACGCGCGAGCTGATCCAGGGCGCGGCCGTCGCCGCCTTCGGCTCGCCCGTCGCGCACAAGGCGGGACCCGACGGAAAGCTCGTCGTCCACGACATCTCCGGGCCCTGGCCGGTCAAAACGATGTACGGGGCGATCAGCGAGGCCCTCGGCGAGGAGGTGGACGCCGACACCGAGGAGCGGGCGCTGCGCGTGCTGTGCGACCGGGCCGAGGTGCCGCACGCGCCCGAGGACACGCGCGGGGACGTGGTCCTGGAGATGTACGAGCGGCTGGTGGAGGAGCGGACGGGGCTCCCCACCTTCTACAAGGACTTCCCGACCGACGTGTCCCCGCTCACCCGCCAGCACCGCAAGGACCCGCGGCTCGCCGAGCGCTGGGACCTCGTGGCCTTCGGGACCGAGCTTGGCACGGCCTACTCGGAGCTGACGGACCCGGTGGAGCAGCGGCGCCGGCTCACCGCGCAGTCGCTGCTCGCCGCGGGCGGCGACCCGGAGGCGATGGAGATCGACAACGACTTCCTGGACGCCCTGGAGTACGCCATGCCGCCGACCGGCGGACTGGGTATCGGCGTCGACCGCCTCGTCATGTTCCTCACGGGCCTGACGATCCGCGAGACCCTTCCGTTCCCCCTGGTGCGGCGCGGCTGACCGTCCTGGCGGCTGGTCCGGGCGGGTGACGGGGAGGAGGTCCGTCCGCGCCCCTCGACATCCGCGGCGATGTCGTTGATACGTAGTAATAATGAAAAATGACGAGCCGACAGTAGGGCGACGCGTGCTCCTGCGCTCCGCCGTCTTCCTCGGAGTCGCCGCGGCGGCAGGCCTGCTCAGCGGCGAGAACGGTGCCCCCGGCCCGGGCGGGGCGGGCGGGACGGGCCCCGCGGCCGGCCCGGGCGGCCTTCCCGCGGCGGGGGCGCCCGGGATGATGCCCCAGGGGCCGCCCGAGAAGTCCTACCGGCTGCGGCCGATGACGGCCGAGGCCCCGGCCCGCCCGCCCGCCGCCAAACCGGTCGTCCGGACCCGGCCCATCCTGGAACTGCCGTCCCACTCGCCCGCCGCGTCGAGCGGCATGGTGCTCACCTTCGACGACGGGCCCGACCCCCGCTACACCCCGGGCATCCTCGACACCCTCGCCCGGTACGGCGTCCGCGCCATGTTCTTCGTCTGCGGCGAGATGGCCGCCGAGAACCGCGACCTGCTGCGCCGGATCGCCGCCGAGGGCCATGTGATCGGCAACCACACCTGGACCCACCCGCTCATCCCCCGGCTCAGCCGGCCGGCGCTGGCCTCCGAGATCGGCCGCACGAGCGATGTCGTACAGCAGACCGTCGGCGAGGCGCCGCTGTGGTTCCGCGCGCCGTACGGGGCGTGGAACCGCGCCACCTTCGAGATCGGGGCCGAGCTGGGCATGGAGCCGCTCGCCTGGACCGTGGACACCCTCGACTGGAAGGAGCCGGGGACCACCACCATCGTCTCCCGGGTGCTGGGCGCGGCCGCGCCGGGGGTGATCGTGCTGTCCCACGACGCGGGCGGCGACCGGTCGCAGAGCGTCCGGGCCGTCTCCTCGTACCTGCCCGAACTGCTCGCGCGGGGCTACCGGATGACGCTGCCGTCCCTTCCGGCGACGGCGCCGGGCTGAGGAAGCCGCCCCCGGCGGGGCGGCGGGGACCGCCGCGCCGGGGGCCGGGTGCGAGCCCGGGTCGACGCAGCGCGGGTCGAGGCAGCCCGCGCCGGCGGAGCCCGGTCGGGCCGGGCTCCCCGCGGGCGGGGAGCTAGCGGGCCTCCACCATCCGCGCGAAGACGACCACGTTGCCGTTGTAGCCGCCCGCCTTGGAGTAGGCGCCGCCGCACGTGATCACCCGCAGTTCCGGGTGCCCGGTGTCCCCGTACACCCTGGCTCCGGGGAAGGCGTCCTTGGAGAACACCTCCACTCCGTACACCTCGAACACCGCCGTGCGCCCGTCGTACCGCTCCACCTCGATGTGGCCGCCCGGCTTCACCGAGCCCAGACCGAAGAAGACGGCCGGGCCCTGCTCGTTGTCCACATGGCCGACGATCACCGAGGAGCCCCGCTGCCCCGGCGAGATGCCGTTGAGGTACCAGCCGGCCAGATTCCGCTCCTGCGCCGGCGGGGCGTCGATCCACCCCTCCGCGTCCAGCCCGACGGTCATCACCGGAGCGTCCACGCTGATCGAGGGAATCCGGACGCGCTGCACCGACGAGTGCTCCAGCACCTCCAGGTCCGGCCGTGGCACGGGCGGATTCGCCGGCAGCTGATCGGCCGTCACCGCGACGGCCGAGGCCGCGGTGGGCTGGGGCGGCCCGTCCTCCGTGTTCACACCGTTGCGCACCATGGCGAGGCCGGTGAGCATGACAAGGGCGAGTACGCCCCACGGCGAGCGTTTGCGTGACTGCCCTGTCTCGTCCTCGCCCATCGTTCTCCCTTCCCGACGCGGGGGTCCCGTCCCGCGGTCCTGTCCCACCCCTGTACGCCCTACTTCACGCACGCTAAGGCTGCCTCGGCGGGACGGCGAGAGCTGAGGGGCGAACGGGTGGCGCCGGGGGCGCCGGGGCCGAAGGGGGCCGTAAGGGGTGCGCCCATCCAGGTAATCGTCACATAAATGCCTGACGGGTCGTGACCTGCGGGTCCGTCAGCTGAGCCGCCCCCGCTTCGGCGTGTCGCTCAACCGGGCGGCCCAAAGGCTGACATGCGGAGGTTGCGGGTGCCCCCGAGTGTTCGACGTGGGAGGCGTTCTCGTCGATCATCCGGGGCCGACGCTCCGGGGCGCTTTCCGCTGGAGGTTCCACCATGCGTGCTTTCCGCGCTCTTACCGTGACGGCGGCGGCCTTCGCCGCGATCGCCCTCAGCGCCCCGTTCGCCTCCGCGAACCCCCCGCTGGGTGGGGGCGGCGGTCCCAGCAACATCTCGGTCAATCCGTACGCCGTGCACCAGGGGTCCACGATGCAGGTGAGTGCCTCGGGCTGCGGGCACGGCGGCACCGTCACGTCGCACGGCAACTTTCCGCCGGCCAACCTGTCCGCGGGCTCGGTCGGCTTCGCCACCGTGCGGATCTTCAACCACGCCTCTCCCGGCCACCACACGCTGTCGGTCAAGTGCAACGACAGCAGCCTGGTCGCCACCCACCGTTTCACGATCCTCCGCGGCAACCCCTCGCAGGGCGGCATCGGCGGATCCTTCGGCCCGTCCACCGCCGAGACCGCGATCGGCGCGGGCCTCGTCGGCGCGGCGGCCCTCGGCGCCGGCGTCCACGTGATGCGCCGTCGCCGCCCCCTCCGCGGCCGGGCCTGATCGGCCGACCTCCCCGGTCAGCCCAGGGGGTGTCCGCCCACCCGGAAAGCACCCCCGCACCGCCGGCGGAGCGTTCAGTGGCCGCGACCCGCTCCCCGCCGGCG